>JBDRAM010000093.1:0-32921 GCA_043823785.1 Candidatus Omnitrophota bacterium
TAAAAGATTTTCAGAAAGAACTGAACGAAGTATTTAACCAGGCAGCGAATAGCCAGAGGAAGGTTAGGACCCGCAGTGATGAGGATGTAAACAAGGCTATCAGACTATATCTGGATAAGCTGTCTATACTCTCAGCAGGGCTTAGAAAGGTTGCTTTTAATCTTGCCAATAATAGGGCTGTAGAGGTCAGTGATGAGATAGGAAAGATAAGAGAGTTTATCAGATCACAGGCACTTACGGCCGGGCTTAAAGAGGTAGCGGAAGCGGATGTACCCGAAATCAAAGCCCCATTGGTAGATAAAAAACTGGATCTCTTTAAGGACAGGTCAGAGGAGCTGACTAAGGACCTCAGCCAGGTTAAGCAGATACAGGCGGCGCAGGAGCAGAAGGTAGAAAGGCTTAAGAGCGCCAAAGAGATATTAGAGGAACAGCTTGAGAAGTTTAATTCAAGAATTAGCCAGAGAGAAGGCATGGCAAGAGAAGGCTATTCCTCTGCGCCGGAGGCTGTGGAAGATACAGACCCGACAGGCGAGAAGGCAGTAGCCGATGCAAGAGATAAGATAAGAGAGTGGCAGAGAGCGTCGGAAGAAGCCAAAAGGCTGCTTTTAACAACCCCGGCAGCTTACGAGAATTACGAAAAAGCCAGAGTAGACCTAGAAAAAGCCTTTAATAATATGCTGGGATTAGAGCTTTCAAACAAAAAAGCGCTCACAAGCTACTATATGAATTCGCATCTCATGAATAAAAATATGGGCGGCATTACCGCGACACTCGGTTTCTATTTTAATTCAGACCCCAGAGGGCCTTTATATACATACCCACTCGACGATAATAATCTTGTAGCCATAAATGTGGCAGGAGATGCTGACCCTTATGTAGAATTTGCATCATTAGCTGTCGGCCTTGCGAACGATACTGCTAAATTAGCAAACGTAGCTTTCCCTATGAGCGTAGCTCTTAAAAAGATACTTCAAAGTGACCACCTGAAAGAGCAAATGATGAATGGCGGTGTATCATTCCATCGAAACCTAATCGGCGTTGACCAGTTGATAAACTCTATAGTATTGCCGGACGGTACAATAAGACCAGGCAAACAAGACGCACAAATAAAAGACACCCTTAACTTTTTAGGTATAGCCGTTGAGTTAGTCAGCCGTATAACAGGAAACTTCTCTGATGGCCTGCCTCAGCCTTCGCCAACAGCGGCCGCTATTATAGATGAGGCATTTAAAGCTGATAAGGACACAGTCCATTTTATCGCAAGAGGCCATGCCAGATGGATAGATGAGACTATGAGGTTTAGGACAGAGAAAGAGCTAAGAAGATATATTGAGAACAACAGAAGGAAGGCCGGCGTAATAGAATGGGCGCTTGGAGAAAGAACGCCTGATGTAAAAGAGATTACCCCGCGCGGCGAGACAATAATTCAGGCCACGGATAAAGACAATAAAGAGATGACCTTTAAGATAGTCAAAGATAAAGAGGGAAGGATAAGTATCTATAGAAGAGAGGTATCATACGCGCAGATGGCGAGGTTCATGAGGGCTTTTAGGTCATGGAAACCGAAGACCATAGATAAGGCGTTGAGCTGGTATGAGATAGTGCAGGAGGAGAAGATTAATATAGAAGCAGGAAGAGGCAACGTTGCTGGGTTTATCGCTGCTCTTGAAAAAAAGGCCAACGGGCGTAAAGTAAAAAAAGTAGTTGGCCAAGAGGGCCGTATCTATATATCTGACCCGACACAAAACGGCCAGCCCCCCATATATTATTATTATGTAAACAACCCTCTACAGATCTATAAGACAGACGCGGGCCAGATGCGTATAGTAAACCAGTCAACCGATGATGAAGCCAGGCAAAAGCTGGGTGATGACGCGGAGGTATTATACCAAAGTAGAGGAGCTGCCAAGCCCGAGAATCCCAACAGGCACATCTTTTATGTCAACGCGGACGGCACGATCGAGGAATACGGAAGGCAGGAGGCCCTTCTTGTAATAGATAAGTTCTTCCCCGAGACAAAGAAGTTCCTCGAATTAGACCAGGTAAATGAGTGGCTTAGGCCCGGCGAGGTAGCATTGCTGACGAACAGACATGGTTTGGAAAATGCCGTGAAACTTCAGGAGCATATGGAGCAAGGCCATACATGTATTGTAGACCCTGAGACAGGCGAGATACTGATGGTCCTTCCCGAAGGCCAGTCGACCATGGCATTCTGGGCTTCCGGAAAACTGACAGCCATAACAGACGCCAAGAAGAACACCAAGCAGATCGATGAAGACGGCAACCCCATCATGGATGAGGGCACGCCTTATTATCCTCTGGCCGTTGGGCCTGACGGAAAGCCGCGCCTCGGCGTTATAGTATACAGCATAGAGAATGTAATAAGGCGGCTTGAGGATTTTGTTAATGACCATATAGAGATGATCATATATAACGGAAATCTTAATAACGGCATCAGTAGGATCATGGCCTCTGACAAGAAGAAGCCTCAAGACATAAAAGAACTAAAAAAAGATACCAAATACTACTACTATGACCAAGGCACCATAAAAGAGGATATGGTGCCCAAAGGCACACTTATCACCACAGAAGAGAAATATGCAAAGGGCGGCAACATGTATCTAAAGGACGAGTGGCTTGAGTTTAATAAAGATAAAAAGCTCAAAAAGCCTTTCGCCATCGTTGAAAAAAGGACCGAAACGCAGATGAAGCGTGAGCTGCCTCTCTTAAAGATACAAGGCTTAAGCGAGGCCCATTCGATAATAAAAGAGGACGAATACGATTCAATTATGGAAAATGCCTTCATAATACCTGAGGGGCATTTTATCAAGCTTCAATTCGGCGAGGATTTTGTCGACGTATTACAGCCAGGTACTATAATAACCTGGGACTATGCGGAAGAGGTAGTAGGCACGGATGGCACAACAGCGCTGATGCCCGCGATAATAGAGCCTACAATGAAGGCAGAGAGGCTTATGCGCAGCAGGCAGGAGGGCCTTTTAACAGGAGCGAAAGAAGCAGGCGCAAAAGAACTCGAAAGGCTGCGTTCTGCTGTTGAGACAGCCACACGGCTTACAGCCCGCGTAGAGGAAAGAAAGTCGATTAGGAAGACATATCTCGACAGAGAGAGCATCCCATTGCTTGAGAAAGGCATCGAAGGCATACTCGACAGACTTAAGGATGAGAACAAGGATTATAAGGAGAAGATAAGACATCTTGTCGATGTAGATCTATTAGAACGCTTAGAGGGGAATATGACCGCGCAGAGGGCCCTTTTAAAATTTAACCAGCTGCAGGGTAACCCTATGGGCGATATAGGATCATTCCTTCTTGAGTCAGATCTGATGCGCATACGCTTTGACTCATATCTGAAAGACCTTGAGAGATACAAACAGAAGGCAATCGCCTTTAATGAGCTCGATGCCCAAAAAGCCAAGGAGTTCTACCGCAGCATATCTATAGCCAACGAAAAGATAACCTTTGACCTGGCTACAAAATACTATATGGCGTGGTTTATAAGAAACTACCAGGAATGGTATACCTACCATGTTGCTGTATTAAATAAGCAGATAGAGATAGAGACAGGATGGGGAGCCACCGAAAGGGTCAAGATATTAAAAGAACGCCTCGGCCGCCTTACAGATAATAAGGCGTTTGCAGACTTAAGCTGGTATGATGAAGGTTCGAATATGAAACCCAAAGACAGGATAGATGCGGCCAGAAAGTGGACAGCTGCCCTGGCGCAGGAGAAGATAACAAAGGCAAGAGAGCTTTTCCAGGACTATAGCCAGAACCTCGATGCCGCGGAAGGCCATATAGCTACTCTTCAGGCAAACATTGTTGCCGTTGAAACTGAGATTGCGGCGGTCGAGTGGCTGCTTGACCCCGCAAATCCTGAGCATGATGCGCTTAACGAGGAAGAGATAGGACTTCTTGAGATGTATCTCTCAGACCTTGGGTTTGCCAAAGGACAGGCAGAGCAGGGGATAGTAGATACGGAGAAGGCTATAGAAGGCTTGATACCTTTTTATAATGAGGCAAAGGGTTGGGATGAGTCAGCAAGAGAATATGAAGAGATATATTATGTGCCTACTATAAATAAAGTCCTGGATAATCTTGAGAAATTCAGCTCTTCCAAACAGGAGGCTATTGAAGCGCTTCTTAGCTCAAGCGAAAATATCGCGATGGTCCATAAACTTAGAGTGGAGCTTGATAGAGACAGAAAGATGCTTGAGGCAAAGGGTAGAGAGCTTCGCAATATGCAGAATGAGTCCTTAAACGGAAGGATATGGCAGATAAGAAAAGAGCTAAAGAAGGCTATAGAGGCGGCAGATGAATCCGACTTTCCAAATGAAGATAAGGAAAAGGCTCTTGCTACAGTAGATGATTTTGCCTCAAGGATCGCGGCTGTGACACCGCGCATAGAGCCGTTCTTAGCGACGGATAAACAGCTAAAGGATCTTCTCGATAACTGCGCAGGGGTGGGGAGAGAGAACAGGGCATGGCCAGGCCAGTATGTTCTGGGCAACAATATGGGCGACGGCCAGTATCTCCTCTCATTATACAGCGCCTTTAACTCAGACAGTACAATGGGCACCCTGATAACACAGACAGATGCAGCTGTTCTTCTTGGGCAGCACTTCGATATTATATCAGGTACTATGAGTGTAAATCCCGGCTCACGCAAAACACTTGCGCGCGGCCTGGGCTGGCGCAGCCATCTGTTTGATGCTATAACAAACAACTTCCTGGCGCTGCGTTTAGATTCAACAGAGTATGAATTCAAGGGAGCACTTTCAGAGCAGGATGATAAGACAAAATATATAAAAGAGAAGACCAGAGAATATCTCTTAGCTGACACCTTTGCTTTTGATGCGAACGGAAACCTGCATATAAGCGGCTCCGGCTATATGATTTTCCCGGATAAGGGCACTGACATTGATTCAAACGGCGGCAATATAAGAGTAGTCATTGACCGTGATGAGAGCAAGAGGCGCCATATAGTCATAGAACTTTCCAAGTTAAGGGCATCAAGAGGTGAAATCGAAGATATAATAGCCCATGACCCTATAACAGGAAAAGAGATACTCATCCCCCGCAGAATAGGTGTCCATGAAGACCTTACATCAGGAAGCGTGGGTTATCTATTCACAGGTCCTGACGGAAACACAGACGACGGATCTCTATATATAGCTATTGCCGGTGAGCAGGAAGAGAGCAGGTGGGCGCCCATTGAGGAGGTCTTCGCAAGGATACGCGGAAAGATGCCTCTTACAAAGACAATAACCGTAAGCGGTGGGATAGATTTTAATGATGAGCTCCACAGGATAACCGCAGGCGCGCAAGTTAAGCTTCCTGGGCACAGCCAGATAAGCGTCTTATACTCACAGGATCCCTATAGCCCGGATGGCCAGGTAGACACAAGATTCGTATCTCCTCTACCCGGGGGCTTTATAGGCGATTTAGGCGTCTCATACAAAAACATCTCCAATAAAAAAGATAGGTTTGATTTTACCGCAGGCATAAGCAGTGTACTCTGGGGCAAAAAGCCTGAAGATTTTGTAGCGCGCGATAAATACGAAAGGATAAGAAGCATACTAGCTGACCGTTACGGATACTTGTTGTTTAATAAAGGTATAGCTCCGAGGAGTGCGCAGGTAGATGAAGAAGGAATGACCAGCTCTAAAATAGAAGAGCTTAGTTTTGTTTCACAGGCATTACGCTATGTCCTTAATTATCAGAGGCCAAGCGGCAGTTTCTTAAGCCATCCTGGGGATATGGCTGAACTCGGCGTATCTTACACATATGATAACGGGGTAATAGGCATGGCCATACTTAACGCGGCCAGAAGGGCAAGGGAGGCAGGATACGCATATCAGGCAGAGGTGCTTGAGGGCGCTGCTGATAGGCTCGCAAGATTTTTGGCAAGAAAGCACAAGAGGATGTGTATCGAGTTTGGCTATGATGAGATCTTTGGAGGATTTCTTAATAAGTATCACGTAAACGGTCTTCCTTTTTACGATGAAAAGGCGTTCTTAGGGTCCAATATATTCGCAGGATTCTTCTTCAATGATTATATAAGATATCAGAGAGAACGAAACCAGAAGCAAACTGGCTCCTTCGATGAGAAGAAGATAAAAGAGTATGAGGATATTACGAAGGATATAGAAGACCTTGCTGTTGTGCTTCAGAACGACGACAATTCCGTAAGCATGGCCTTATTTGAGGTCGAGAATCTTGTAAGGCCTACAGAATATGTCACTGACCTCTACGCGTATCTTGACATGATGCAAAAGACCGACCAGGCATCGAGCATGACAAGAGAGATCAAAAAACGCCGAGCATTGAATTACCTGGCAGGCACAACCTATAACAGGGAAGAGGGCATCTTCATAAAGGCAAAGTCCCTCTTTGAGGCGTTTGATATTACTATTACACACGAAGAGGCAAAAAAGCTATGCGAAAAGGATAAATTCCTGCTTATATTTGACGAAAAAGACAAAACCCAGCTTCAGAAACTGCTTGGGGATGAGAATTACAAGAAGATAAAGGGGTTTGCGGAAGATGGAAGCCCTGAAGGCGTAGTAAAGATAAACGTATTATTCGCGTCAGTCAGTGAAGAGGAAGCGAAAGGGTATAAAGGTAAAAACCAGAAAGCCGCGGATAGCGTAAAGGGAAGACATATAAACGATATGGCAGGAATGCTTGGCTTAAAGAAAGGTCAGAAGAGGCCCGAGCTCGATAAAGAGCTAATGGATATACTTTTTAAAGATGAGCAGATAGCAAGATTAAAGGAGCTTTATGATAAAGGCTATATACTTGAGAGGAGTTTTGCTACAGATATACCGCTTTGGACTATCACAGGCGTAAGCCCGCGGACAATAGATAATTACAGGTCGTCAGAGAATGAGAACTTATTTGAGGCTTCAGATAGAGCAAAGGCAGCCGCGGTAAAAACCGCTGTTGAACTTACAAAAAGAGAGTTCGATGGAAGGCCTCAATACCAGCAGGCGCTTTCAGAGCTTACTCCCTCAGAGGTGATGTTGTGGCAAGCTATAAATAGAGCAGGTGTATATGACGATGATGAGAGATTCGTCGGTGTAGACTACGCAGAACACAGCGATAAAGCTGTAATAGAGGCAAGGCACAGGCAGAGGATATCAGATATAGTAGATGTGCATGCCCATACATTTGGTGGAGATATAGCTAAATGGGATAAAGAGCATTTTAGGGATATTATATCATTATTCTATAAGGAATTCGAAGATGGCACTTATATCAAATCACTTTTAGAGGAGTTATCTGACCCGGCTAAAGGCGGCACCGAGGTACTAAAAGAAGAGCTCTTTAAGAATATAGAGCTTAAGCCTATCAAGATAATATCTGTTGAATGGACAGCTGAACTTATCGAGGCCGTGAAGACCCTTAGCGCGTACTTTAAAGCCAAAGGCGATAATATTAAAGCTGATCTCTACAGGGAGTTCGCTACATTAATAAGGACCCGCTTGAATGAGAGGGCTGACTATCTGCCTACAGGCAAAAACCTTCCATACGCTATGTTTGCTAATGGTGTGGTTGCTCAAGGAGTGCCCACTATGCATGGCTGGGTCACGCCTAACTCATATGGCTCTATAATATCATCCGCTTATCTAGACCTTGCCTCATCAGGTATATCTATACTGGGCGATAGAGACCTTTCTAAAGATAACCCTGAACTAAATGACCTTACAGTTGAGGAGAAAGAGCGCGAAAGAGAGAAGGTCCTCGAATCCCTAAAGCTTAACATGCTTAAACTTAACAAGCTTGCTGACAGGCCCAAGATAGTCATCCATGAGTTCAGCGGTGATAAGTATTATCTAGAGAGAGATATGCTAAATCCTGACCCTGATGCGCGCTGGATGCCAGAAGATGATATGAGATTTGAGAGCAGGTTGATCGCTCTGCCTACAGAGCTTACTGATGAGAATATCGCTGAGCTTAAGTTCAGATACGGCATTACCATCAGAGTAAGCGCTGACAGCAATACTTTGCATATTACAAAAGACGGAAAGCCTATAAACGTAAATAAAAATACCTCAAGTCTATTGCTTGATGAATCAGGCCGGGATGTTATCGGGGCTGCGGTTATAAGCCAGAAGACAATAAACAGGTCGCCGCAGTATCGGCAGAAGATGCTCGATATTATGCTTAAGGACGACGGCATTATATATTTACCTTACAACCCTACAGAGCAAGAAGCGCAGAGCCTTACAGAGAAGATAAGGCATAAGGCCATAACATTTGGCACACTGAAGGAATGGATGGACAGTGACAAAAAATTCAAAGACTTCAAGTCAAATTGGATCAAAGGCCTGCAGAGAATCAGAGACAAAGAAGGGCAAGCTACAGGTTTTGTATTCAAGGATCAGAATAATATTACAGAGGCCTTTAGCAAGGATGCATCAGGCGATAAGACGCTCATACTCTTATATACATTGGTTGGAGGTAAGCCGGTATTTCTTGATGAGGATACTTACAAAAAATATGAGCACGCTACAGTATATGTAGCCATAGTCGAACTTAATGAAGACGGTGCTCAAAAGGTAGCTAAGCTAAAAACAAAAGCAACCGCTGGAATGGTATTTCATAAATGGGGTGAGAAGCCATATTCTCTTACATTAAAAGATGTTCAGGATATAGTAAAGGGAACTAACGGAACAGTACAACATGAACAAGTTAGAGTATCTGGTATGCCTGCCCATACAAAGTATGGCACGCCTGTCTTTAAGTTTAGCGTTAAAGACTTTACAACCACAGATGGCAGGACCATATCCGGCGTAATCGAATTTAAAGAAGCAGGATGGAAGCTTTTAGGCGAAGAGAAGCAAGAGAGGCTGGTCACCTATTACATCCCGAATACTCCTTTAGACCTTGCCTGGGCTATACCGTCGTTTACAGTAGACAGTGAAGGAAAATTAGGCGAAACCATAATATTAGATGGTGCCAGGATAGATAATGTTGTGCTTGTATTTAAGGATCACTGGATCAGCGACGATAAGACAGAATACGGCTTTACCCGTGTAAACCGCCTTACCGGCGAGGAGCAGAAACTCACATACAGCACTGCGGAAAAAGACATAAATGGCGAGAATAAAGAGACCCTGATGGTGGATAAGGAAGGCTACCATAAACCCATATATGATAACAATAACAAGCGCATAGGCTCATACAGTTACAAGAAAGATGAAAAAGGAAAAGCAATAGACCGCTCTGTTATTTTGCCCAAATTTATAAATGGTTTAGCGATGAAAGTCAGTGATGTAGAGGTGCAGGACTTACGCCATTCTGTAATGGAAGAGAAACAACTGCCTGACAACTTTAATATATCGGCTCTCGAAAACATAAGTTCCAGAGACGCATATAATAAAGTGAGGGATAATAATACACTGCGTATTTTCGCTCTATATGAAGGGGATGAGCCTGTTTGGATACGCGGGGCGGAATACGGAAATATTACGGAAAAAGACGGGATATTCTACGTTGATGTAACAAAAGCTAAGCTTAGCGAGGAGACGAAAAAAGGCGAAACAGTAGGCTTACGTTATGAGCTTAGTCCTGTTTCTCATGGAGACGAGACCGGCGTATATAAGCAATCCGGCATAACAGGCTATACCATCGCCGGTCAAAACAGATATAATAACATAAGGATAGCTGAATCCTACGATGTATCGGACTTAGTAATATCTGCTGATAATACCGTCAAAAAAGCAAACGATAAGATAAACGCTAGGGATATCTTTGCAGTCATAAACAACGAAGCCATATACTTCAAATGGTTAAGAGACAGAAAAGGCGATAGGTTCTTAGCCAGAGAGGAACGAAAAGCCATTGTAGCCAACAAAGAGGACGAAGTAATAGGTATAAGCTACAAGCTCGAGCCCGATCCAAATAAGGATAATAAGGGAAACTATGTAGACGGAAAAAAAGAGATAGTCGGCTACACAATAGGAACAGATATGTTCTACAACAACGTTAGAATATCTGCATCATACGATAAAGAAGATGTAGAGGCTGTTGCAAGAGGAGAGAAGAGCCTAAAGGATTTAAAGAACATAACCACCAAAGAGATCTCAACAGTAGTAAACAACGAAGCTATATACTTCAAATGGTTAAAAGACAGAAAAGGCGATAAGTTCTTAGCCAGAGAAGAGCGAAGAGCCACAACCGCAAAAGAAGCCGATGAGATAATAGGTATAAGTTATGAGCTCAAAGAAGACGGCAAAAACTATACAGATGCCGGAGAGCCTAAGAGCCAGCAGCTAAAGGATAGCATCGTCGGCTACACAATAGGGAGCGGATTGAAGTATAAAAATATCATGATATCGGCATCGTATGACGCAGATTCAGTTATCGAGAGCAGAGACTCTAGCAGCAACGATACTCTAATCAATCCCAGGGAAGGAGCTAACGCTACAGAGATTTCCACTGTTGTGGACAATCAGATAACGTATTTCAAGAAAGATAAGGATAAAGATGGCAGGGAGACGCTTCTGAGAGAGGACCGTATAAATATCGTAGCTTTATATGCGGGTGAGATAGTGGGTATAAGTTATATGCTAGCTACTAATGATGGGATAAATTACGAAGACGCGGGCAAGGAAGATACTGAAGAATTAAGAAATAGCATCGTCGGCTACAGCATAGGAAGCGAGAGCTCATATGAAGGCATAATAATAACAAAATCTTACCACAGGGATTTTGTTATTGTCTCAAGGGATTCAGAAAATGAAATAAACTCAATCAAGCCCAAGGCAGGTGTTTTACCCATTGAGATATTTACTGTTTATGACAACGATAAGATATCATTCATATTATCTGATGACGGGGAAGAAAGATTAGACAGAATAAGAATTTTTGGACATAACGATCTGCCGGAAGGGTCATTAGCCGGCATAACCTATAAATTAGAAAGAGGAGGGGCGGATAGCACCAAATATACTGAAAAGCCGGAGAATGCAAGTAATATAGTGTCCTATCTAAGGGCTACAGGTGGTGTATACGAAGGAGGCAATATACTCGCGATTTATCTAGGCATGCCAAAAGAGAAGACTCAAGATGTCGGCGAGCAACCCAAATCGCGTGAAGAATTCAAGATGCTAGAAGAACCGGAAGCAAACCCGATAGACTATTATACTTATGCGGGTAACATAACTTATTATTTCAATATTATAGATGGGGTGCTGAGGCGCATACAGAAAACAAGCCAAGCGGAACTGAGGCAAAACCTGTTTGATAAAATAGGGCAAGTTGATAAAACCACGTTAAAGAATTTAATAAAAGAAAATCCGATATCCAAAGTGATTGAACTTACATCCAACGGCAAAACATATAAAGATGCTCTATCGGATAATAAACCGAACGTGAAATCTTATATATATTATACTGGCGTGTCGTTTAAATTTGGCTCGAAAGATAAATATTCGGTTTTACAGGAAACGGAAGTTATAAGCGGAGAAGAGAAGCACGTAAGATATTTTGGCATAGTTGAGGGCAAAAGGCTTGAGGCAGCGAGTATTTATACAGAGAAAAAGTCCGGGGACCCTGAAGCAGACCTTAAAGATTGCGATATAAGCATAACCGATACGGAGATAAAAGACGGCACTAAGCTATGGAATCTAAAAAGTAGGAACCTGAAGCCTCTCGAGGGTGATAAACCCGGCACCATAACGGTCCCGCTAAATTTTGAAAAGAACGATACGATAACAGAGACTTTTAAAATTAACGGGAAAGCTCAGGAACTAGATGGGCACCCGATTGTAGTGGAAAGAGACGGTAAACGCATAATCAACGCAACTGCTATCTATGGCCCAGAGGTCCGCAGAAATCCAGACTTAAAGCATCTTAGGCACCTTGAAGGCGAGACTTATGCCAACATATGGGAGGATAAGATAGAGGTTGTAGAAAAAAGACATAGTTTAAAGGACCCAAAAACGGGCGATCTGGCATCCGAGATATACAGACGGCCGAAAAGTGATAACGGCTCGGTAATAAAAGGTGAATTAATACAAGCCGGCATAGTTATTAAGCCAGAGAAGCCGGATTCCAATGACCTCGAAATCTTGCCTAAAGACATAAAGAAGGACCTCGCGACTGTTAAGTTGCCCTCGGGGGAATATTTCACAGCGGTTTATGATGTTGCCCGAAAATATACCCTTAAGGAACGTTATGATATACATAATATGCCTGCTGAATTGATTCTTACTACAACGGGTGAGAGTGATAAGGCCCCTCAAGTTGTTATAGCGGATTCATTCGGAAGGGTGTGGATAAGCAGGGCAGGCATGTGGGAGGCCTCTTATAAATATGAGGGTATATCCAGGCAGGCCAAAGAGAGCACAATGTGGATCTGCGGCAGCGATTTTGAACGTACCCCACGTTGGATGGAGAAGGCTACCTATGGTGAGCCAAAGAGCTCGGGCGAGATACTGATACAATTGAAAGGCCTGCCACGGGAGGCAGAGATACAGGCCGCGCTTAAAGAAAACGGTATCGATACAAACACGATGCTGCGTCCGGCTACATCGACAACTCCGGGAGGCGACAGCTGGACCGATTATTACCTTTTAGACAAGAAGATAGTCAGATATCAGAAGCTAAAGGATGAGACAGTGATCTGGAGAATATACCCGCAGTGGAGCGGCATATCATATGTGAAAAATTATACGATTTATCCTAAAGAACCGTCAAAAAACAGGTTTAATCTTGCGAAGCTTGATAAAGACGGAAACCCGCTGGTAGAGATCTCATGCGATTTCAATAATAATATAAAAAGCGTGGGCCTGGTAAGAAACAGGGGAAGCAGGGGAGACCTATCTATAGACTTACTTGATAACATGAAAGACTTAAGCACACAGGAGATAGCTATATTCCAGGCGTTGCTTAAGAGTGAGGATGTTATCTTACCCGAGGATTCAGAGACTATAAGAAAGATATTTAAGGAGAATGAGCATAATATAAGAAAGACAGTGCTGGTTTACGGTAGAACGCTTCTTGTAGGTTTTGAACAGAGAGACGAGCAGACAAAGCTATATAATGCCTATTTAAGAGTGCTTGAACTTTTTACCGGGAGCGCGCAGTATACCCTAAATGCCCCTGCTTTTAAGTTTATAGAGTTAAATGAAGTCAAGGACCAGAATAATAAACTGTTGCAGTATGCTTACGCGAATGGCGCGAAGCTTCCGAGAGTAGATGTCTTCAAGTATGACGGAACAGCCGTAGCTGTAGTCTTTGGCCCAGATTTCAATGTCGTATTCCCTATAAGAGAAGACAGAAACTGGAGGACAGATATAATAGACAGAATAGCGACCAATTTTTACAGGTTCTCTTATGAGCAATGGCGTAACCACACTGTTCGCTATATCGGAGATATCTCTAAAGTAAAAAAACCTATTATGCCTGCCCAAGAACAGGTTGCAAAGGTTAAAGACTCTCTTAACCCTGTCGAGCCATTCTTATATAGTAGATCGCCGTGGGAAGGTCAGGAGCTTCTTCAAAAGGCGGCTCAAGTTACGCGCAATCTCAATTTTGACGAAGTACTTAGCATGTCCGCTCCCTATGAAAATACAGGCCTTGTATCTCTTTTACCCAACACGATTACAGCTCATTATGTAGACACGGTGAAAGAAGCAGAGTTGATACCGGCTCTTCTTGAGTCTGGCAAGAGAGAGGCAGCGAAAAGGATCCTTGATTTTTATTGGGATAAGTCTTATGGCGGCACCCGGCTATTGGCCAGTTCTTATAGCGCTGATACCGGAGAACCAAAGAGATATAGCACGCAAAGAGAGGGCGCGGAGACAGCCAGGGTAACGGTAGAGTCTCAGATCGCCGTTACTATGGCAGCATTTCAGGCAGCAAAGGAAACAGGAGATTCTCGCTACTGGGCCTTAGGGAAGAATCTATTGGAGACAGTTTTAGGGTTCTGGGAAAACGGCCATGCCGGCTTCTGCAGGTATGAACCTGTGCATAAATCAAAAGAAGGTTTATGGGCTGAACCGCTATATTATTCGACCACTACTAATTCAAAGGCATATCTGTTGCTGGATCAATTAAACCTTATGATTGAGAAGCTTTCAGGCGAAGGTGCAGCTATAGATATAGATTTTGCAGCTAAAGTTAAAAAGGCACTTTTAGAACAGGGCGACTGGCTGGAAAGACACATATTGCCTATTTTGCGGGAAAAAGGATTTGTGCCCCGTGGCATACAGGAGATCCAGGATGTATTTGGAAAAACAAAGGCCCTTACTCCTGAACCATGGATTTCGGCAGAGAGCTGCCTCTGGGCCATTGAAGCGGCAAAGGAGCTGGGCGTAGAGAATGAGGTTTTACAGAAGACGCTGCGTAATCTTGCTAAGAGCCACGGGGTCACTATAGACGGGTTGTGGGGGCTTGATTTTAGCCAGGTTTTTGGAAGAGACGAGGGAGATGTTATTTCCACAGAGACAACCGCGCATTTTCTACGTGTCGCGAAGCTTATAGGTAATAACGATGCTGAAAAATGGGCAGCCCTACATATAAATAATTACCAGGTCAATGAGAATGGCCTGCTGTCTGATGTTGTCGGGCTTAACCCGAAGGATATTGACAGTAAAAAAGGAGTGGAATCGGGCTTGGGATTCACGCTCTTTACAACAGATAAGGATAAATGGCCAATATCTCCTGCGCTATCAGCGCAGATGAGTTATATACAGAAATCAACAAGCCCGTATAAACTTATTACGGAAAAAACAGAAGAGCTTGAGAGCGCTGTTGATAATGCCAAAAATATAACAGTACCGGAAGTTAAGCAAGGCGAATCATTGGTTACATCGGAAAAAGCAGAGACCGAAACTATCAGGCAGGCGATAGATAATATCTCAAAAGTAGAACTGCCTAAGGAGAGAAGGATTATCTTGTGGTTGGCCCTTGCCGCAGCCGGAATATTTGTATTATTGTCAGTGCTTAACTATCTTATTACGGGCCGCGTTGCAAGGGTTTATTCTTATGTTAGAGAAAAGATAAGGCCTCGTCCTCGCCATCCTGTTGATGAATCTGATATAGTAGAAGCAAAGCAATTCATGGCTGATGCATTAGGCATACCCAGATATACTCCCGGGCGGAGGGTATATCACATACCTTATAATGACGAGCTCGCTAAAGGCCCGATAGAACCATATACACTGGATGTCATTTCGCTCAACGCCTTAGTAGCTATCGTCGCTTTAACGCGAAAAAGGGCAGGGACAGCCTTTGATGCCGAGCTTCAGGATATGGTAAGGGGGTATTCAATAGCTGTCGCCTATGAGATGCGCAAGTTAATGGAGTTTTATGGGAAAGAAAATGTTAAAAGTATAGCAAAAAATGGCAAAAAAGCTATATGGTACTGGCTTAGGAGAATATTCCATATAAGACCTGACAAGGATGATATATTCTACACAAATCCACGATACCACCTGGTTACGCTAATGAATTATTATCTGCTTGAAGAGGTCCTTGAACCGCTAAGAGAGTGCCTTGATGGTGAGGTTGGAGATATTTTAGTACCACTAAGCAACCGTATTAGGCCTAACTTAGAGGAACTAAATGCAGACAAGAAAGATCTCAGTAAAGATATGGAAGAAGTAAAAAAGAAACTAAAGGAATTAAATGCAGACGACAGAGATAACAGTAAGGAAGAAATAAAAGAGATAGAAAAAGAAAAAAATAAGTTAAAAAAAGTTATTAAGCAAGACTTAGCTGATGTATCAAAAGCAGCTATGCCCAGGGCCTGGACAAGAAAGAAGATGCTGGAAGTATACCATCCTATACTTATACAGCTGGGAAGGCTTCTGCTTCCCCTGTCACTGGTCTTTGTACTCGTTGCTGTATTGCATAGTGATTTTACAAGCCCGATGGTCCAAAAACTATTAGGCCGTTTTAGCAATTATATAAGCTATGAACCTTACGCCCCGACAGGCAGCTGGACACTGTTTACCCATATCTATCAGCAATTATCAGGCAGCGCTTCATATATTATTTCCGGCATTGGCGCCATGCTCTTCTCCTCTTTTATCCTAAAGGGCGAAGGCTTCTGGGTTAGGCTCACCAGGCGCGTAATAGGCACATTAGGTGCCTTTGCCGTAGGAGTGGTACTGGTCAGCGCCTTTAATCTTATAGGTTTAGAATACGGCGCAATTATGTTTACAATGATTGCAGTTTTAGGATTCGAGGCTTTATTCAGGTTATTCTCTGCTAAGTCTATGCTCGGAACCACTGTCAAATACTGGATTACACCTTCCGCTTACTGGGATGGCATAAGGACAAATGCCTTCTATGCTCTATGGAAGCTCGCGTATTTGGCTGTAGGCATATTTACAGGCTTAAGTGTATACAGCTGGTTTGATCAGAGGTTTGGAGTAAACGCAACGCAGAGCATGCTCGGTGTCCTACAGTTTACCATAAGCCTTATATTGAGCCACTATGGCATAATGCTGCTTCTAATGAGCGTAGTAAGTGCAGTTATAATCTTTGTCCGTTATTTCAAGGGTTGGATTACGGGATCAGAGTATTTAAGCAAACCAAAAAGGAGCGCTGAGCAAGACCGCATAACTAAACGCATGGTTGTTAAGTTTGTGGCAAGGGAAGAGTTAATGCCCGCGCCTAAGCCAGCCAAAGGAATTATGCAGAGCGTTAGGAAGTTGCTAAAAGACAGGGACAATACCGATCCCGCAAAAGCGGGAGCCAGACTAATAGCAATAAATACATTAACTGATTATGAAAAAGAGTTCAATAACAGAGATATTGCTATCAACTTAACTACAGATACAGATGCTAATACATTGCGGAATTTGGAGAACCTATTAAATTCTAACCAGTTTATGATAGCTATAGATATTATACCTAGCATACTAACCGATTGGAGGCGCATTAAAACAACGTACACGGATGATTTAATAAATATCCAATCAGAGTTAAAGGCTACGGGTTTGGATTATAATGTAGAAGATGACACAGTAATAGTAGGTTTATTAGATGCGATTGATAATTTTGAAGCTGCAAATCCCGCATTAATAGCTGTATTACGGACAGATGATATACCGCCTGGCAGTCCTGATGTTCTGGCTGGATTTATTATAAGAAGGTATATATCAGTGCGTATGGCTACAGGAGGCTCGAGCTACCATTCTGCTTTGACTCTTGTATCGATCGCTAAATCTTTAGGCGATAAAATCGAGCCTGTGCAATTGATGCTAATAGACAGCAACAACATAAACCACCGGGGGACAAACGAGGAAAATATACGCGTGAGGATAGCCGAATTATGGGATGAGTATACGGGCGGTCCGCAAAAGAATGTGTCAGTCGCTATTTTAAACGACGGCGGTGTCAATAAAGTAAGTTCAGAGACCCATTGTGAGCCTTATGTCCAGGAAGGTACGATCGCGGAGCTTGTTATCGACAGGGACGCGATAACCCGCTGGCCAGAGCGTTTATTTGATCAGTTATACAAATTTGAGCAGATGGAGAGGAGTTCACGCGGCAAGCGTGTTGTAGTCAGTGTGGTCGGAGAAAGACGCACTACAGATACGCGTGAAACAGCCGGAGCAGTGATATCGGAAAACGCCGAGACATCATTCGGCTATTCGGTTGTAGCAGCAGAAGGTGCGCTTAATTCTCCCGGAGCTTATGGCTGGGGCGGCGCGCAAAGCTACGGTTTTAATCAGGCGCTTAGCTTTTATCTATCTGAAGGCGGCAGAAGTTTCCCAGGGTCTCCATATGTTCTTGATGCTATAAGTGAGGATATATTAAGGGCTTGGTATGAAGGCATTAACGCCGCGATGAGAGGCAAGATCCCTGTAGCCGGTACCGTAGGAGAAGTGCACTATGTAAAGATGCGCGAGATAACATTCGGACAGTTTTGGGGTTCATGGGTGAGATGGGCAAGCGGCTTTGTCCAGCTTCTATGGAACATATTTGTCCAGAAAGAATTTTTATTTGGAAAAGTACCCCTTGCTACAAAAGAGCTTAGATTTGGAATAGGTGATTTCTTCTTGCTTGCTCCTCTGGCAGTATTCAGCATACTATCCCTTCCGATATTTATAGTGATGGGTTCCAGTGCCTTTGTAGGATTAAAGCTTGTATTCTATACGTGGTCTTTCTTTATGAACCAAGTGTTAGTAATTCACTCACTGCTTATGAGAATAAGAACTAGCGGCGTTATAGCAGGAGTAGGAAAATGGGCAGAGCACCGGCCCCCTGATTTAGCTCGTTTTGGCGGATCTCAAGTATGGATAAATGCCGGCTCTGTATTAAAGGCTATCTCAGGCGTGAGCAACTTCTTTGCTACAATGGTTAGGGCGGCTCCAGCGGATGAGGGAATGGCAAGTTTATTTGGCATATCAGGCGCTACCAGGATGGAGAAACTGAAGAATTTCTTCATTACCTTCTGGCTCTCTTACGCATGGATTGTAGCAGCTGGCGCCGTATCTGTAGGGTTATTTGTATGGGCTTTTGCGGTCTTAGACATAATAGCTTTGGGCATGGTCTATATAAGCCTTATAATCGGTGTTTCTGCGCTGACAGGGCCTTTTATATACCAGAATAAACGCGGGAAGAGCCTTGGAACCTTTGAACCACTTGTAAGGTTCTCAGGACTGGTATCCAGCATTGCGACAGCGGCGCTATTCAGTATAGCTGTTCCCGAAAGTACTGTCTTAGCAGGTATGGTAGCTGTAGGCGCTCTTGTTTTATTCGGAGCAGGGCCGATTTTGCTTAACAATCTATATTTCAAGAGAAAGACACCCGCCGAGAGGAGAGAATCTTATTTCTTAAGAGGAGCTTCCGAATTTACAAGGATGTACTGGATGGCAACGTTCTGGCAGCTGTTTATCATTATAGTCCCTATGTCCGGGATAATAAGCGGTGAGATAGGCGGCTATAATATATATATTCCTTTTAAAGGCCTTTTAAGTTTGATGGCCAGGATAGTTATTTATGCTACAGTAGTTATATTCACAGCCAGAGGATGGAGTTTATCAATTGCAAAACTTGCTAATTATAGACACGGTATGATATCGAACTTAATAAGAATGGAGACAGATAATCCAGCGTTTGAAGGCGAATTAAGAGTGATATTGCAACGCAGGGAGAGTTTACGCAGCAATATTAATGAATCGTTAAACAATCTGCGCGCAGGTAGAAATTTACCCGAAAATCTTCGGAGAGGAGATGGTTTGCCAGAGGAATTGCGAGCAGGATGGCAGGGTCTTTTACCACGTTTGTTTCGCCGCGCAGAGATAGAAAGAGAATTAGACCATCTTAGATCTGAAGAAAGGTTAAGTGACGAACAAGCAGCGACAAGAGACGGATTAATAGATGAGTTACGTTTATTATCAGGGTTGACTCCCGAATTAGAAGAGTTAACAGAATTGCCAGAAGACGTATCTAGTTGGATGATGTTACGAGAAAAATTGCAAAATCTTCTTGAGGAGCATCGTCAGAATATTGGAGATAGGCATCACAGGTTAGCTTATTTGACAAGAGCAGAGATTAAAAGACTTCTCGGAAAAGGTAGAATATACAGTTTAATAGTTCCGATTATAGGATTCTTTGACTACCTCGGCGGTATATTTAAAGGTCCTACACCGCCTGCAGGCCCTGCAGTGTTTTCAACCGGAACAGCTATAGGAACTCCAGCGCCTAAGGTACCAGCTCATAGCGTTACTACTCCTGGTACTTCGGCCCAAAAGCCTACTAACACAGAAACAGAACTTTCTAAGAAGAACAAAGATGGAATTGACCAGCCAGATCCTAAGACATCCTCGGCTGGTATAGAGATGGTGGCTAGCGAGACAAACCCTGTTGCAGGAAACAGCGTTAACAAAAGACAGGAACAGAGCAAAGCAAAAAGTTTTAAAATTTATAATGTATCGGCGTTGGCGTTCGCCGCTTTATTTACAGCCCACCCGCTATCAACTTGCTTAGGAATTTTTCTGTTAGGCGGAGCATCGCATGCGTTAATTGACAATTTCAAAAATGGCCCTGTTCTAGTAGATTATGAAGGAACGAGTAAGTATGCAGCCCTCTCACTAATAATATTTATTATAACTAGTTTCTTGATGCAAGATTATCCGTTACGCGCGCTATATCTTTCAATAGGCTATGTTGCAATATCACTCCTGTTAAGAATACCAATAGATATTGTAGGCAAGCATACAAAAGCGCTATTTTCCTATATTTATAAGCAAGCAATGGGCATATTTTCTGCCGAGGCCTGGTTATCAAATAAATTAAAAGAGGACAAAATAGAAGAGGTTATTCAGAAATTATCTGAAGCCGATGACAAGTATTTAGAGGATTACATTGGCAAAGCATATAGATTAAAACAGAAAAACCTCATTACCGACCAGACCGCAAACGAACTGTTTCTAAGCATAGGTGAGAAAGCAACTGACCCTTTACTAAAATCAGCCGATGCTAATACAGCTTATGAACCGCTGATAAGGATTTTACTGGCGAAAAAGATGCCGGTTACTTTAATGCTTATGGAAAGCATACCAGCGGCGGAAGAAGCGATAAGCGTCTTCCCGAATAAAGAAAGTATAAGAAAAAATATTATAGAGATGGGCGTAAACTTAGCGCAAAAAGATATTTTACCATGCTCTACGTTATGGAAAGGCGTGCTATTGGCTGCAAAGGCATCAGGTAGTGATGAAGGGTATTTTATGGAAAACTTGAAAGCGCTTGAAGACCTTGCGGTTAAGTTATATAGCAAGGATATAAACCCTTACCAGACACTCATTGAGACAGGCGAATTTATTATACGTCGCTATTCTCCGGAAGAATTCGCTATGCTTCTAGCTGTAGGTGATAACATGATAGCGATCAAAAAGGAGTTTAAGAAAGGAAAGATTTCCGGTGGTGTAGAAATAGGTTTAGAAGTAAAAGATATGGTAGCAAAGGGAGCGATAAAGGCCGCGGTGATTTTGACTGAGCTGGAAAGACTATCTGTTGACAAATTTATTACCACTAAATACGGAGAAGTAGAGATAGTTTTATATGAAAATGACATTGTCCCAGCAGATTTTGTTGAAGTAAGCCGTGAGGAAGCATGCATTGGCACGGAAGATATAGCAATATGCACAGGCGGCACTTTTCATATGGTGAAAGACGAAATTTATGGAATAGTTAGAAGGGGCTATATAATAACTCAAAAGACCAATATTTGCATGATAAAAATAATTAGAGAAGCTTTAGCCGCTATGGGTTTATCAGCAGAAGCCTTGAGTAATTATTTTGAAGACAGGAACAGGGGAGAATGGCTGAAGTTTGTTTCCTCAATTACACCGGAAAATATCAACGAAAAATTACAAGATTTGGAAATAACTGATAGTGCAAGCTCGGAAACATCTTCCAGCGGTAAAACAGGAGATGAGATATTTTTAGTTTCCACCCCGGCGCCAGCTACTGGGACTGCCACTGGCACTCCTATCGATCCTGTAATTACAGAAAGAGAGACATCCGGTGAAAGTGAAGATACAACTGCGCAGACTGATACAAAAACATCCTCTGCTGGTGAAAAGATATTTGATTTAGATGCTAAGGTCATTAACTTTGCGCAGCTGCAGAAAACCGCTCAAGGTGTTGCTGAGGCGATATCGCTTGAGATATTTGAGCTGTTTGATGAAGAGTTTAATGCGAACGCCTTTATAGTTGGCAGCGGCCGCTATCTTCAGATGGATGAGGTTGACGGAAAAAGATTATCAGATGATGTAGATATACTTATCCAGTATGATGTGGATGATGATGTATGGAGAAAGATCGAATTTAGCCGCCAAGAAAAAAGGATAAAGAGAAGGCTAAAGCCTGTAGCAGAAGATGAATACTCGATGATAGATGTAATGAACTTAGAGTTTAAAGATTATTTTCGTTATAGATTAGGATTAAAGATAAAAGAAAACGACGGTATTTTAATGACTGATGTGTATCAGGTTTTTGGATGGCAGCCAAGCAATATAGAGGTTTTCTTGAAAAAGGAAAAAGATAAAAAGAGGATTGCTCACAATTTGCTTAATAGAGGAATAGAATTACTTTTTAATGAATCCGGATTAGGAATTGATGGCAAGTGGGCAAAAAGCAGCAAGACTATCGATAAAGATCTCGATTTTGTAAAAGCAGTTTTGCAGATGCAATTTTATCTTAGTGATATAAAAGATTTTGAAGCAACGCGCCTTCAGTTTGTAAAAGCCCTAAGAGAAGGTAAGGTTAAAGAGTTAGTGCAGTCAAATAAAGATAAATATATAGAACTGAGAGTTTTATTAAGGGATATCATAGAGCATGCTTTGGCTACAACCTCTTATGATAAATTGCTGGGACAGGTTTATGGCAGGATCATTGGCCCTATACGGTTGGAAGAAAGCAAGTCATCATCAGCCGGAAAAGCCGCAGTTACCGGCGCAGCAGGTGGAGTAGGCAGCCAGCTGGTTAAGAAGCTGATGGAGCAGGAAGGCCAGAGGGTATACGCATATGTCAGGGATATGGATAGCGCCAGGAAGTTAAGAGCAGAAGAGTTATGTCCTGAGGGAGTGACCTTGCTTGAGGCTGACCTTATGAGTGTAAACGGATTAAAGGAGTTGGTTGTTAATAATGATATTATCTATCATTTTGGCGGATGGAGCGGATTGGGTAAATATGAATTAGCTGATGCCTTAGCTTTAAGTGTTTCTACGGCTACATTGACAAAATTGGCTGAAGAGGAAGGAAAGAGAATAGTATTCGCTTCTTCAGCATATGTCTATCGCCTGGGAGAAAAGGATAAAGATAATATAGTAGAGGATGAATTTACCATTAATCCAGATGTCAAAAAATGGCTTGATAAGGCGGTTGAGGCCATAGATGCATACACAGAGCGCAAGATTGCAGGCCGTGAAAGAATGGGCATGCTGGAATTTATAAATAAGTATTTGGAAACAAACCCTGTACCGGAAAATACCAACACATATGCATTATACAAGCTGCTGGGAGAGCAGTTTGTTGTTCGTTATGAGAACGGCATTGTGCTTCGTTTTTCAAATCTGTATGGCCCGGGTGATAATTCAGACAGAGCTATTCCTAAATACATGAGATTGATGAATGAGGGAGAGACTGCAACATATATACCAGGCAGGATGGTATCTTATTTGTATGTTGATGATGCCATAAGAGCTACACTGGCTGCCGGTGAGATTGATCTAGAGGACAAAGAAAACCGTATTATAAATGTTACTAATCCTGATTTTGTATCAGAGAGAGAGCTGTTTGAGAAGATAAAAAATGTTTTGGGCGCCTCTGTAGATGTAGTTGAGATGAGCAAAGAAACAATAGCTGAAAGAAACATACAGCATTTGACTTTACCTCCTGAGCACTACAACGCGGATAAGATGGAGGAGAAATTAGGAATCACAGTTTCCAGCTTGACCCCTATTGATGCAGGGTTAGCAAAGACAAAAGAGTGGCTAATAGGTTCCAAGGCCTCATCAGCCGGGATAAACGACGGCATGGATGATGACCCACGGGGCGAGACTCATGCTGCTGTAAACTCTGCAATAGAACTTGCCTTATGTGAGAAGAGAGGGTTCTTGCTGAAGGGGCAGAAGGACTATGAGGCAATATGGCAAGAGGCCAAGGTTACGGAAAGAGATAGAATAGAATATATCATAAGTATAATAAAGAGCATGCCCGATAAATATGCAAAGATCGAGACCCCAAGAGGCCTTGGGCAAATAGATATACGTGATATAGTAGGTGAGGCAAACTATGTGCATATAGTACCCTCAAAGGATGCTCCCCTACAGAAAGATCACACAGGATATAAATTTAATACCATATACCTGTTTTCAGCTTCATTGTTCCATTTTAATAACAGAGACCTTATAAGTAAGATAATACATGCCGCGGTAGAGCTTGGCGTAAGACAGGTAGCGAGCAAGGCAAAGCTAAGATGGAATAGATCTCTGGGCACGGAGACGCATGAGCTTGCGAAAGAAACAGAGAATGAACTTGGCTGGATACCTGAGATAGATACCTTTAGAATAGATTATGAAGGCCCGCTAAAAGAATATTGCAAGCCTTATATGCATATATTAGAAAAATCGCTGGGTCGTAAAGGCGGAGAAGATGAGTTAGACGACCTGATCAACCATATAAACGCAAGGCGCACACTGGAGAGGCTTGGCGATCTTAGGCCTGCGCCTGTATTAGTCCTTGAGGACGAGATGCCAAATATAAATAAGCATGCCGCAGCCGAAGCTTTACTTAAAGGCGAGGTGGCTATTATGCTCTTTGCCTCAGGCCCGTCGAGCGGATTATCAGATTCATTGGTTCAGGGAGGAATTTATAGTGAGAAAGATGCGAGAAACTTGGAGCTTAGAGGATGGAATCTCAATCTATGGGATATCGCACGCCGGTATAATGAAGCACGCCCTGACCCGGATAAGCTCAGAGAAAAGGGCTTGGCTACTATAGATAAGCCACTGCCACAATTTTTTGGTATTCCCAGCTACGCGCGCGATATAAATTCAGGCTTAAGGCATCTTGAGGCCTATACTGAAGGCCTAAAGGATAAATTAAAAGAGTTAGGGTACGGCCCTATAGATATAAAGAGGGCGAAGGATAACCTGAAGCTTGTCATAACCGTTGATAATGATATAAAAGAGGCAGTCGAGAAAGACCTTATAGCTAACCTGGCAAAAGATGAGGCCACAGGCAGATATACATTTTTTGGGATTGACACCGATAACGTTATATTATTGTTAGACAACGCGCTAAACGGATATGTGATAAAAGACGGTGAGTTCGTATCTTCTGAGGATGAGAAGCAGGCGTCTAAATATAACCACGGCTTTAATGTTATCCACGCGAATATAATAGGATTCTGCAGCGTATACGATCCTAACTCCGGTACTTTCAAAGAGATTACAGATAAAGGATTAGACTACCTGGAGCAAAGAGGCGCTAAGACAGTTATAATCAAGAGAATTAACGATCTGAACCAATTGGCCCAAGAGACAGCCCTTGATCTTGATGAACTCTCTTTGTGGGAAAACCAGAAGAAGGAAAATCATATAAACTGTATGTTTGGTGTAGTTAAGAATACAGGTAATCAGAAAGGAGGCCTGGCAGTAACAATGCCCGGGCTCGAGGAAGAAGGCCTGGCCTTTTTGGTAGAGGATATTTCTATTAGCACGGCAATGGCATCGCAGGCCATGGTCGATCTGAATAAGCTGGCTTCCAAAGAGGCAGCTGAAAAAGGAGAGAAAGGCAAAGGAGTGATGGGCGTTCCTTATAACAGGCTGCACATGTATCTGGATATAGCCGAGATAAGAGACGCGCTGAATGCTAATCATGGCCTTATAGATATGTCTATAAAACACCAGAACGGAGCTATTACGCCGCATATCCCTATAGGCGATATAACAACGCTGAAAGGAATAAGGGCGCAGGCGGTAATGTATATGCATGATGAGCTTATAGACAATGGAATAGTTCAGGAAGATATCAATTACTACCGCGACTCAGGCACAGGCGCAATTATCCATGACGCTAAGCGCCTGGCTGACCTTGAAGAAGCGTTGAGTGTTATATCACACGTAGATAATAACAGCGCGCTCTGGTATAGAAAACAGGGATATAGCATGCAGGGGTATAGGGACCGTCTTGCATGGAGCAATAAGATAAAAAGGCCTGTGCAGGATATGCTCGCGAGATTCAATATGCAGGCTGAGGTAGTAGAGGCATACAGGAGTGGAGATGCGGATGCAAGGGATCTTATAAGATTGATAATCAACTCTGCTTTAGGTGAAGATACTGACTCGGATATCTATAAGAACTCTAAATGGGCGCACGAAAGAATAGTGCGCATAGATAGCGCCGCAGAAGGCGAGCATAATATAAAAAGCTCATCAGCCGGCAATATGGTCGATTACCCGAGGCTCTTAAAAGAATTCTGCGGAGATTATACATCGGTAATGGAGGCCCTGATGAAAGACTCGACCAATGCCAATAAGAATAAGCTGTTAGATCTTATTAATCATATGAATGCCAAGAGCACTCTTTCTATGATCAAGGGTTTAGAGCCGGCGCCTATAGTGGATTTTGAAGATGAGATAGACGTAGTGCATACACACGAAGCTGCGAGAGCCCTTATAGACGGCCGCGTCGCGGTAATACTTTTCGCGGCAGGCGAGGCATCGAGGTTGACAGAATCTTTCATGAAAGACGGGATTATTACTGAGGATGAGAGCAAAAGCTCTGATTATAAGATGTGGAATCTTGATTTGTGGAAAGTAGCGGAGATGCACAACCGGATTACAGGAAGGCAGACTTCTTATAAGATTCCCAGCTACGCGCGCAATATCAAATTAGGGGTCAGGCACATCGAGGCTTTTCTTAAAGGCATGGATGAAGAGCTTACAAGATTAGGCTATGGCAGAATGGATGTAGAAAAAGCAAGAAAAAATCTTAAGTTTGTTATTACGCTTAATAACGATATAAAAGATGATGTTGAAAGAGATTTTATGGCCAATTTAGCAAAAGATGAAACAACCGGTGAACAGACGTTTTTTGGAATCGATGCCGAGAACGTTATGTTTATATTAAACGATCTTCAAAACGGTTTCTTAATAGAAAACGGAGAGTTTATATATTCAAACGATCCAAAACATAGGACTAATTTCAACCACGGTTTTAATATTATAAACGGTAACATACCGGGATTCAGCTACGTATATGATAAGAGCTCAAAAAAGTTTGTTCAATTAAAAGAAGAGAGCGGCTTTGATTATATTAGAGAGAAGAGGAAAGCAGAGACTGCGATTATACACAGAGTAAATGATCTGGTTCCGCTGCATGGCAGGACAGCTCTAGATATAGATATGCTCGGACTATGGCATAAAGTAAGTACAGAAGATGATGTAAACTGTATTTATGAGGTAGTAAACAACAATACCATACCAAGGCAAAAGGGAGGCCTTGCGCTTAGCTTGCCGGCCAAAAAAAGAGAGGGGTTATCGTTCCTCATAGAGGGTTTAGCATCAAAGACTACTATTTGCGACAGTGCCATGGAGAGGTTGAATAAGGCGGTTGAGGAGTCAGAAGAATACGGTTATATGCTGGCAGTGCCTTATAACAGGCTATACATGTATTTTGACATTCTTAGCATACAGAATGCCCTGAATCAGAACGGCGGGGTCATGCCCATATCTATAAAATTCAAAAACGGCGCCATATCACCCGATATACCCACAGGCGATATTACTTCTATGAGAGGAGTGATGGCAAAGGCAATATTCCGTAACAACGATTTCTTTATAGATGAAGGGATATTGAAAGAGACCGACTATTACAAAAAAGGAAGCGGCGACGGAGCCAACATACATGATTTTAAAAAGATAGATGACCTATTGGACGCGCTCAAGGTTATAAATTACTCAGATAACAATACAGCGGCCTGGTATTTAACCAGAGGCATAGATGTTAATCGTTATAAGGACAGGCTAGCCTGGTGCAATAAGATAGGGCTTGATATACAGGGTATGCTTGCTATATTCGGCGCAAAAAACACGGTACTGAATGAATACATAAGAGCAAAAGATGATCGCAAGAAAATTATCGCTCTTATCCTAAGGTCGTCATTACAGGAAAAGCCCAATACCAGTCTTCACCAATCCGCAGATTGGGTAAGGAGGCAGCTGTCTAAGTCTAAGGCCTCATCTGCGGGAGATATGAGCAATGAGATAAAGAAGGCTCAAGATGAGGGAAGAGCTTTCATATTGCAGGGTGCGATAGAGGGGTTAGAGTCCAAGGCTGATGAGTATGACAAGGAAAGAACACAAGACCTGTTGACTCTCATAAAAGATGTCCCGGGCCTTGATATCAACGTAAAGCTTCCGGGCGGTTTAGAAGAGAAGAACCTTTATGAATTTTTAAAAGCCGCGAACATCGTCTTAATAAATCCTTCTGTCCGTACGTCTGCTGTGGATGTCGCTACAGATGTTTCTAATAATACGATATATTTATTTACTTCCATGCCGGGTGAGTTGTTAGATAAAGATATTATGCTTAAGCTCATATACGGCGGCGTAGAATTGATGACAGGCCAGAAGACTATTGCCAAGAGATACACAGAACTGGCCGCGGCCGCGCTTGGAGATAACTTTGATTTTGAATATATGTCCGCATGGCATAAGGCAAAGAGGCTCGGCGGATTCAGCTATAAGATGGGACCGATAGCCTGGAAGAGGGTGGGTAAATACCTAAATCATATGTTGTCTGAAGGAAGAAAGGCCTATGACAAGGGGTCAGGCAAGAAGAAAAAGGATGTTTCGGAAAAGGACGAGCCGTTTAACACCAAAGTTAATTATAAGGAATTCTTAGAAGACGAAGGCCCCGTAAGAAGGCTTATGAACCTGTCCGTAAACCAGATAGAGGTTGCTATAGACGTAAACAAGAATCCTCATCTTAATTATCATGGCTTAGTCATACCCGAGATCTGGAAAAATCATATACAGGCTGTTACCCAGAACGGCATCCTGGCTGCGCTTGGCTTGGCTGCCAAGAGTAGAACAGATAGATTCGGCATGATGTTTAACAGCAGAATAGGCGCTTCTGTAAACCACCAGCATTTCCACATATTCTACAACGATGTGCCTATGCCGATAGAAGAGGCAGAGCGGGAGCAGCTTTACACTATAGATGGCGTTTCTGTCTCAAGGACAGTGGGTTTTGAGACAAGCGCGCTGGTATTTGAGGGGGTAGACGATAAGAGAATAGCAGAGGCGGCATATGCTTACGCGAGACAGCTGCATGATGACGAGATGAGCCACTTTATAATAATAAGGAAGAACAGAGTTGTAGTAATGGCTGGCAGCGGGGTAAGGCCTGCCAATCTTTGTGAAGAAGGCATGGGTGCGCCTGAAGCGGCGGGATTTGTATACGCAATCAGTGAAGATGAATATGATACGGTCACTGATACACAGATAGGAGAAGGCATTAAGACATTTGCCCTGGATGAGGATTCATTTAACCGCAGCTTGATAAAATATACCCATAACCGCTTTGAAAATAGTGATGATTTTTCCGTTATGTCTAAGCTTCTGGCGGTTCTTGTCCAGATATCCATAGATAATATAGATAAGCCGTCCATAACCGAGCCTATAAGAGACATATTGATAGAGATCATGCGTGATGAGAGAAGAGTATTAAGGGATAAGGGCGAGTTAAGGGAACAGGCAATGCTTGGCCTAAAGATCCACACAGGCGCACTTACTATAATGGCGCTCAAGGATGTAGCGGATGACGATCTATTGCTTGCCGGCAAGGCCACTCAGGCGCTTGATCAGGTAAGGCTTAATACGCATGTAAGGGGAGAGGAAGCTGCTCTTGCAAAAGACGATGCTACCGTCATATACTCAGATCTGCTTGAGAGAAGCGCTGGGGCAAGAGAATTCATAAGACAGGCAGGCCTCCACAGCAGTAGAAGGCCACATCTAATAATTACAGACGCGTCAGTAGATAGAGATGGTATAGACAGATATCTGCGCGACCTTAAGCTTGAAAGAATATATTTTGAGGATATAGTTTGCTTGTCCGAATTCGGATATAATATGAATAAACTTATAGAAAGTCTACTTAATAAGCTGGCAGGCGCAAGCAAGATAAGATTGCTCGCTGTCGGTGATAAGAGCCTGCTTGAGATATGGGGCAAACTGACAGAAAAGACTATTCTGGCGCTGTTGTTCGACAGGGATACTTCGAATAAACTCGGCGCAGGAACTTACATAGAGCTGCGTAGTGGCAAGATAACTCAGGAGATGGATGAATTTAAACGTTACGATAGCTTAATAAAGGCAAACGCGTAAAAGAGATCAAAAGGAGAAGTATATGTTTATTAAATCGAGACTGGGAAGGGTAATTACCAGGGCAGTAGCATTAATGACAGCTTTCAGTTTTTTTATTACTAATGTGCCGCAGGCAGGCGGATTTTCTGTTTATAAGAACGAAGATGCACTAAGGACCCAGTCTATAGTAGTAAGCGAGGCTGGGCTGGATGTCCTTCCAATCAGGCTTTCGGCTATAAGAAATAAGCTTATCAGGCATGAAGATGTCCGCATGCGGGTGGGCAGCAGTACCCTGGATATAGAGCACAACCGCTATAAAAAGCTGGAGCAGCTTCTTGACCACGAGGATTTTCAGGATGTCGCAAGGATGATATTCTATCTGAACAGGTCTAAAAAAGTGGCTTTCAGATTAGCAGGCCAGCTGGGAACCATGGGAGCAACGATGTCCAGACATTTATACGAAAAGCTTACCGGAACGGAAGGAGATCTTGAGGATGGAGTCAAGTCAGTGCTCGTATTGATCAACGCTTTAGTGCCCGAAGATCCGTCCTCGCCGCCGAAAGGCCTGGCTAACCTGTGGATGGCGACACTGGAACACGAGAAAGAGCACATAGAGAATCCGGAATGGGATGGTATCAATGCAGAGTTTAAAGAAGAGGTTGTAGCTACTGCTCGCGAGCTCGCATTTTTAGTAAACCTAACTCAGGAGGAAAGGTCTGATATGATAAGGCTGGTCAGGGAACTATGGCAGGGCGCGCAAGACGTAAGCCTTATAGAGTTGGCCACAAAAATCGTTCAGGATCCGGATAAATATATAGGCTCAGACGGCGCGTTGAGTACCGAAGCCATAAGCCAGGTCCTCCTGTTTGTATTAAAGAATTATGGGGATTTCAAAGATAGCTACGAGTTAGAGTTTAGGGTAAGAACCGGCGCTATAAACGGAAGTGATATGAAGGTTTTTATACGCAATAGAAACCAGGAAAGGAACGCGAGGTTTCATAGCGAGCAAGGCTACTTCCTAAGAGAGCAGGCTGCCAACTATAGCTTGAGAGAGATGATAAAGAACGGGGCGACACCAGCAGACTTTCAGGTAAAAGGCGAGTTAAGCCCTCCGGAGTCCGGATACGCACAGAAGATGCCCTCTATAACAAGCGAAAAATATACTAGGTTAAAAGCCAGGGGCGAGGAGCTTCTAAAAGCCGGTGCTGTAGCCAGCGGTTTTTCAGCTGGAGGCATGTCCAAACGTTCGGGCGGTATAATAGTAGCGGATCATCAAATTATAATAGAAGGCATTGACAAGCATCCCAGGTCTTTCTTAGCCTGGAAGATAGGCATAATAAGAAGCTCTATGAAAAAGTACGGGACAAAGATACCCATTATCATACTGACAAGCTCTGTGTCGCACGATACCATAAAGAACATCTTAAAGGAGAACGAGTATTTCGGGCTGGATGAGAAGGATATCATACTCGTAAATCAGGGCCTCACAAAATATATTATACCTTCGGTTAATTATCTAAATGAGTATCTGGACGCAGAGATGGAGAGAAAGGGCGGGCCTTCCGCGCGCGCACTTGCTAAGGGAATTAAATATGAAGAAGGTTATCCGGGTAGGCCTTTGATCTTGGGAGACGGAAACGTAGCCGTATGTCCGCCAGGACATTTTGGCTTTATAAAATGCGCCATCATAGACGGAGTCCTGGCCCAACTTAAAAGAAACGGTGTAAAATATATACTTCACGCCAACATGAACAACCTCCCCGGCAGCATTATAGACCCTGCGATAGTAGCTAATTTCGATAAGGCATGCGAGGACGCGAAAAAAGATAAGAAACCCCTCCCTGTTATGCTTGTGGAACTGGCTGAGAACAGAGGCGAACTGGGAGGTTTTCCCGCAGAGGTCAAAGAGCCCGGCCAGAAGCCTTATATAAGGGTAATAGAAAGGGCATCGTGGCCGAAAGATATGCCGGCCAGGAGATTCCCGCATTTTAATACGGCAAATTATATATTCTCAGTTGACGCTCTGCTAGGTCTATATGGATTGAGCGACGACTACGACAAAGAACCCGATTTTAAAACAGAGAATTTTATAGAAAGATTAGACCATGCTGTTGACATACCATATGTGCCAAGCGATGAGATAGTCGATGCTTCTGTAGGTGACGCAGAATATCTTGTCTATAGGATAGAGCAGTTTTTATCGGATTTAACAACGGTATCGGGCAAAGAGAACAGGGTATTGTGGCTTGAGGTCGAGAGAGACAAGCGGTTTATCCCGACAAAACTTCCCCATGACTTAGATATGTACGGGGAGGCCTTGCATTATGTACTTGAAGGCAATGTGTCTCTCCCTGAACCTGTACCGGTAGACCATATACTTACTTATTCCAAAAAAGCATCTACGACAAAATCATCTTCATCAGGCTCGGAATTATATAATGGGTTCGCGTCGGCTGTAAGAAATCCTAAGATAAAGCATGGCGATGCCCTGGAGCAGATCTCATCCAGCGCACTGCCGGTTAACGACTCGAGGTATGGCCTGTTTCGCGCTATGCTGGGAAGAGAAGATTTTAAAGCAGTAGGCGAGGCAATAGATAATTTAAGGATTAAGAAAAATGTGGAATTCATCTTTGCTGAAAATTTTGGCACACTGGCTGTAACGGTTCCCAAGAATAGATTTGAAGAGCTGACGGGGCAGAAAGTAGGCGATGAGATAGATATAGTAGTTATTTTAAATACCATATTGCTGCCTTCTGACCCGCGTTCTCCTCCCGAAGGCCTGGCTGATCTCTGGGAAGCTACGATTGAGCACGAAAAAGAACACGTAGATAATCCGAGATGGGGAGGCGAGAAAGCAGAATTTCTCGAAGAGGTACTTGCAACGCTGGGGGAACTCAGGATATTAGTGAACAAAGGAGAGTTTGCAAGAGAAAATATAAAGAATCTTATACTGGCTGACTGGTTCCAATCCTTAAGCATTGAACTTATAAAGCTTGCGGATGAGATAGAGAGGCATGGAGATATTTATATAGACAGAAACGGTACGTTTACTGT
>JBDRAM010000094.1:0-17253 GCA_043823785.1 Candidatus Omnitrophota bacterium
TATCCGTTCTCAAACAGGCCACAACCTATCATCTTCTGAACATTGGCTTCAATGTCTTCATTCACAAGATGGGGGTGGAAATGCTTAAACTGCTCCCAGTGGTCGCGGAATATCTGAATAAGCTTGTTTTTGGAAAAGAGTGGCTGATTGTCTATCATGGGAATCTATGCAAATTATAGCATAGATTGAGATCGGAAGGTAGGGTATAATTTCATATACTATCAAGGAAAATCTGCCCTTTGGGCAGAGGCTTTAGCAGATTTTCCGCAGACCCCGACGAATGTGGGTAAATTATCGTAGAGAATTTACCCACATCATATGAGTCGGGGTAAAGATATAATTTCCTATACTGTCAAGCGGAAAATTTCTTTTTTTTACCGTGCAATCTTGACTTCACACAAGATATAGTTCATACTTAAATGGTAAAGTATGTATACTTAAATTAAGGCATAAAAAAATGAAAAAGGTCACATTTATATTAATGATATTATTAGTAGGATTATGCATATCCGGCTCTGCGTCTTCTCAAGACCAAGAAGTATATCTGACCAGCTATATCCCCGCCCCTTATGGAGAATATGGCAATCTTAAAGCTGATAACCTGATTATAGAGCCGCAATCCAAATTTAAGATAATTGATGAAGACTCATCCATAAGGCCCTTTCCCCCGGAAGAAGGCCTTGTTTACTACGAGAAAGGCACTAACGATACAGAGGGATTTTATTATTATGATATAAATAAATCAGGCTGGTCTGAGTGGGGCAGGCCGGGCGGAGCGAGCCCCTGGAACAATGACGGATCTGGAAATATATATTTCGGAGAAGACCCTCTAGAGGGAAATGTTGGAATAGGCTCTGACTCATGTCAATATAAACTTGATATAAGCAAAGGCCTTTTCATAAGAGGTGACCTCTATACTGATAGATGGAGCACTGTTGCGGACAGAGGCTCCAATACCTTAATCGGAATAGGTGTGGTAGGCGCTCAAGGACTTACCACAGGCGAAAAAGAGACAGCTATAGGAAGCGATGCGCTATATTCCATAACCACCGGCAATGAAAATACCGCTTTTGGCTATAACTCTCTTTATTCTAACACAACAGGTGAACGCAATACAGCATCCGGATTTGAAGCTCTATACTCCAATACTACTTCAAGTGAAAATACAGCTGTGGGATATAGAGCTTTAAGAAACAATACCCAGGGAACAGGAAACACAGCTTTCGGATATTATAGCCTTTATAGCCTTAGCAATGCTGCAAGCGGATATAATACAGCTATTGGTTTGAATGCGCTTTACAGTCTTCAAAATGGCTCATACAACACAGCTGTAGGCTATAGTACTATTAATAATGGAACAGCCGTAAATGACAATACAGCCATAGGAGGTTATGCCCTTGAAAGCTGTACAGGCAACTCTAATGTTGCGGTCGGAATCAAGAGTATGCAGTACATAAAAAGTGGTTCCTGGAATACAGCTTTCGGAACATACGCAGGTTACGGCAATTCCGCAACTGTGGTAGGCGGGAACAGCAATACTCTCTTTGGTTACAGTGCGGGCTATAATCTAACCAGCGGTGATTATAATATATTGATAGGTTATCAAGCGGGAGATTCCATAACAACCGGTTCTGGAAATATAATAATAGGCTATAACCAGGACCTGCCTACTCCGAGCACATCTGATTATCTAAACATAGGGAGTATCATCTATGCTGATTTAAGCACAGGCAAGGTGAGCATGGGAACAACTCCGCTCACAGGTGCGGGTGACACAAAACTACGTATAAACGGAGGTTTTGTCGCGGACTCAAAAGACTTTGACATAGCCCATCCTGATCCTTCAAAATCTAAGGATGGATGGCGCCTTCGCCACAGCGCGGTTGAATCTCCTACAAGAGGCGACAATCTCTACAGGTTCCAAGCTTCTATAGAATTTGATGGTGGGGAAAACAAAATCAAACTTCCCTCATACTGGAAAGATTTAAATGAGAACCCGCAGGTATGGGTATATGCAAAAGGCCAATTTGCTCAAGCATATGGCTATGTAACAGATGACTTTGAAAATTTGATAGTAAAAGCTCAGAAAAAAGGTGACTACAATGTGCTTCTTTTAGGAACGCGCAAAGACAGCCATGCCAAAGAAGCATTTGATGAGTTTCAAGCTGAATACATACCTGCAAAAGGTGAGCAAGATGAGAATTAAATTATTTCTGATATTACTGATAGTGCTGCTTATCGCAAGCGTAGCGCCCGCGAGCGAAGAGAATATCACGTTAAGCACCTATTATCCTGCTCCCCACGGTCAATATAAAGGCCTGTCTTCTAATACTATTGAGATCGATATCTTTGAGCTTAAACCTTCGGATCTAAGGCCTACGGGAGATGAAAAAGGGCTTCTCTACTATGATAGCGGCAATAGCAGCAATAAGGGATTTACATACTTTGATTATAATATAAATGAGTGGGGACTTTTAGCAAAAGATGCTTACTGGCATAAGAATGAATCAACAGGCGATATATATTATGGTGTAGATGCCGGAGAAGGCGGTGTGGGTATAGATACATCGACTGTTGATTATGACTTAGCTGTAAATAGTGATATATTCATAAGAGAAGGCTGCATAAAGACCGATGGAAGCCCCATACAAAGTGATACAAATACATTCTTAGGCGTAGGCACTGCCGGGAATAATAATTTAACAGCTTCTGCTTTATATAATACAGCTGTTGGCAAAGATGCGCTCTATTCCAATACTTCAGGTGAAAAGAATACTGCCGTAGGCTGGAATGCATCAAGGTCAAATACTACAGGCTCTGAGAATACAGCGCTTGGTACATCAGCTCTATGCAGTAATACAACCGGAAATTTCAATACAGCTGCCGGGAATTCCAGCTTACACCAGAACCAGAACGGCTCAAACAATACAGCAGGAGGCTACTCTGCCCTTAGGTGGAATGTAAGCGGTAATAATAATACAGCGGTAGGCCACAAGGCTCTCTCTAGATCAAAACTCTCATACAACACAGCCGCAGGCGCAAATGCTCTGTTCTGTGCAGACACCGATGAGATCGGTACCGCGAACACTGCCGTAGGATACGGAGCGCTTGAAAACTGCTATGTCGATACAGGCCCTCCTCTCGGCAGTTACAATACCGCTGTCGGTAAAGGTGCTCTAAGCGATATAGAGACAGGCAGCTATAATACAGCTGTAGGTACCATGGCAGGCCGCAGTTCAAGCAATGCCGGTTCTAATCCCAACTTCAGAAATACATGCCTTGGATGGGGCGCAGGTGAAAACATGGCTTCCGCAGGTTCAAATAATATACTGATAGGATATAATACTGCTAATGTGTTCCCGACATCAGATAATATCGTAATAGGATATGACTACACCGGCGTCCCATATCTCATGCCGACAAACACAATGTCTATAAACGGACTTATATTCGCTGATTTAAACCAGGGTTACGTAGGTATTGGCGAGGTCAATCCTTCAAAAGAATTAGACATTAATGGATCTATATCAGCGACAGGCCTTAAGTTATTCGATATAAAACATCCTGATCCGGCAAAGTCTGAAGAAGGCTGGCGGCTAAGACACGCTTGTGTCGAAACTCCGACAGGCGGAGATAATATCTATATATATGAAGTCGAGATAGACGCTAACGGAGGAAAAAAAGAGATAGGACTGCCTTCGTACTGGAAGCACCTTAATAATAACCCCCAGGTCTTTGTGTCTGCTAAGGGTCAGCTTGCGTACGCATACGGGGCCTTAGATGAGCAGGCTGAAAAACTTATAGTCACAGGTGAGAAAAAAGGAATTTATAATATACTTCTAATAGGTACGCGCAAGGATAAAGACGCGAAGGAATCATTTGATACTGGAGCAGAATACAAGCCTAAAAAGGGAAGTGAAAAATGAAGCTTAAGATATTCTTGATATCTATGATCTTGCTTCTGTCTGCTTTTAACGCTGTTTACGCGCAAGATAGCGAAGAAAAGCTCACTATCTCCACATACTATCCCGCTCCATATGGTAAATATGGCTCCCTGGCAACTTCTGAATATTTCACATCAAAACAGATAAAGTTCGTACCCCAGGCTGCGCCGCCTTCTGAAGCAAGAGCGGGAATGATATATTTTGACGCAAATACAAAAGAGTTTATGCAGCATGACGGAACAGGATGGAATACCCTTGGTACAGCGACTTCATGGCATGAAGGCGTACCAGTGCTATCGGGCACCCCGATATATTATGGAAAAGACGCCGGTGAAGGTAATGTAGGCATAGGAACAGATACTCCTTTATACGGATTAGATATAAACGGTGATGTGGCTATGAAGAGCAAAACAGGACACTTAATAACAGATAATATATTGAATAACGACAGTAATACATTTATAGGAATGGACGTTAAGGGCGCGGGCACATTAGCTCATACCTCCGGTAATCAAGGTTATCATAATACTGCCATAGGCGGCCGCAGCCTTTATTCCACAACAACAGGTTATGATAATACAGCCTGTGGATATGATAGTCTCTATGCCACAAATTCAAACGCATTTGATACTGCGATAGGTTATCTTGCCCTAAGTGAAGATCAGTTAGGCTATAATACGGCTGTAGGTTCAGAGGCTCTTAGACGAAACGACGGTTCTGGTTTTAAAAATACAGCATTGGGGGCTAGGACATTATCATTTTTAACTAATAGGCACTCTTGCACAGCAGCAGGTGCCTTCGCGCTTGGGAGCAGTCCATCAAGTTATTTTAATACAGCTATCGGAGCTTATGCTTTATATAACCCGAACAATAATCAGCAGTGCATAGCCGTAGGGTATAAAGCTCTTTATAACGTGTCAAACAGTTGGAACGCGGGTATGGGCTACGAATGCATGTCTAACACCGGTACAAATTGTTTTATGAACACAGCTGCCGGAGCTGAGTCAGGAAGAGGAAACGGAGGCAATTTTTCAAGAAATACTCTTTTGGGTTACAGGGCAGGTTACAGCTTGACTACAGGAAGCAACAATATATTAATAGGCTACAAGGCAGGTGATAACATAACAACAGGCGCCAATAATATAATAATAGGCTATGATCAGGATGCCCCGGCAACTAACACATCTAATTATCTAAATATAGGAGGCCTTATATTCGCTGATCTATTTACAGGAAGAATCGGTATAGGCGGGGCTCCTTCCTCTGATCCAACCTATACATTACAAGTGCATGGTGGCATAAAAACTACGGCTATCTTATTTGATATACCTCATCCTGACACCCTGAAACAAGCGCAAGGTTACCGGCTGCGCCACAGTGCCGTAGAAGCCCCTACCGAGGGTACTAATATATACAGATATGAGGCATCTGTAGATTCTGACGGGGGCAAAGCTGAAATAGAACTACCTTTATACTGGAGGCATCTAAATAAAGACCCTGTGGTATGGGTATCTCCGGTAAATACTTTCGGACGCTGTTACGGCTATGTTAATGATGGCCTCACAACGATTACCGTAAAAGCCGAGAAAAAAGGAAAGTATAATGTCCTGCTTGCCGGCGTACGTAAGGATGAAGCTATAAAAGACTTCTTTGATAAAAAAGGCATAGAATACCAATCCCAAAAATAAGACTAAAATATTTCCTCGCCCGATTACCTCATAGTACATCTTTAATAAATGAACTTATGCTATAGGTATAGAGCTCTTTAGAATCTATGAAAGCAGTATTGTTGAGAAATTATTAGGGACGTTGCTTGAGCCCGCCTGTCACCTGTTCGCCGGGCGGGCAGGCAGGAATAGTTACGCTCAAGCAACGTCCCTGAATGCCTTAATGCTTTATTGTGATTATAAGGTCTCCGGAATGGGCGCAGCAGCGGCACTCTTGCCCCTGGCCGCGAAATCTAAGCTTATGCCCGCTTGGTGTGTTAGGCTTGATTTTGAGGGTGATCTTTTTGCCGTTATGGTTAAAGAGGACTTCCCCGCCTTTTATAGCTACCTCTTTAGGGATTTGAAGGGTTGCCTTTAAATCTGTATCTTCTCTCTGCTGGCTAAAACCTCTCTGCTTATTTCCTGAAGTATATATGTATTCTGTATGGCCTCCCCCTCCCATATGGTCGAATATATCGAATATATCTTCAAAGTTGCCGTATTGGAAACTTCTCTTTGAGCCCCTTCCCCCTCTTGCGCCCTGGCTAAAATGCTTCAGTATCTCCTCAAAGTCGAAACCTTCTGCCCCGGTAAACTCTCCGCCTTTATATGGGCCATAACCTTTTCTGAAAGCATCATACTCAGCACGCCTCTTCTCATCTCCAATGACATAGTATGCTTCTGAAACCTGCTTAAAGCGCTCTTCCGCCTCTTTCTGGTTTTGAGGATTTTTGTCAGGATGATGTTTAAAACTTAATCTTCTGTACGCTTTCTTTATATCATCCAGGCTTGCGTTTTCCGCGACTTCTAATATTTTGTAGTAATCCTTATTTGACATATCATGGTACCCCTTAATCTATTATTATATTATCACCTTTTGAGCCTATTGTCACAGATGATCTTTCTTTTATCTCACCTTTTAGCAGTTTCATAGCTGCCCGTTTTTCAGCGACAGTGGCCTCAAACAGAATGGTTAATTAACTTTAGGCTGTAATATTCTTAAAGTTGTTCCTTGATAAAAGACCTTATGCTGTAGGTGTAGAGTTCTTCAGAATCGAAGAAGGCGGTGTTGTGGCCGCCTCGCAGCTTAATGAACTTCTTTGGCTCTGCTGCTGCCTTAAATAATTTCTCACCCAGGGCAAACGGCACAATCTCATCATCCACACTATGCATAATAAGCTTTGGACACTTAATATCTCTTATCTTTGAAACTGAGTCGAACTTAGTCTGTAAAATAAAGGCCGGGAATAATGGATAGATCACCTTTACCATATCTTTAACAGAAGTAAACGTATCCTCCGTAATGATGGCCTTTACCCTCTGTTTCGCGGCCAAATCTATAGTTACCGCACCGCCTAAAGACTCGCCATATAATATAATATTTTCAGTATCGACCTTGCCGCACTCTTTTAGATAATTATACGCGTCTTCCGTATCCCTGTATAATCCTTTTTCACTTGAAGAACCCTCACTTTTCCCATAGCCTCTGTAATCGAATATAAATGTATTCAGGCCCATCTTATAAAACATGGATATCTTCTCAAGCCGGTGGCTTATATTCCCTCCGTTTCCGTGGCAGAATAGTATGGTAGCCTTTGCGTTCTTTGCGGGGACAAACCAGCCGTTTAGTTTTAAACCGTCAGCGGCCTTAAAATTTATATCCTCGAAATATAGGCCTATATGCTTAGGGGTAGTCTCGATAGGCCTTGTGGGAAAATATATACTCCTCTTCTCAAAATATCTTATATATAAAAATAATGCCGCGGTTATTATAATAATTATTAAGATGTTTTTGGTCATACCTTACACTCTTTAACCCTTTCTCTCCCCCTTCGCCCTTACAACTCGTATACTACTTGAGGGCTTCGGGGGACTGCGCGGCCTTCAGGCCGCTTGTTTTTAACTCGATGACCTTTTCTCTTCCGCCTTCGCTTTGACAAACACTCTTATCGTGTCCAAGCTTCGGCGGACTGCACGGCCTTTTGGCCGCTTGCTTTTAATTCTATTACTTTTTCCCTTATTAATGACGCCACTTCCTCCGCATTATGCTCAAGTAATTCTTTAGAATCTATGGGCTTTCCAAAGATTATCTTTATCTTAGAGAGTCTCGGAAAACGCCTGCTCCGAGGCCAGGCCTCGAATGCTCCCTCTATTAAAGCAGGCACAAACTTTACATCTACCTCTTTGGCTATTACGCCTACTCCTTTTTTAAACCTCTGCGGCTCACCGTCAAATGAGCGTTCCCCTTCAGGGAATATGCATAACGCCTTATTATTCTTTAAGATAAAATAAGCTGCCTGCATAGCATCTATGATCTGGCTGGCATCTATAGGTAAAATCCTTCCCCTTCTTACCAGAGACCTTACTACAGGCACAATGAAGTATCTTCTAAAACCCATAAAAAACATCTGTATAGCAGAATGAAAAGGGAGCGCCGCCTCTACAATAAAACCGTCCAGAAAGCTTACATGGTTAGGGCATATTACATAAGGGCCGTCTTTAGGTATATTCTCTTTGCCCTCGACTTCCAATCTGTAGAATATCTTGAAGATTAGAAATATTAAGCCCTTCACCAAAGAAGTAAGCATATAATCAAAGATATCGATATCCAGTTTTATCTTCTTTAAAAATTCTTCGCTAAGGGGGCTTTTGATGAGTTCGCTTATCGATACGGTCTCAAGCCCGGTTCCTTTACCCTCTGTTGTTTCTCCTCTTTCTATGCTTGCTATCAGGTCATTTACCGTAAAGATGCTTGCGGCAACCATCCTCTCCGGCAGCTTAACGCCAAAGGCCCTTTCCATAGCGGATAATAGCTCTGCCCTGCCCAGGGAATCTATGCCAAGATCTATTTCTATACTGCTATTAAGCCTGATATCTGTTTTGATATCAAAGTTTTCCCTTAGGTAACCTATGACTTTCCTGGCCGTATCTTTTCCTAATACCCTCTCCTCTTCAGGCAACAATATTTCTCTTTTGGTATCAGGCCTTCTGCTTAGGATATCATCTATATATCTTTTTTCCACTTCATATCTTTTGATCTTTCCAAGCGCTGTGCGCGCTAAGGGCTCATTTATAACAACAAACCCCATAATATGCTTATAGCTGGGCAAGCATCTGGATACATCCTCAAACCTGTTTTTCAATACATCATAGACATTCATCTCTCCCCGTTCTTTAAGATAGTCAAAATCCGGCAAGACAACCGCATGAAGGTAGTCCTGTGTCTTTCCTTTATCCTTCCTTGATACGCCAAGCACGCAGATCTCCTTGACAAATGGTATACCGGAATATAAGGCTTCTATCTCATGAGGATAGATATTTTTCCCTGAACTTAAAACAATCAGTTCTTTAGAGCGGCCCGTAAGGTAAAGGTAGCCTTCATCATCAAAATAACCTAAATCGCCCGTATAAAACCATCCTTTTTTTAAACAGGCTTCTGTCTCTTCTTCTTTATTGTAATAACCCTTCATAACATTGGGGCCCTTGATAGCTACTTCTCCTATACCTTCAGGGTCTTTGCCTACGATCTTTATATCAACGTCAGGAACCGGCCTGCCTACAGAGCCTATCTTCGGCTTATCAGGCGTATTGAAACTGGCAGCAGGAGATGTCTCGGTAAGCCCGTAACCCTCGAGTATAGTAAAGCCAAGCTTAAAAAAATCTTCTTCGACCCTTTCATCTATCTTGGCCCCGCCTGAGATAAAGAATCTCATCTGTCTACCAAGGACTTTATGGAATCTCACTAAAAATATCTTAGCCAGATTGATTCCGAATTTTTTGCGAAGCGCCCAGGAAACATTGCAAGCCATATAAACAAACAGCTTAGGAAGAAGTTTTAAGCCTTTTATCTTATTCTCTATGCGCCTGTGTAGAGCATGAAACATCTGGGGTACTCCTACAAGTATAGTAATCTTTCTCATTCTTACATAATCAGCCAATCTGTCAGGCCAATCATTCCCAGGATATACTACGCGCCCGCCGCCTAATATAGGGGCTATAAGCGTAACCATGAGTGAGTATGAATGATGCAGGGGCAAAACAGATAAGACGCTGTCTTTTGCTGTTAATATGTTGAGCCTATATACAGAACTGAAGTTAGAATAAATATTTTTGTGGGTAAGCATTACACCTTTTGGGCTTGATGTAGTCCCGGATGTATATAGAATAAGAGCAAGGCCTTCTGCCTGCGGCACGGCAGGCGGCTCGCTGCGTAATTGTCCGGTATTTGTAAAATTTCGCCCGTAGGGCAGGTTTAAACCTGCCCTACGGCTGAGCTCTTCGTCTATTCGAAATATCTTCTTTATGCTCGAACAGCCTTTGAGTTCTGCCTCTAAAGAAGTGAGCTTCTCTGAAAGAAATATATACTCAGCGCTGCAGTCATCGATAATATTCTTTATATCATCTGCTCTAAACTGTATGTCAACAGGCACTACAATAACGCCTATTGATAGACAGCTAAAAAACAAAATTCCCCATGAGGGGGAGTTTTCTAATATAAAAACTGCCTTATTGCCCTCTTTGAGCCCTTCAGAAGCAACAAAAGAGCTGAAACAATCTATTCGCTCTTTAAGCTCCGCATAACTTATGCTATCCCAAGCCGAGTCAGTCAAAGCCTCCATGGCAATATTGTCTTTGTACTTCTCCAGCGCCTCGTGCAGGCTATCTATTAAGGGGGATTTTTCCATATTGGTGGCTACTTGTCATTGCCAAGGCCTGCGTAGCAGGCCGTGGCAATCTTAATCATTGGGATCCTTCGGCTCCTTTGGAGCCTCAGGATGAAATTCGGCCTTTACAACTTAGCTTCCCACTTCGCTTCGCTCGTGGCCGCTAAGTTGTGGCCTCATTTCACTTAAATATAAAACCGGTCTGGTGTGACCAGAAGAGAAGATCTAACTCATCTAAAGGTATTTTTATCTTCTCGGCAAATCTTCTCATCTTGCCTTCGATCTCCAGATAGGTCTTTCTGCTTAATGAAGATGGTATATCTCTTACAACTTTGTATTTTTTCAGATTTCTTAAAATATGCACATCGAGTATAGCAAGATCACCGCCTAGCCCTATATTTCTTAAGAAGTGGCTTGCCTCTTTGCAGCCTAGGCCTTTTATATTTTTAACAAGCCAATCTCTGGTGCCTATAATATCGTTTTTATCTAGTCTGCTTTTTATATCAAGGCCTCTTCCGTTTTTGAACGAGCCTCTAGCAGCTACTAGATAGGCGGCTTTATTGTTCGGAAACCTTACTCTCTTTAATCCGGCTCTTATATCATCTACACTGCCGCTGAAGAGCATACGCGTCTCTTTCAATTCCTTAACTGCCTTATCACAATATACAGCTTTTGACTGAGGGGTCAATATGCAGAAACTTAGTTCCACGAATATATCTTCATCCTTAGACTTCCGCAGTCTCTTGAATTCTTTTAACCTCTGCTTTATCTGCTTCTTCTTATTATTATATTCTAGGATAAGGTCTCTCATGGCTCTTGCTATATGGATATCATCAGATATAATCTGCTTTTCGCGATAAATAATGAAATGCGGACAGAGTCGCCTTGGCACCCTCGCCCGCGGCTATTATTATCTGCTTTTCCAAAACATCTGTTACATCTCCTGCCGCAAAGATACCTTCAATATTGGTCTCATTTCCGCGGCCTACCTTTATCTCGCCCTTTTCATTCTTATCTATCCCTGATACGAATTCAGAGTTAGGTATAAGCCCTATCTCTACAAAGACTCCCTGCACAGGCAGAGACTTTTGGCCTTTTTTAGTCTTTATATTCAGGCCGGTTACAAACTTCTCGCCAAAAACAGAAGTTATCTCCGCGCCATTTATAATAGTCACCTTATCGCTCTTCTCTATCTTTTCGCGCATAATGGAGTCACCTGTAAGTTCAGGCGCGATATTTATAATATATATATGCTTAGCTATCTTCAGCAGCTGTATAGCGGCATCCAGAGCAGAGTTTCCTCCGCCTACAACTGCGACATCTTTTCCGGCAAATAAAGGCCCGTCGCATGTAGCGCAATAAGTAAGGCCCCTGTTCTTAAACTCTTCCTCGCCAGGCACACCCAATTCCCTGCTTTTTTTGCCGGATGCTATTATTGCTGTCCTGGCCTCATACGCAGCTTTATCTGTCTTAACTTCAACTATATCATTTTTTTTGTTAAGGCCAATAACATTTTCTGATTCTTTTAACTCAACGTTGTTTTTTTGTATATGCTCCTGAAACTTTGCCGTAAGTTCAAGCCCACTTATAAATTGATATCCGGTATAATTTTCTATATCTCCGCTCCAGGCAGTCTGGCCGCCAATATCGTTTGAAATAACCAGAAAATTCATCTTCTTGCGGGCTGCGTATACGCTGGCTGTTATTCCGGCAGGCCCGGCACCTACTATTATAAGGTCATATATCATTAAAGGCTCAATGCTTTCTTTATCTTAGCCTGGTCAAAACCTACTATCATTTCACCTTCTATATCCAGAGCGGGTACTCCCATCTGCCCGCTCTTCTGTATCATCTCATCAGCTTTATCCTGGTCTAAAGATACATCTATATCTTCGAAATCAACCTTATGTTCCTTTAAAAACTGTTTTGCCTTTACGCAGTAAGGGCATGTCGGCGTGCTGTAAACTATAACTTTTTTACCCATCTTAAAATCCTCCTTTAGATTTTCTTAAATCCCATAATTTCTGTAAATGTATCTTTTCCTGCTCAATTAACTTATCGAGTAATTTTTTATCATGTTCCGGGACTATCCTTTTAACGCCTTCATAGAAAAGTATCGAGTCCTTTTCAAAACCTATGGCCATCTCTATAGCTTGCTTATCCGTAGAGACTGCCTTGGCTATCTCCCTGCCTTTGTCTTTTTTGGTAAATATATGTTCACGCGCTACGGCGTTAATATAGGAGAAGTACTCTTCAGGATAAGACTCAACGGGCTCATATTTTGAGACAGGATCAAGTATCTTCTTAAAATCCTCTACATGCTTTTCTTCCTCCATAGCTAAGCTGCTGAATACTTTTTTTGCGTCAGGGTTCTTTGACTTCTCAGCTATGCCATCATAAAATTCTTTTCCGTTTACCTCTACCTGTATCCCCAATTCCACTATCTCACTACCTGCGAAATGTACGTTATCGTCACTCATCTTATTATCCTTGTATAATCATCAGGCATAATAAAAGATTATACCTGATTACAGTGATTAAGTTAGATTACAGAGATTAAAGCATCAATCGCTGTAATCTCTTTTTTAATCTCAGTAATCAGATGCCATTTTCTTTCTCCCCTATATGGCATCTTATATTTTTTCCATTGGCTGGTCACAGCATACAAGTTCTCCACCGCCAACTTTTGTTACGATAACTTCATTACCGCACACATTGCATTTATACTTTTCACCGGTCTTCTCAACAGCCATCTTTGACTCCTTTCTTAAATCTTAACGCTTCTTATGACAGTTTTCAGGCTTTCCGCGGAAAATTTAAATTTCTTTTGCTCGTCTACAGAAAGCTTTAGTTTTAAAAATTTATCAATACCGTTCTCATTCACCAGAGACGGTATACTCATGCATATATCATTTATTCCATAATAGTCATTTATAAGCGTCGATACCGGTAATACGGAGTTTTCATCCCTCAATATGGCCTCGACTATTTTTACTAAGGCCAACGCGATAGCATAATAGGTAGAACCTTTTGATTCTATTATCTTATATGCCGCGCTCTTTACCTCCTGAAAAATCTCATCCATATCTTTCTTATAATCACACCTGTTATCACCGCATATAGGGCAATATTCTGACAGCAGCATGCCTCCTATATTAGCATTACTCCATATAGGCAATTCTGTATCCCCATGCTCTCCTATGATATAAGCATGCACATTCCTTGGGTCTACGTGGCAGTGTTCAGCGATAAGATATCTGAACCTTGAACTATCTAAAACCGTTCCGGAACCCAGCACTCTGTTAGAAGGAAAACCTGATATCTTAAGCGTAGCGTAAGTAAGTATGTCCATAGGATTTGTGACTATCAGAAGAATCGCGTCGCTTGCGTATTTGGCTATCCTTGGTATTATATCCTTAAAGACCTCTACATTTCTTTCAGCCAGGTCTATGCGTGTTTCACCTGGTTTCTGATTTACTCCGGCAGTAATTACCACAACATCGGCATCTTTGCATTCTTCATATTCCGCGTTCCGTATGTTTACAGGCTTAACAAAGCTGGCTCCGTGGCTTAGGTCCATGCATTCTCCCTTGGCGCGCTCAGGATTTCTATCTATTAGTATTATCTCCCTAGCTATGCCGCTTATGCTCAAGGCAAAAGCAAACGTGCTTCCTACGTTTCCACAACCTACCACCGCAACTTTAGCTCTATGCATTTTCATTTTAACTCACTATATTTTTTAACTCTTCCATGTTGTCTATTATATAATCGGGTTTTATCTTTACGATATCATCTTTTTTGCCAAGGCCATACGTAACCGCGCAGGTCAACATGCCTGCTCTTTTTCCGGCAATTATATCTATGTCCATATCCCCAACCATCATAGCCTTTTTCTTATCATTTATATTAAATTTACCTATGGCATTATGCAGGGGGCATGGGCTTGGTTTCATACAGTCGGTATTATCACCTCCGATTATCTCATCAAAATAATCATATATACCAAGTGTTTTTAATATACAGACAGCTGAATCATATCCTCTGTTAGTCACTATGATCTTTCTTTTCTCATTAAAATGCCTCAATGTCTCTTTAACGCCCGGATAGAGTGTCGCGTTATCCGCGCAATGCTCAGCATAGTATTTTTTAAATATAGACAGGCCGCTATCAAAAAGGCTCATATCTTCTTCCCCAATAGACCTTTTTATCAAAGCTTCGACTCCGTCACCGACATACGAGGTTATTACAGGCCCGCTCTTTTCTTTAAGGCCTGTCTCTTTAAGCATAAAGTTTACAGAACTCGCTATATCTTTAAATGAATCAACAAGTGTTCCGTCTAAATCAAATGATATCAGCTCTATTTTCAGCATAAGCCTGTTAATATCCTGTAAAATTCTCTACTTTTATCTTATCTTGTGAAAGCCTCAAGCCGTTTTTCAATAGCGCTGACATAGCCTCTACCATAGGAGGAGGCCCGCAAATATAGAAGACTCTCTCCGCGAAATCAGGTATCTCTTCCCTTACCATCTTCTCATCTATGTAGCCTGTCCTTCCTCGCCATCCCTTTTTATCTATCTCACCAGATGTCATGGTGTAGACTACGCGTATCTTCTCACTCTGGATAACCATCTTATCCAGCTCATCCATGAATGCTGTCTCTTCCTTGGTTCTGTTGCTATAAAAAACTACCGCGTCAGTAGGCAATCTCTTATCCACGATAAACTTGCACATACTCATTATAGGAGTTATGCCTATACCGCCTGTTAAGAAAGCTATCTTTTCATACTCACCTTCAAAAATGAATCTGCCCAACGGCATCTTGATCTTTGCCCAGTCCCCTGTTTTCAATCCATCTAAAGCATTGGAAAACTCACTATCTGTAAGCCTCTTTGTAAATTCCAGATAGCCCTTTTCAGTAGGAGAATTTGAGAATGAAAAATGCTTCATCTTCTCAATCCCTCCTACCTTTATCGTGAGAAAAAAGAACTGCCCTGGTTTAAAATCAGCCTCTTGCTTAACATTAAACCTGAAACTTTTTACAGTAGGGGTTCTCTCTATTATATCAGCTACTTCTGTCTCAAATTCTATCATATCTTTTTAAAGGTCTGTCTCGTTTATCCACGCGCCATGTATAGTGCAAAACTCTATCGCGGTCAGCTTACCGCTTTCCGCTTTAAGATGAAGCGCGGCTGCTGGATTAAGCTTGCCTGGGGTCAATATAACCCTTGCCATGAACTCCTTATCCAGGTAGAAATCTATATGCAATATATAATGCTCAGCAAGCATAGGATGCTGTATATCACCGACTTTTACATGCACATCTTGGCAACCCTCTGGTATAAGGCCGCATTTCTTTACTACCGTAATAGCAGGTATATGTTTCTTTTCCGCCTCAGTTAAATTCGCAGAATCAGCAGCGGTCTTTATAGCGCCTTCCTTTTCCTCAAACGCTGTCTTTGGAGCATGGCATACCGGGCAGACATCCGGAGCAATGCCGTTAATCGCAATATACCCGCACACTTTACATACAATACCTTTCATGTTGTTCCTCCTTGTTCTCGTGTCTTCGCATGTCGTATTTCGTATGTCGTATGTCGTATTTCGTAAAGCGATATGCGATATGCGACATACGATATGCGATATCAATAGTTTTCACAAAGCAATTCGTAATAGGCTTTGGGATGCGCGCATGCCGGGCACTCTTCAGGCGCCTCATTCCCCTCATGTACATACCCGCAATTTCTGCACTTCCATTTTACTGTTGTATCTTTTTTAAATACCTTTCCTTCCTTCACATTCTTCAAAAGCTTTCTATACCTCTTCTCATGCTCCTCTTCTACTTCCGCGATCTCCTTAAACTGTGCGGCTATATCCTCAAAACCTTCTTTGCGAGCTGTCTCTTCTGCCTCTTTGTAGAGCTTTGTCCATTCTAAATGTTCACCAGCCGCGGAAGCCTCTAGATTCTGGGCAGTGTCGCCTATCACACCTGCAGGATAAGCAGCCTGTATCTGGAGTTCTCCTCCCTCTAATAGCTTAAAGAACCTCTTAGCGTGCTCTTTTTCGTTTTCAGCTGTTTCAAGAAATATGCCTGATATCTGCTCATAGCCTTCTTTTTTTGCAGCACCGGCAAAATAGGTATAGCGATTTCTTGCCTGTGACTCCCCTGCAAAAGACGCCAAAAGGTTCTTTTCAGTTTGGGTTCCTTTTACACTTTTAACCTGCTTTGTCTCCATTTCTCCTCCTCCTAGTATAATATGTTAACAAACCTGGTCAGGCAACTAGGTTAAGGTCAAGATGCCGGTTTGGAAAATTGGGTTTGGTAGTTGGTCATTATCGGATTTAATCTTTTCCACCAACGACCTAACCTAACTACCACCCTGGCCTCCTGACCTTTACCCAACAACATGACCTCTCGTATTCATTTTACCGTATTACTTTAACCTTTATACTTTATACTTTTTTCTTTTAATGTAATGCCTTAGGCGTAAGGTCCACTATGGCATCCACTTCCATCTCTATCAAATATTCAGGCTTTGGTAACAGTACTTCCGGATGGCTCTTATGGCCCACTTCTCCTCGTATATTCTTAAGAACCCTATGAGTTACCCTGCTAGTGATCCTCTTTTCCCACGCCTTCACAATGTTTGTGCCTAGCCTTCCTGCCTTTACTATCTTTGCTTTGCCCACCAATGAATACCCTTTAAACTTATGCTCATCTACCACCGTTAAAGATATATTATTATTATATCCTAAGTTCTCATATGTCCTTGCTTTGTAAAGGTCCAGCAAGTATATAAGACCCTTCTGGTCTATCTCAACTATACCCTTGCAGGAGTTATGAAGCCTGCCTCGTTTATCCACTGTAGAAATAATCGTGAAGTTCTGCTTATGTAGAAACCTTGTTATCTCATCATTAAGTTTTTTCATCTTAAAACCAAA
>JBDRAM010000095.1:0-30221 GCA_043823785.1 Candidatus Omnitrophota bacterium
TCCAGGAAATACATTCTGTTCGTGTATCACGGTCCTCGCGCCTGATAAAGACGCCAGGAGCACTATCGGGCCTGACACAAACCCTCCGAAACCTATTACGCAGCCTGGCCTGAAACGCGCAAGGAGATATATTGACTTCAATGTCCCGACAAATAGTCTTGCCAGGAAATTTAAAATAGCGAATATATTTTTCCGCTGCATGCCGATTATCGGCAAGGTCTGAAACTCTATATTTTTTTCCCGCAGAATATCTCTGTCTTGTTTACGCGAAGACGCGATAAATAAAACCTCTGCGGTCCCGCGCGATAAAATCTCCTCTGCCAGCCTTATGGCTGGAAAAAGATGCCCACCTGTTCCTCCCGCGACAATAAGTATTTTCATAGTCTGTTGTTTTCGCGTGTCATTGCTCCCTCTCCTGTCATTGCGAACACGAAGTGACGAAGCGACCGAGGACGAAATGTCCGAGGGAGTGCCGAGCCCTCCGGGCGAGGCCAATCTCCATCCTTTTAGTTCTGGTTTTTACTTTTTAGACCCCTTCTTGCAAGACTTGTAAAGCTCTTTTAACTTACCCATTTGCTCTGCTGTCAAGACGCCCTTGAGTTCAGCATATGCCTTTACCATGGACTTGGCTTTTGCTTTCTTTATCTCGTATTTCTTATCGATAAGCGCGCCTATGGCCCCTGCATCTACTGCATCCTGCCGCATTGCCGCTTCTATATCCAGAGCAATTATCTCTATCTCAGCGGTCTTCTTTATGGATTCCTTCTTAGCGTTGAGCTTTAAGTCCTTTATCTTCGCGACCTGCTCATCTGAAAGCCCGAGCTCTTCTTTCTTCTCCATGAGAAAATGTGCCTTTTGCAAGATCTTATCCTCGGTGCTATAACTCTTGCTGCCGTAGCCGCGCGAACGTGACTTTCCAGAGTCATATGCGTATGCTATAGATACCGATACTGCCAAAACAAGAACCAAAATTGAAAATACAGCGCTTGTTAATCTTTGCCTCATTATACTATCTCCTTTTTTAGGTTCCTGTGATAAATTCTAAAATGCCCGCGGGCTTAATCTTATTCTGCCTCGGGATCTTGCCCGGCATTGGGAAGGATAAATGTGCTAACGTTTCTGCCGCTTTCATCCTCACACATTATCTTAAGGCTGGCCTTTGGTGATGTTATCTCTATAGAGCCAAGGTTCTGTATCTCTCCGCTGCCAGCCTGTGCCTTTATATACAACTTTTTCGAGATCGCTGTCTCCTCGGCAAATAAGCTTGTACAGTAAAACGCCGATGCCAGCGCAGCCAATGAGATAATACTTATTCTCATACCCGCACCTCCTTCTCTAAAAATTAAACAGGATTTTGACTAATAGGATACTACAATGGGCATGAAAAAGCAAGGCAGTTTTAGGGGCGTGGATACACTTTCTTGAATAAACCGGATGCAGGTTCCCGAATAAAACGAAAACTTCTGCAGGGCTTTACGCGCCGGCGGATGCGGCCTTTGCTGAAATCTCCAGTTTTTGGATATAGACTGTGATCTTCTCTTGATCATTTACTGCCGGCAGTATCTCAAAGAGCAGCGCTGTCTGCTGCTCAGTAGAAAGCGCTTCTAATTCTATTACTATCTCCTCGTAATTCCTTAGTTTATGGAGAACATCCGCTATAGCCATCTCTGAAACCACAAAAGATCTCACCCTGTACCCATCTATCATTACATCTACCGGAGTCTGTGAAGTTACAAATACATACTCTTCCCCGTCCTCTCTGCTTCTGTTAATTTCGCCGGCGAGTTTATCCGCGTAAACATCCGGGGCTGCCACTATACCTACGGGCATCTGTTTCCTTAGTATACCCGCGACAGCAATTACTTTTTCGTTTTCGGAAAGACCGGCAAAGGAAACCTTACGCTCTGCCAGGAACTCTTCTGTTGTCCTGACGTTATCTGCTGATATGCCCCATTTTTCTATAAGGTCCTCTCTTTCCTCTGTAGTCGAAACAACTATCTCAAACTTAGCGCCTCTTGAAGCCCGAAGCTTGGCAAGCGCTTTTAGTATATTCTTCTCTTCTTCAGCGCCGCGGAGTATCCTATCGTAGATTATGAGTCCGTATTTTCTTGGCGTAGGCCCAAAATCATCATAAGCATATTCTATAGGGTCTTCGCCTACATCCTGTAAATATTCAGCCCAGGATGCGCCCAGGCTGGTTAATGACTTTATTACTTCTTCTACTGTCGTACCCGCAGAAGAGGCTTTCCCTGGTGCAGCCTCAACAATCTTAATAATCTCTTCTCTTGTGCTTATTAATTTTGCAAGCCTTTCATTTGATGCAGAAAAATATTCGCTTGCCCTTACAACCTTATCCTGCATGTTTTCATTAACACTGATGAACCTATCATAAACATCATCATCTACAACAATAGCTTCTATATAATCGCTCAGCACCCCGTCTGGCATCATAACCTCCCTTTCATTAAAAGGCCCCTGTTGAATATCAAGAAAAGGAAGGGTATCTATTTTCATGCCACGGCGCACAATCATCTCTTCTTTTAAGTCTCTTAATCCATCTGGGTCAAGTACCTCCTTTTTAAGCTGGGCCTTTTCTTCAGAGCCCAAGAAATCTGAAAATGTCATTATGAGATAATCTTCATCCGGGGCATCAACGGCTATCATTTGAATAGCCTCTTCCAGTTTCTTCGAATATACAATCGCTATGCCTGTATATTGAAAATCAGAGCCTTGTCTTCCATCTAGTCGGTCAAAGCCCTCCAGATTCAAAGAAACTGATTCATGAGAACCAAAGAAATGGTCTGCTGCTGTTTCTAAGCCTGCCCCTATTCCATACATTGAGAGAAAATCATACTCGCCTTCTCCGGGAATGGCTGCCTCGCTCCAGATAATTGGCTGTAATGCGCTTTGCAGTTTCTTGTGAGAAAAAATAGTCCAGTTGGCTGCAGATAAAAGTCTGATGCGGCCCTTTGTTATATAGTCTCTTTTTATCCTATGCACCATGCGTTCAAGCTCAAAATAGCGTTTTATCAACAAGCGCAGTCTTTCCTCCTCCTTGCCAGAGAAACCGATAGTCCTCTCTAATGCTTCTATCTTATCTCTGAGGTTCTGCTTAGTATCACTTGTTTCCAGCAGCGGATGTGGCCGGTTGCTCAGCGAAGCTGCTGCCCTTAAAAGCACCTCTTCCACGGACCCCGCAGAAGAGGTTTTTGTGATCGGATTTACATTTAATAAAAATTCGACTCTATCCTTAGCTACGGGCCTTGGCTCGCCTTCTATTTCTAATCCGCTCCTTTTCAACCGCGTCAGCTTTCTCTCTATCGTTGCCTGATCATCCCCTGCCATAGGCATAAAGAGCCTGAAGCTTCCATCCTCTGTCTTTGTGGCCTGGAACAATACTTTAATATCAGTATCGTATTTTTCCTTAAAGATCTGTGCCGTATCTCTGATATTAGCAAAAAGTGCCTTAAGAAGCGCGCCGCCGGCCTTTCCTCTCTTATGGGCAGCAGCATAGTCTGATATATATATAATCTCCTTGCCTGTTGCTTCATCAAAACCAACATAGGCGATTATATATCCTTGTAGTTTTCCTTCTTCAAAATATCCTAAACTTAAATTTTTTCTTCGGTCGCCCTTCATGGCTCGGCTGTAATTCTCGTTGTATGTTGCAGCCATTAACTCCATCTCTATGCCTGCAATATTGGATTTGTATGCAGCGTCTCTAAATGCCTTGTTCTCAATAAATGAGACCTCGAGCAAATCCTCATAGCTAAGCGGCTGTATACCATTAATCAGTTTTTCTTCTGCCAGATCTTCTACATCATCAAGATTCAAGACCTTTATCTTATCACCAGTTTTATCAGAATACCCCCCGGGGACCTGCATTACATAATGGTTGTCTTCTTCTGTCTCAAGATTTGTCAGGAAGTCTGAATAGCCTATGCCGATCAATATCTTGCTTCTGTTGATCCTTCTTCCTCGCCTTGTTTTTGGATACCTCTTAAGATATTCTGTGAAGAATTTTCTGTAAGCGACCCGGACCAGATCTTCAAAGTTGCCCCCTGCCTCCATGCTTATAATTGTACTTGGTGCTGCTTCTACATTATCCGCAGATATAAAGGCCTCTTTTGATACCTTATCCAGAAAATCTTCTCCCAGCAGTTCTTCCATATCAAGCTCTTCGAGTTTATCCGCGGCTGCAGCATTTTCTATAGCTTTTACTATTGCAGGTATCATCTGCGGTATCCTTCTATCCAAAGTAATAACACTTGTAGCAAGTATCCTGTCGCGCTTTTTGCCATTCTCCCCTGTTATCTCTTTTGAAAGTGCCAGGAATGCAGTATTAAGATTAAATACATAGATATTATTCTTCCCGCTTCCATATGCCATGCAGCTAGGTGCTTCGGAACCTGTCATTATTGCCTGTGGATCTGATTTTGGAATTATACTAATCGCGTAAACAGGCAGACTAAGACCATGCCTCTTAAGCGCTTCTGCATCAAACCTAAATTTTGCAGTACGGTTTATTATAATATTGAAGGGCGCATCATTGTTAAGTAAGACGATCACCTCTTCCACTAACTCTATCTGTTTAGCCAGGGCGCTTCTACTTCTACCTGCCTCGAGTCCTGCCAGCCGTCGCTTAAGCGGGCCCAGAGATCCACTCAAATACTCAGAAAGCACTGGTCTTAAGCCATTTTCTACAGCATAGCCACTCTTTGTAAGATAGTCGAGTAGCTTCCCGCCTGTTAATCTTCCTATGGCAGGGTCGAGTTCTTCAACGCCAATCTCTTTGCGATACGGCTTAATCACCTGAATATCATCAAAATATCCTAATATCAGTCCATCTATAAGCTCTCTGGCATTAAGGTCTATATAATTTAATTCCAACAGCCTGCTCGGTTTCTTTGCATCATGGAGTTTTTGCGGGGTATTCGCATCCCCCAAGCCCAAGAACTCTTCAGGTTCAAGAATCATCTTGCGCAATGCCTCAGAATCTTCCATGGCAGAATGGAGTATCAAGAACTCATAATATGCATATAGCTTCTCTCCTCTCTCTGTGCCATCTTGATACTTATCTATTGCAGCAAGCAACTTTTTGTGGCTTATCATGTTGGCCAAAACCCGCAATCTCTTAAACTGCGACCACTTATCAAAGGCCTTTGATTCTTCCAGCAACTCTCTTCTGAGTGCCTTAAACACCTGGGAATCTATATCACTGCTCATTATCTTCTCTCGCCAGTCTTTGCCAAACACCCTAAGCAGCATGTTTACTATCTGATGCAACTGGGTATGGCTGACTTCTCCGTTGGAATCGACGCCTTTATCCTGCGGTACCTGCATTAAGATATTATTAATAAATCTCTTCTTCTCTTCATCGCTCAAAGTATCCATAAAAGCCTTTATACTTGCAAAGATAGGATCGTGGTACCTATCTTGCAGCATGGTATCAAGTCTTCTCTTATCATCCTTTGCATCTAAAAATCCTAAGATCTTTTTCGGCTCAAGCAGCTCCAGGCCTATTTGCAGGCTTCCACATATTCTTGTCATATTAAAATACTGCTCTAATGGAATCCTATCTGCCATAATCACCAAAAGACCATTAATAAATTCAGCACCATATTCATCCAGAAAATACCCTAATCTGAGCATAGCCTCAACAAAATTATCCGCAGCCCTATCTTTATCCATTGCAGGTATGGTTTCAAAAAGCACCTTTTCCAGTTTCTTTCTATCCACCCCCCTTTCAATTAAACTGTCTCTAAGCTCCAGATCCTTTTCTATTGAGCTCTTTTCGAATATAACGCGCAGGCCTTCCATTACACCTGGCGTATTATTTAAGGTCTTAATCCTGTCAAGGCTTATTCCTATATTTAACATCTTTATAGTTGCATTACACGTTTTTTTGGTATGCGAGGTATTCCTCGGTAACAGCTCCTCTAATATAAAGGCTTCTGCATCCGCTTCTTCTCCCAAGGCTAGCTGCATATCATCTACTAAGTCTCTATATCCAGCGCTCTCTAAGAGCTGCCGTCCGTACTCCAGGATATCCACCCTCCGACGCTGTACATTATAGTCGTCCCTATCAGGATAGGCCTCTTTTGCTTTTTCGATCAAAACTTTTCGGATCCTCTGAAAAGGTATACCATACCTCAACATCAGTTCTACAGTTAAGTAGGCCCTGCTAGCTTCTGAACCATAAACTTCTGGTATCTCTTCGGTGAAGAATTTTGCAAGTGTCTCAAATGATAAGGCTGTCTGGCCTGGATACCTGCCGCTATTCTTATTAAGCTCTACCATGACTTCACTTATCTCTTTTGCGTACGATCCAGTTACATGAGAATAGAATAGTGGTATCCTCCCTATAAATACAGAAAGAACCTTGGGCTTTGAGATACTTCCGCCTTCGTCTGATGTAAAATGTCCGATAGCGCTACCTTCTCTTGCTATATTGAATAAAGCAGAGGCGATCTCTTTTAATGCAAGGGGGTTTTTAAGTGGAATCTCGACCAAAAGAAGGTTTAAAACCTCCTCTTTGCTCATACCCATATCTGTCAAGGCCTTAATCAGTTCTTCATTTTCTGAAGCCTCTGTTATGTACTCCAATGTATTCTTTGCCGCAAGAAAGTTGTGGATACCTCTTTCCTTAAGCACGGCGGGTAGTTTGCTTATAGTATCTCTGGCCACCTGAAAAGAGAGCCCTGCTCTTAGCATCGCCTTTGCAGCAGTAACTGCCAGGCTGGGATCACCAGCATAAATATCTTTAGTCATTACATCTGAGATAAAGCTCTTAGCAGACTCTAGGGGTTCTCCGCTCTCTAAGATGGCCAAGCCACACTCTAGGGCATCGCCTATCTTCTCTTCCGTAAAATCTTCTGCTATAAAAAGAAGTATAAACTCTTCGGCATCTTTTCTTTCAACCCCTTGCTCCTGGTATCTTTTCAAACGCTCTTTTAATTTTTCGCTGCTGGCCTGAGATAGAGCTCTATCCTGCGCAAAAGTCGAAAGTGCTGCTATATGTAAAAGCAAGAGATCGCGCGCTCTATCAATATCTGTACCGGCCTTTGCTAAGCCAAAAAGGGCATTTGCAGCAGAAGACGAGGCATGAGGATACTTATCCACTATCTCTTTGAACAGCATATTATCAATCCAATCAGTATCTATTCCAATATCCAAGAGTCTTTTGCGCACACCAGATTCAGCAACCTTGCCTATTCTTTCAGCTACAAATACATTGTGCTCGGCCTTAGGCAAATCTTCTAAAATTATGCGGATTATCTTCTGATGCGGCATACCACACTTTCTTAGCAATACAGCGCATTCGGCAACTGGCACGCTTTTCGAGCCAAATAATCTTGGGATATCTCCCAGAAGAAATTTTTGCGCTTCTTGGCTTGAGGCTCCAGCCTCAATATACTTATCTACCAGGCCGCTCTCCTCAACAATTTCAGCATTCTTTCCAATCCTAACAATATTTGACTTTTCAGAATCAGGGGACTCCAGAAATAGCTTATCTACCTCTTCTCGCGAAACCCCCCATTTTAGCATATTTGTCATATCATGCAGCGCCTGATATCCTTCGTCAAAACCCATGAATCTATTTGGCACCTCTCCTATCCTGTAGCCAATCTCATCCTCGGTGTAGCCAGATACTGCCATTTGGCCTGCTGCCCTGACCCTGGCATGCCGCAGCCTGGTATTAACAAAAGGCCCTACCCCCACTGCACTGAATAGGTATTCTCCTTCAATCTTATCTAATCTCATGCCTATATCGGCAAGTCTAACAGCTGCTTCTGCAGCCTCGAAAATTTGATCTCCTGAATATGAATCTGGTATGGAGAACTGCAGGAGATGCCTTGCAATCTTTCTAGCAACTCCTGTCAAAACTAGGCGTCCAATAAATCCTTTGTTAGCAATCTTTAGTATCTGCTCGGATTTATCTAAAAGCCTCTTAGATTCCTCACCCAAATATTCTCCCTCTATATAGTCTGGGTTGCGTCTATCTCTTATAATTGCACCTTGAACCTTTTCTGTTATAAATGTCTCTATCTCACCTGTATTAAAGCCTGCATCTGCCAAGTTTATAGCTGCGGCCTGCAGCCTTCTATTGAATTCATCTTCTGTTATGCTTCTTATGTGCTTAAAATCTAATCCTCCTACGCGTAGATTTTCTACCTTTCTCCTGGTGCCTTTTACAGAGACAGCAAGCATTCGTACCTGGTTCCTTATATTATTCATAAACTCTGATGCTTTTGAATTTTCCGCCTCCCCCGCAGAAGAGGTTTTGGCAATATTTGAGCTAGTGGTTATTCGAGAAGCCCATTGGGTATTTTGTATATTATCCCTCACGGCATCTAGATATCCCTCTTGGTAGGGAGTTTTTCCTATAATCGGCATAAAGGGCATATAACTAATTGACCCCTCGTCATTCATAACTGGCCCCTCTAAAACAGTGCCTTTGTTAGGGCCTGGAGAAACCACGGATCTGTAATCTGGTTGCTTGTGTTGAAAATAAAAAAGCGTTTTCTCTCTGCTGCTTGAACCATACGCCTTATCTAAGCTTGCCAGAAGTTCGTTTTGTTCGCTTAGGCTTAGATTTTCAACCATCTCCTGAAAAATGGGTATTTTTTCAAAATTAATAGTATCTATCTCTATATTCAGACCACGCTTAATAGTCAATTCACTACCTAGCTCCGTCAATAGCCTATAGGCCTTGGTTGTCATAAATGGAATAATAAGATGGATGGTGATCTTTTTTGAGCGCAGTCTCTCTTCTTCACTTATATTCATTGCAAGATTAACAAGCCAGTCATAAATCTGAGCTCCTGAATAGGACGCATCATCTACAAATACTATGTCACTAACACCTTCGTTTTTTAAAAGCCATTTCGCCATTGATATTGCTGCATCCATAGAGCTATCACCTGCTACAACACCTGCTGGTTGTGGCAACCCTTTTTCTTTAGCCAACTGTAATACCCAGCTGTTACTTTTAACTCCTTGGGTTCTGATGCTCGAGTCTGATCCTAAAAGGCAAACTGCAAAATTTCTTGTATGCTGATTCTTAAGCTGTTCAACAGCTTTAGATATAGTAATTTCGAATGTCTCTTGATCTACATAGATAATATTTTTGACTATAAATTCTGCCAGTCTTTTTAACTCTTCCGTTGGCTGGGCATTTATCCACTCTTGAGCCATATTTTTATCAACCCTTGTATCAACGATGGGTCTTTGAGCTTTTCCTGAAGAGGCGGCTTTGGCGATAACAACTTTGTCTCCTCCGGACCTGTGGACTGCTCTGGTTTCTCTGATAATTTCCTGAATATCCTGCAAATAAAGCATATCTTCTTCTCTCTGAGCAAGCGCTTCCCATATCTCAAGAAGTATGTCTTCCTGCTCCGCGCTGCTTAAGCTATCCCACTGCTTATCCTGCGAAAGCCCGACCAGCGCGGCAAAGGCGGCCTTGACCTGCCCTGCGGTTTCAGTCCTTGACATATCCGCAGTTACAAGCGGGGCGACAAGTGTCTGGTGAAAGAACTCTGCTAGCTCTGTTATGTCCGGGAGCTTGCCGGCCATTCTTGCGGTATAGAGCTCCTCATAGTCTTCGGCTCCGATGTTGGGGCATATTACGACGTAGGATATATCTTTTTCTTTTAATATATTTGTGATGCCCTCGGTATGAAAACCGCCTGTTATAAGAATGGCCTTATCTTTTCGATCTCTTTCCATACTACCCAGGGTATTATCCATTAAAGCTATATCTCTTTTTAAGGCTACCTGGTAGTATTTCCTTGAGCGGTCTATGGCGTATTGGTCTATGTGGGTTTCGCTCACAATTGGGTTTAGGTTTAATCCGTATTTTGTAGAGGCGGTTTTTAAGAAACTCTGTATCTTTGAAACATCAAAAAAGTCGGCTCTTACCTCCATGTAATCGAGCTGGCGGCGGGTAAGCTTAAAATTATAGAGGTCCTTTAATATATCCACTGCCTTGCTATATACAACTATATCCTTTTGAATATCTGTTTTACAAAGCGACAGCTTTACCTCTTCCTCCAACTCCTCTGCTTCATCAAAGACCGCGAGGTAATTAATACTTTTAGAGAACCTGATATAATCCGCGTAAGCTGCTAAATCTTTATATTTTGACTTATCTATTTTTTCTTTTTCTATGAGCACGTAGAGGTAATCGTAAAATTCCTCCTGCGTAATATTTCCTAATCTAAACTCAAGGCTCTTATCGATGAGAGCGTCTAAATCAGCTTCTTTGAGTGAATCTGATAATTCTTTTATTACCGTCTCTCTTTGCTCTTCTGCTTTCTTAAAGTCTATTTTTCCCTCTCTATCGACAAGCTCGATAAAACTGCTTAAATTCTCATATTTTGCTATATCGTACCTGGTTTTTTTGGAATAAGCCTCCAGGGCCTTTAGATATTCAGGAAGTTTTATCTGCTTAAAATAGTAAGAGATCGCGGTCTTATCCAGGGATTTTAAGTCTTTAGAATAGGCCTCTTCTTTTAAAGAGTTAAGGCTAACGCTTATAGCCTTAAGAAATCCTAATATATCATCCTTATCTATACCGTTAGACTTATAGATAGAGAGGTGCTCTAAGTAGGCTCTTTTGTCTTCTACGCCCTGGGCCCTTATATATTTATCCTTATTTGTTATCTTGTAATATTCCGCTCCGGTGAAAACTCCTTTTTGGAGAAAAAACTTTGATGTCTTCTTCTTTATGCTGTTATCAGGAAATCTGTCGTAAAATGAGGTATCAAGTTCTTTTGACGCGCCTTCTAAACATATAAGCTGGGCATCATGCCTTGTAACAAACTCATCTATAATGCCTGCTATATTAAGCTGGGCAGTAGGGTCTGCGTGGCGGTCCTGTATATGCATAACAAGGGAATCGCCTTTACCTTTATGCGATTCCACCACTCTTCCTAGTTTTTGTGGTAAGTTAATAGATGATGGTGAGTCTACTATGTCTAATAGTAACTCTTGATCTTCATCTTGTAAATATCTTTGGGCGTGAGATTTGGTCTTAAAAAGGGTGGGATAGCCGTAACAATGGCTATTTGTTATAACTATAGATATTATAAGTAATAATGATATTGTTTTTCTCATATCTTTTCGCCGCCAGGAGGCGGCTCCTACACTTTTGGCGGAGCAGCTGCTACTTAATACTTATTAAAAGGTTTAAGTCAAATGCCATAAAAAAAGGGCATCTGGTAAGATGTCCCTTACCTATTAAATATACGGTATAAGATTTACATGGTCAAGGCCCGGGCCTTGTTTTTTGTAGTATTTTACTAAATAGGGAGGGGATTAAAATAAGCTTATTTTGGCATGGAAAAACAGCCTTTAGGCAGGTACTTTTTATCTCTTCCTTATGCGTTCAAACTGATCAAAAGTACGCACTCCGCGTATATAATGCCACATACCGCCTAAGCGCGCTATGAGCAGCAACCAGCGGTAGAAGAAAGATTCGAAAAATGTCAAGAAGACTAAGTAGGATATATATTTTATATCAAATACTCTCTCACCGCGTGAGTATGAATATAAGGCTAAAAGTGATACTACGATCTGTGAGAACATTATAAGTAAGATAAACGCTAGAAATTGCGTTACATTTAAAAGCCCGCATAGCCACCCCGCGATAATAACTATAATGCTGGCAAGCTCGACAAATACTCCAAGGACTTCATACAATAAAAAATACGGCATGACTAAAAACGCGAACTTTCCGTATTTTGGGTTAAACAACATATCTTTGTATTTCCATACGGTCTCGTTGCCGACTCTCTGCCAGCGATCGCGCTGCTGGATAAGCGTCTTTATTGAATCAGGGCCGCATGTCCATCCCACGCAGTAAGGCAGTATTATTATCTTATAATCCTTCTTCTTGTTCTCTGCCATATACCTGCGGGCGCGAAATGAAAACTCAAGGTCCTCACTGCTATACTCCGGAGCAAACGCGCCTATCTCAAAGATGACGTCACGCCGCCATATAGCAAAACCGCCTGAGACTATAGGAGTAGCATTGTAGCGGCTCCAGGCTATCCTGTTGCCGATAAATGAGCGTAGATACTCGATATTCTGGTAAGCCACAATAGGATTATATGAAAAACTTCGCCTTATTATCTTCCCCTTTTCTACTTCAAAGCCGTTTACCAGGCCGCAGTAACTTCCTATGCCTACTATGCCCTCAGGGTCCTTCTCGACGTGCGCCATGACTTTAAGAAGCGCGTCCGGCTCAAATATCGTATCCGCGTCTATTGTGCAGACATACTTATACCGGACAAGATTAAGCGCGGCGTTTACAGCCCCTGCTTTTTTTCCCCCGGAGGCCTTGCTCATAACAGTAAGGTTCTGATATTTCTTAGACCTATAAAGGCCTTTTATTTTTCCGGAGTTGAACCTGTCATGGTATGGATTTGTGGTAACCTCCAGCTCCATCTCATCAGTAAGCATCTTAAGCGTATTATCATCTGATTCATCATCTACTACTATTACCTCAAATTCGGGATAATTTACATTAAGGGCTGAATAGACGCAATCGAGTATCCATGTCTCCTCATTGTGCGCCGGGATAATAATGCTAACGGGGATAGTAAAAGTAGACCACAAAAGGCTGTAATAGTCCTCAGACTCATGCTGCTGTGCTCTTCTGCGCTCCTCCCTAAGGCCAAGCAGGGTAAGGCATAGGTAATAAAGCATAAGAATAACAAAGTAGCTTACAAAAATAATAAATGAGATATAAAAGAAGATCATCATAGCTGTATCTTTTCCGCTAAATTCTTGTCTATGCTGGAAACCACCTTCAACATACGGCTCCACTCATCATCATCAAATCTATTCACGCATCTTTTAAGCCCAAAATATATGCCTGTATTTATTATGGTCTCCAATAATGATTTTGCCTGGTTCCTGGCCTTTGTGTTATCCGAGATAGCCTGCTCCAATAGAACCTTTATGTAACCGGACTCGACAAGTACATCTATACAGTCACTCTTTATTTCCGCTCCGGACCCGACAAGGGCCTCTACAACATATTTAACCGCTGTTTCGGGATAAGGGATTATGGCTTTTTTTACGCTGTCGCGTACAAGCCATATATTATCCTCTATAAACGGCGCCACATAGACCACGGCGTCTTTCTCCAGTATTTTAGACAATGCCCTTATAGCGTGCATGCGCACAAACCATACATCATCGCCAAGGCATCTTATAAGGGGCCCTTTTGAGTCTTTTGACTTAATTGCCGCCAAACACTCACAGCTTGCCGCGCGAACATCCGGGTATACATCCGCGGTGAGCGCTTCTATCTCTTTAAGATACCAAAAGGGTTTAAATTTAGTAAGTATTTTAACTGCCCAGAAGCGGGCAATGGATTTCGCGCTCTGTGTGGTCTTCGCTATCTCATACGCTGCTTCCTGGGGGAAGCTCTCAAGAAGAGAAGCTATGCGCCACGCGGCATCTGTATGTTTTTCCAAAAATTCCATAAGTATATGCGCGGCCGCGGGCGTCTTTGCCTGCGCGAGCGCGAGCATGGAAAAGTATGAGACATCCTCATCTTCATCGAAAATAGTATTCGCGAGTATGCCAAGCGATGTTAAAGAGCCCGCATATCCGATACATATAATAGCCGGTATTCTCCTGCTCTTATCTTTATTGCTAAGAGCCGCTCTTTCCAGCTCAGAGATCTTGGATGATGCCGCAAGCTGGCGCCTGAACTTTTTCTCATCTTCCTGCGATAATAGCTGGCGGCTGTTTCTCGCGATCTCAATAAACTGGCTGGGGTTTGCATTCTCGATTATAGCACGCAGGGAAGTGTCTATATTAGGGACATCCAGGCTCGCGAATCCTTTCAGGTCTTTTTTTATTACAGATATAGTCGCAAGGCGGCGCTGCTGCCGCGCGTCTTGAACCGCAGAGTACATTATAATAAATAGCCCTAAGAAAAATGCGGCAGCGGCAAGTACAGCGTCTATGACTAAAACTAGTGGCGTCAAAAAGCGTATGGACAGCATAAGTTAAAATCCTATTGCCAGGCCTCCTTCTATCGCGCGTTGGGTAAAGTCAGGGTCCTCTTCTCCATATAAAAGATTTATATAGAAATGTGCATTTTTGGCAGCATTTAAACGAACTCCGCTGAAAATAATATAACCTTGCTGGTTATCAGCGTCGGGGTCTTCTTTTATATCATATAGGCGCTGGCCTATTGCTGTGCCTACCCAGAAATCCAGATTCTTCGTTGCCTTAAAATTGAGCTTTCCTATGCCCCAATGGCCGGTGCCCCTGTTTTCAGTAATACCCGCGTTGTAGCTCGCGTAGACATAGTGATTATCGAAATAATATATAACGCCCGGGGAAAGAATATGCACATCACCGGCCGCATAAGATAAGAATTTATATTTCTCGTTTAAAAATACCGTCTTATAAACCGGGTGTTCGATCTCACCGAGTAAGGCAAAATCATATATATAATCCACATCACTACCTACGCTCGCTTCCGCGTGTGCCAATACTTCACCAAACTTATAGTAACCGCCAAGATCATAGGCATAATCCTCCTCACTGCTCCTTGAATAGCGCCTCACCTCTAAATAGGGCAGCTCAAGTCCTTTTTGCGGATAGGCAACCCGGCCTCTTAGAGTAGTCCATTTCCGGTCAGTATTGGCAAATTCTACCCAGCTATATTCATATGACGAAGATGCTATAATGGTTTTATCTTCGAGGGCTTCCTGCGGCTGCTTAGGGCGGATCTCCTCTTGGGTGGCTATATTAGTAGTCTCGGCAAAAAGGCATGGGGACGGTATTAAAAGAAAAAAGACAAAAATACCCGCTATATACCTTTTAAATATCATAACCTCTCAAACTCTTTCGGATTATCCATATAATATTTTTTAAGTTTTAATAATATCTGGTCTATGGACATCTTTGGCACGGTGCCGGCTATTCTCTTAAGCTTTGTGACATCAGGCCTGCGCCTCCTTATATCTTCAAAGCCCTTGCCATAGTAACTGGAATAGGAAGAATAGACTATCCTCGATGAGCTTTCAGTAATACTCTTTATTTTGTGCGCAAGCTGCTTTATGGATATCTCCTGGTTACTGCCTATGTTGGTGATCTCTCCTGCTGCCTTTGGAAGGCTTGCGAGCTTTATCAATATCTTTACAGCTTCATCAACATAAGTAAAACAGCGCCTCTGGTTTCCGTCTCCATATACATACATAGGCTCATTCGATAGCGCGGCTTTGAAAAACCTGGGCACCACCATGCCATAATGGCCTACCTGCCCAGGCCCTACTATATTGAATAACCTTACCAGCGTAACGCGGAGGCCATGCTCTCTGTGGTAGGCAATACCTAAGAATTCATCAAGCGCTTTTGAACAGGCATAGCTCCATCTCTTTACTGTGGGCGGTCCCAGAGTAAAATCACCGTTCTCTTTCAGCGAAAGCTTGGGTGCCTTGCCATACACTTCGGAAGTCGAGGTGATTAAAACACCTATCTTTTTTATGAAAGCGTAGCGTAGTATGAGCTCTGTCTCATGGATATTGTGCGTTATTGTCTCAAGCGGGTGATCCACAACATTCTTCACTCCTATCGTAGCCGCGAGGTGGTATATATAATCACACTGGCTTATGACATTCCTTGATAGCATCTCATCCGTAACAGAACCCATAAAAAATGGATCCTCTTATCATTGATGATGTCTTCGATATTGCTGATGCGCCAGGTAGAAAGATCGTCGATAATGTATATATGGCTTCTGGGTTTTTGGCGCAAAAGCACCCTCGCCAGGTGTGAACCGACAAACCCGGCCCCGCCTGTTATAAGTATATTCATTCCAACAGCTCCCCTATAAAATCTTTTTTGCTTTAGAGATATTTAGCGTCAAGAATAGCCTGCGACCAGTATTTCCAGACACCGTCCTCCTGCTTGAATACCTGTATCATGTCAAGCTCGTTATTCTGAAAAGCGGGCCCAGAGATCTTCTTCGTGACCTGTATTACTCTCGCGACAGCGTATCCGCCATCCTGCCCTATGTATTGATAATATTTTAACTCATACGAGATGTCAAAGGTATCGAATATCTCTTGCGTCTGCTGCTTTGTTATAAGGTAACCCGGAGACTGGGTATGTATAGTCGCCATCATGGCGCTCATGTTCTCCTTGCCTATCGTGCCTAAGTTATCGAGAACTACCTTCTTTATAGCCGCGCTTATGTCCCCTCCCGGAACAGCCTCTTGCACGGTTGCCGCATCCTGCGCTATTATTTCAGCGTACGCGCAGGTAGAAAACAGCAATACAAGCAATAATACCAATGCTCTTTTCATTTTACTCCTCCTCGTTGTTTTGCATATTTTACCATACTATAATTATAGATACCATACAAACTCCCATAATTATATAATTATGCCACTGCTTGCCTGCTTATGAAATACTTAGGTGGTAAAAAATAGGCTCAGTTTAAACTTGGCCAAGGGCGGCAAAAATCAAAAAAATGTTTTTTGTCTAGGCTATGCTGAATCGAGAAGCTCGATCCCTTACTATGCCCTGCAACCCCGCTCTTTCTTTCTCTGTCAAAAAAGTATCTTCTTTAATAAGACTATTAATGACTTCAATTTTTCCCAAAATTTTCTTGTAACTTACTGTGCTGTGTATTTTAAGCGTTTTAGCAAACTGCTCAAAGTCTTTACCGGTTATTTTATTTTTCTTTCCATTCATTGATAAAGCTAAATCCTCCTCACCAGGTATAACTAATTTGGAAGACACAATATCATAGGCTGGAGAAAGCCTGATATACTCTTCCTCATCATAAATTATTGAGAAATTTTTTAGATGCGCGTCTCCATTGCCTATTATGAAAAACAATAATATTCTTTCAAAAAAAAGCTGCAGGTCGAGTCCTGGAACTTCTGAAATTTCTCGTAATTTATGGCCGATCTCTTCCAGGGAACCTTTATATTTGTCTTTTTCCTCTAAAATTTGCGAGAAATCTTCTTGATGCAGCTTCTTTCCCTTAACCCTATCAAACCTCTTTACAATATAAGCCAGGCTATTATCTTTCAATCTAATGAGGGAGTGAGATGGAACCGCAATTTCTAAGCTGGAAGCTATGTTCATACATAAATTTTCATTCTGTGGAATATTTGGAAATGTATCGGTTCGCGGTTTTAAAATATATTCTCCGTTATCAGCTGTGATCTCTAGTTTTTTACTAGTTTGATTTAATTTCATAGAAAGCTTTGCCTGAACACCGGACATTGACAGCTTACCAGCCATTTCTTGAGCTTTTGCTGAAACTTCATTTAAAGCAAAATCTATTTTGGGGCAATAATTTACCCCGAATAAACCTTTTAAACAAGGTCCATGATAATTGTTTTCACCCTTAGTATCTTTTCCACAAAGAAAACAATGATTCATTTTAATTCCTCTATTGTGACTGCGCCTATTGTTTCTTTACATGTAGCCAGCAGAAGCCCAAAGGTGTCATTTTTGTCTATCTTTAATTTTTTAGTAACTACGTCGAGATACCAGCCTTCAGGAAGAAGGCCAAGAAAAAAAACAAAGAGGCTGCTGCTTTCATAGGTCTGCTTTGTGGTTGGTAAAGAAACTGAGATTGGTTTATGTTCCTTCATGAAATCGCTATCGTAGGTAAAGCGATAGCCGTTTCCTATTTCCTCTATTATTCCCGCCTTTTTGCCATGATGCATAACATGGGCTCTTCTGAAGTTACTGTTTTCCATTTCTTACCACCTCGATATGATAACCAAAAAAAACAAGAACGATGTTGACCTTATCCATTCTCACCGTAGGCTTACCTCTTTCCAGTTCTCTTATGAATCGTAATCCTACCCCTACTCGCGCGGCTAACTCTATTTGCGATAATTTCGCTTTTTTTCTTAATTCTTTAATTTTCCCAGCTATTTCCATTCCACCAAAATCCTCCATTTAGAAACTGCATATTGTATATAGATTAAAAAATCTCACTAAAATTATATACCCTTTAAGGTATGATGTCAAGTTATTATAGTAAAAAATATACCTTTAAGGGTACGCTATGGTGTTAATATGCACCTTATTATACCCTTTAAGGCATATAATACATTGCCATCTACGATAGCATACCTTTTAGGGTATAATAAAGTGCGTAATATGAATACGTTGTGCGGTAGGTCATCGCCCAATGTACAGTTTCCGGAGCCGAAAGCCATGATTTATGTTCCATTTCATTTGATTGTTGAGTGTAAAAACCGTAGATGATGGTACGCTATCAACCATCTTGATGATCTTTAAATCAAATAATTTTTCTAAAGTATCTTCTGCTGATTTATTGTTTTGCTTTATGTAACCTCTTTCAGCTGCCTAAATTTCCGGCATCCATGTCATTACCTTTATGGTGCAAATCTGAATCAAGCCCCTTAGCGATGAGGTATCCCCTGGCTCTTTCTGTTAATTTATACCTGGATACAATATCCCAAAAGGCTTTACTGTGATTGGGTTCAATTAAATGTGCCATCTCATGAATAATAACATAATCCCTTACCCAATAAGGTGCTTGTGCAAGTCGGTGAGAAATGCGTATCTTTTTTGTTCTGTAATTACAGCAGCCAAATAGCCTGCTCTGGTTAGTAGTATATTCTATAGAGCTAATTTTCAAACTACTATTAAAATATTCTTTATTCAACCTCTCTGCTATTACAGCCAAGTCTTGCGTTTTATTCAACTCCGTCTTAAACTTTTGTTTATCCAATTTTTTTTTGAGCTTATCTATGATCTTCTCAAGTTCTGAATCTGAAATATCAACAGGGGCATAAACAACCATTACATCCCCTGCCAGCCGGGCGCTTATTGTCTTTTTGCGTTTATTACTCCGGATAATCTTTACCCCATTGAAGATATCTTCAACATTGCTAACGGAATTTATCTTATGGGACAGCTCCCCCTGTTTGCCTGCCATGCTATTTAATATATGGGCATTTTTTCTCTTGAACTTTTGCCCTATTTCTTTAAAAATTTTTCTTAACACCGCTAACTTGCCTATATTTGATAAAAGTAGCAGCTACAGGATTTAAAATTAAAGATGATCCTGAAAAATTGCCTTGATCAGGCTTAATCTGCTCAAGCAAATCATTAATTCTTATATCTGTTGTTCTTTTTCTTTTATATGCCGCTTTTTGTGCCATATAAAACGCGCTTAATATATTTCCATTAAAGACGGCTTCAAGGCCTTGGGTTCAACCGTGCACTTCTATGCGGAAAATCCCTCTTAAATGTATCTCCTGCTCTGGATCGCTCATAAAAACTTCTAACATCTTCTTTCTCTGCGCGGGTATTAGCATATGCAGCCTCATAAGTTAAAAAGGCGCCCATCCCCCCTTTTCTTTACTACAATATTTAAACCCCTATATCCTCATTCCAAAGCTTAGGCGGCCTTCTCTTATCTTTTAAATAATGCTATGGATTCTATGTGCTTTGTGCGGGCAAACATGTCAAAACAGCTGATCCTATCTAAGCTCCATCCTCCTTCTTGGGCAAGAAGTTTGATATCGCGCGCAAGGGTAGCGGGGTCGCAGGATATATAGCATAAGCAGCTTGTATTTTTAAGATTTAATAGATAGGCGGCTAATTCTTTATCTATTCCAGCGCGCGGAGGATCAAGAATAATGGTGTTCATACTAGATCCATGTTTTTGATAATAAACAGGGAATTTTTCAGTTACGTTATTACAATAAAATTTAACATTGTCAGCGGCAATGTCCCTTTTCGATATCTTAGCGCAGTCTATAGCTATAGGGCTATCATCGATGCCAATAACTGATTCAAACAGATCGCGCATAAGTATGCCAAAGAAGCCTACTCCGCAATAAAGGTCAAACAAAACCCCTGGCTTTTCCTGCTTAAGCCAGCCCCTAAGCTTTCTGACCATATCAATAGAAATCTGACGATTTGCCTGCGAAAAGGCTAGAGGGGAAAAGGTAAGCTCTGTCCCGATATAGTCATCTTTAAAAAATCTGTGGCCCTGATGATTGCTTTTCCAAACATTGCCTAACTTATCAGACCTTAGCGTAACATCCCTCTTGCCATTAGATGTATCCAGGGTGCTGATAAGACCATTTATCTTATCTACGGCTAAGGGGCATCTATCTATAGCGATGATATTTTGGTTATCTCTGGAAAAATAACCATAACCGCCGCGTGTCTTATGCAGCGTAACCGATGAGCGGTACCCATATTCAGGTACACAAAGTGCCATAGGCTCAAAGCTGTATTCAATAACACCGCCAATGCGCTTGATAACCTCCTGAACCTGCTGGGCTTTGTAAAAAACTTCCTTTTCATAATTCAGATGCTGATATTGACAGCCGCCGCATCTTCCATAGTGGGGGCATATAGGTTCTATGCGATCACTCGATGGTTTGATAATCTTTGTTACAAAGCCGGTTGAAAAACTCTTTTTATCAGACAGTTTTCTAAAAGATACCCTCTCTCCGGGTAAGGCCCCCTCTACAAAACATACTTTACCGTCAAGCTTGCCGATTCCGGCTCCGCCATAAGCAAGAGCATATATATCGACTTCATAATTATTTTTCATGATGTCTGGAGAATCTGATCAATTCGATCTTTTTGATCTGTTTTAGCTTCTTTGTAACAGCTTAAAAATGGGAACGTCCCATTTATTTGCATTGTTAGGCTAATCCGAGATTCTGTAATAGGCGTTTCTGCCTTTTCCTACAAGCTTTATTAACTTTGCATCTATCAGCTTAGAGATTTCTTTAAGTATTGCTTGTCGCGTTACTCCAAACATATCTCTCAAATCCTTATTAGTAACTTTGCCTTTTTCTTTGATTCGCTCTAAGATTTTTATCTGCTTCTGGGTTAATTCAATTTTTTCTCCTGCTTCTATCTTTGGAGAAAGGCCTATTTTTGCAATAAAATCTTTAACTTTATTTATTGAATACAATACTCCTTCTGTAAAATACTCGAGCCATTTGGTAATATCGCCCTTATTTGTTTGGGCTGTTTTAAGTGCTGCGTAGTACGCAGATCTGTTTTCATCATAATAATCATCAAGCGCGAAAAACCTTCGGTGGTCAAATCCGCTTTTATATAAAACTAATGACGCCATCAGGCGTGCTGTTCTACCGTTTCCGTCAATAAACGGATGAATCCTTGCAGTTTCGTAGTGGGCAATACCTGCGAGAACAACGGGATTAACTTCTTTCATCTTTTCCGAATTGAGCCAATGCAGGGACTCAACAACCAGCCGTGGCACATCTTTTGTTTCCGGGGGCATATATTCTACTATTTCCTTGAAACTTGTTCCATCAAAAATACGCCTGCCTACAAATACTTGCCGGTCTCTAAAGACACCGCAATCTTTATTGTTTCTCAGGGTATCAATAGTGACGGTCTCATGAATTTTAAGAAAAAGCTTAGCCTCTATTACTTTCTTGTTTGCGTATTTAGGAATCAAATCTAGCGCTTTTAGATAGTTTAGAACCTCTTTCTTATCTTTCTCTGTAGCTACGACTTCCTTGTTCTCTGACAAGGCAACGACCTGCTTAAGCGTTAATCTGTTCCCCTCAATGCTCGTGGATGAATGAGCGTTATGGATAAGAGCTTCTTTTTTTAGCTTTAACTCCCATTTAGGAATAAGCTTTGAACGCTCAATAACTTCTCTTCCAGCCATAATTGTAGAGATGTTGTTAAGAATTTTATCTGTAATCGTATATTTCGGCTCAAATGGCATAATGTTATTATAACAAATGACAACCTAAATGACAACCTAAATGACAACCTAAATGACAACTAATGTTTAAATTATTAGTAAGGCTCTTTTGACACGCGCGGAGATGAAAAAGCCCTGACAATGGTTAATTGTCAGAGCCTATAGTATCTCTTCTTCTGGATTTAGAGAGGTTTATATGGCTGGGTGCTCCGGTATATGTTATAAATGTATCTCTTTAGCCAGCCGCCACTATTGTAAAACATATAGCTTAAATATCAAGAGATACCAGACAAGCAGAGATAAATTTTGTCCGTTTTGCACGGTAATCTTGGGATGAAGTTGACGTAACTCTTTTGTTGTCAAAGAGATAACAATGTCCAGCCTGCTTGAGGTGGACATCCATGATCAACTGCTTGTTTATCCCCAAAAACACCCACATATATCTTCATCCAGCTCTCTGAGGCAATCCTTGATTGTATAAACGGTTTTCTGAGGAATATATGGCCACCATTTGCCAGTCTTTCTTTTCCAGTAAATATGCCAACGATTATCAAAATCCGTATATCGCATTTGGCAAAACTCTATACAGCTTGCTGTAGAAGACTCTTTAAAAAGAGGCCTCTTTTCCGCAATAGTAATTCGATTATGTTTTACTTTTACAAGAAACCCTATCTCTGATTTAAGATGCGCGGGAATCCTGCCGGAAAGATAGATATTAACCTTCGAAAGCGCTGATTTGCGTATACCTTCAGGCATTCTTTTTCGATATGAGAGAGAACGTAAACCTGAGTCACCCGCAGACTCATAAGCATTTGTATAATATTCTAAACGCTCTTTTGCGAGGCCATTTTCTTTTGCCAGTCTTATAAATTCAATGTAACCGCTCTCTAAGTCCAGATTTATTTTCGCGGCCTTTTTAATTAATGAATGCTTATCGGAATAGCCCATATTTACTCCGCCAATACTTCTTCTATTTTAAGAACGAACTCTTTGGCGTCTTCTAATATCCATTCTGCGTCATCATTTGTAAGCATCTCTACTCCATATTGCTCTGCAATTCTATCTCCTTGCGCTTTTTCCAGAGTATTGGCATATTTCTCTTCAAGTTGTTTAGCTTTCTTGATATAAGTAATATATTCAGGCTTTACATGCCCTCTTTTAACATAGAACTCTTTAAATACTGCTATAGCGCAATAATGCGCTGTTGCGCGGATACCTATCTTAAATAAAGCTGCTAATACAGCGTGATACATTGCGTAATACCCGCAAATAATAGTCCAGTCAAATAGATCGCTCTCATACATTATCTTCATCGCCCGCAAATTTTTACGGGCTTTGTCAATATGCTGTTCTGCCCTTTCGGGGCTAACTAATACCTTATGGAGACTCGGTCTTCCTTCCTTTGGATGAAAGCATCCGGATAATATTTTTTCAATGTCTTTTGCCATTTACTTGTTCCCTTCTCTAACTAATTGCCAGAATAATGATTCATTATAAAGAACTATTCTGTCACTCCATAATTCGTGATAAAACTCAGTTTTCTTCTTAAGGCCTTCTGTAAATTTTTCTATTGTCGTGGAAACAGGACGGATTTCTAAAAGTGGGCTTACGTCCAGTTTTGCTTTATTTAAAACACCAATAACATCATTATCTTTGTTAGAACTAACCGCTAATATATCTATGTCGCTGTCTTTGGCCCATTCGTTTCTGGCTACGGAGCCAAAAAGCACTATAAGCTGGATTTGCCTTTTTGATAAATTTATAATATCGGCGGTATATTTTTCTAAGAGGCGGGCGATGTTTTTATTTTTATTATAGAATTCTTTTTTCCGCTTTAGTTCCAGATATTCGAAAAGTTTCAACAAGTCTTCATTATCAAGGTTAGGCTTAAAAAAAGACATATTCGAGACTTCGCGCCGTTTAAATAAGCCGTCTTTTGCAAACTGTCGTAAAGTATCATTAACATTGTTTAAAGATACTTTAGAAAACCTGGAAACCTCTCTTAAGTGTATCTCCTTTTCAGGATCGCTCATAAAAACTTCTAATATCTTCTTTCTCTGCGCGGGTATTAGCATATGCAACCTCATAAGTTAATGTTCCATATTATGGTTCAACTGTCCTATATTATGGTACATTTTGCTGCTATTGTCAATATAAAATTTGATCGAGTAGTACTAATTTCTCTAACCCTTTGACACGTGCGTAGATAAAAAAGCCCCGATAATGGTTAACTATCAGAGCCCATAGTATCTCTCAATTGTAAGTTCGAGAGATAAGAATGGCTGCCCCGCCTGGCCACCTTCGCCTTTGCTATGTGCAATTTACTTGGGAGGCTACGGTGCCCTTTTATAGGGCCATCAGCCTTCGCTTTAAAAATGTTTTGCCGGAACCGCTCTTGAGGTATCTTTCAAATTGCTTAGCTATTTTCTGGTTCGTGAATGAAATGTATGTTTCTACGCACCAGGGAGTATAGCGCTTAGTATATAGCATTCTACTTTCGTTGTGCTCCTTCAGCCTCTTGTTTACATCTGTTGTATAGCCAATGTAGAATCTGCTAGCGTCTCTTTTGCTTCTGAGTATATAAACGTAATACATAGTTATTTCAGCCTATCAGCCGTAGCCCACAAGTTGTTTGCGTCTGATAAGGGCGAAGGCTGATGGCTGCCCCGCCTGGATTAGGTGCAAGCAATTTGAAACTGCTTGTATTATAACAAGTTATGGCATGAAAGGTACGCTGGTATACAGAAAGTATACAATTTCTTACCTGCTCTCTAGGTGTCCTATAATGTCCTATATCCATGCCTGTAATGTCCTATATTTTTGACACGGTTTGTGATAAGACGTAATAGGCTCCTTTCAGCTCCCCTTTTATAACAATAAAATGTCCAGAAACCTAATTGTGTTATGCGACAATTATAATTACCGGTCCTGTTGAACCGCTTTCATCTGTCGCTCATTTAAACCCATTTTAGCCAACACATCTTCCGTATAAATATCCCTTGGAAGAATCGTTCTAAACTCAACATTCCTTATAAGAACAAACTCCGGCTCCGCTGCCCCTTGTGCCTTGCATTGTTTGATCATTTCCAATGTCCCAGATCCCGTTTTCTGAATATAATCAGCAAAATAAAGGGCATTCGCAAGAAGAGGATTTGCCGGAAAAGAAGTATGAGGTTTTCTAAGATCATCTATCCCCAACCTTGGGGGGAGGCTTCCAGAATTCCATACCTCAACACGGTCCGTAAAGACCATAATCTGAACACCTGAAGTAACATTGTAATTTCTATGTGCAACTGCATTAACGATGGCCTCTTGAATCGCAAAGACCGGAATTTCAAAAGGACGTTTAAACTGTGGCGTGTGCTTTTGCTGAATAACCGCCTGTTTTATGATGTCTAAAACGAACCCAACGGATTTATTCACCTGCTCAAATAGATTGTCACTATAGACCTTGTATGACAGGAAAGGTTTATATACCTCGGTACCTGGCAAATGGAGACACTTAACTTCAGCTTGCAAAAAGAATCTGTGAGGATCTTTGCCAAAAAGCAATACGGCAGCATTTGTCAGTTTTCCGTCACGAAGCAGGTTAAGATGGATCAAAACATCTTTTACTGAGGATTCCGGATTCAACGGGAATTTTCGCGCTTCTCTTGCCATGCGCAGAAACCATTTGACTTTATTTTTGTCAATATCCGCGAATGTGGCTTCTTTGCAAACTCGTTCATCAAAAGCGCCCCGGCCGACAATACCTTCTTCTTTCAAGAAATCTATTAAGCTTGCGTAAACCAATCGAGCAAGCTCCGACGTATCCTTAAACCGTTTGTAACTAAACCCTCTCTTTGAATCCCGTATTTCCTTAATGAGCTTCTGAATACCTGCATCACGCGTTTTATCATCCGCACTATCACCTTTAATATATATCAAAATCTCTTTACGTTTCGCTTTGGCTTCGTAGAATTCGGCTTCGGTGGGAGATAATGCCTTTCTCCCGGAACCGCCTATATTATTTTTGGCGCATATTAAGTTATTGCCTACATAGTAGTATTAAAATTAAAATACGCCGTGACACTATTAGCCTTTATGGTATTAAACCACCCGTTTTTGAAAGTTTAAGTTTACCATTAAATGCAAAAAAACAGGCTTTGTTGAAGGTAGAAACACTAAATCCGTCTGGACCAAAAAAAGAAATACTTATTATCGTTGTTGATGATTTCTATCGTATAAAAGCCGAAGAATTTAAAGACAAATAATCTCTCTATCCAATGTCGTAAAAGTAGCACTTTTGCGACGTTAAAGCGAAGGCTTGAGCACGAAATAAGCGGAATTTTTTGAACTTTTACGACGTTCAAAGGGGATTTGAATAGAATTTATGCTTAATTTTTGAGAATATCTTTCGCTGCCTTAAGAAATCTCTTCGCAGCCTCGATGGTTCCTGAGGCTCCTTCTTGGGAGAACTTCCTTCGGTAATCAGCTTCTTCTCTTAAGATCATGCAATTATTAAGATCTTCTGCCAACGAGGCATCTAACTTTTTCTCCTTAACAAAGAACTCCCCCATAGCAAGGTAGAGACAATAATGTCCTTTTTCTCTGTATCCGCGAGAATAAAGAAGTGCGCGAGCAGCATGAAACATAGAATAATAACCTTTGATGGTAGCCCACTTAATGCCTGATTTAGAGAATTCTTCCTGGGCAGATTGTAAGTCGTTCTCTGCGTCTTCGATCTCAAGGTCTACAAGGTGTTTTGCCGGAGGGAAACTGAATATTCTCTTTTTTGCCATGCAATCCTTAAAGGTTATCTTCATCGATTTCTCTCTCCCAAAGGGTTTTCCCGCGCTTTACTTGGTCCATGAAAACCTTATCTCTTTTGTCCTTGCTCAAAAGAGCAGCCGGGCTGCTAATAATGGCCTGGATCTTTCTGTTAGCCGTTTTGTTAGAATAGGAGTGCTTATCAATGATAGATTTGACTTTATCTTCATCAGAGCTAACAATAAAAAGGTCTATATCGCTCTCTTCTGTGTCGGTTCCTTCAGCCCAGCTCCCATAAAGTATTACCTTGTGGGCATATGGTTTAAGCTTTTCTACCAAAGGCTCAACAAGGAGGATGTTGCCTAGATTTTTAAGCTCTTTTAAATATGGATTGGATTTATCAATAGAATAGTAACACATTCTGCCTTCAGTTTTTCTTTGGATGAGCCCTTTTCTGCGAAGTTGATTCAGAATATGATTAGCTGAACCATAGCTGATCTTGGCGCCTCTGGCAACTTCTCTTTCGTAGCACGCTTTGCTAGAATTAATAAGAAGAAATCCTAACACCTTTTGTGCATTGGTAGATATAAGATATTTAGAAAGCATTCTAACTCCTCGCTCATTTTAATGAACAATTACTCGCTGTACTGAGTATAGCACATGAATAATGACATTGCAAGAATTATTTTTTAAAATTTTCACTTTTAACCTTGATAAAAGTTAGCAAATATGCTAACCTTATACTGAGGAATAAACAAGACTATGGCCAGACCTAAAACAGAAGAGTATATATTCTATCAGGGAGAAAAATTCCAGGTTGAGTTTTATTTTGCTGAAGATGGCGGGATCCCTGCTAAAGAATATTTGGAAAAGGCCTCTTCAGGAGTAAAGGTAAAGCTCGCTGCCCTGGTAAAATATATAGCTGAAGCCGGTAAGATTTTTGATATCACAAAATTCAGATTAGTTGATCGCAAAGAGAGAATATATGAGTTTAAGCCCTTAAGCCATCGCTTCTTTAATTTCTTTTACAAGGGGAGAAAGATAATAATAACCAATGCTTATATGAAGAAGTCTCAGAAAGCAGATAAGAAACAATTGCAGAAGGCGATAAATATAAAAAGAGATTACGAGTGCCGAGCAAGGGAGGGTGTATATTATGAAAAGGAAAAAAGTTAAAACTTACTTAGACACACTTATGGCTGATAAGGAATTCAGAGAAAGGTTCGAGGAGGAATACCAGAATCTTTCTATATCAGAACAGATCGTTATGGCACGCAAGGCTGCACACTTGACTCAAGCGGCATTAGCTAAACGGGTCCATACTACCAAATCGGCCGTCTCTCGCTATGAAAGCGCGGATTATAATAAATATAGTATCTCGCTTCTGAATAGGATAGCCCATGCTTGTAAGACGAATCTAAGGGTTCTCCTTATTCCTCTGAAGTAATATTTTCAGGGCGCGCGTGGCAGAAAAGAGTAGAATTAAAAGAAGAAAATAGCCTCTTCAAATTAACCCACCAAAAAAGGCACATACATTTTCCCTACCCACCAAAAGAAAACTCAATACAGCACAAATACGGGCGATTTTCAAGGCGTCTAGAGAGCCTATGTCGGAATCTTTGGGGTTTAGAGGTGTTTTGACCACCCCAGTGAGGTTTTCTTTTAAATTACACTTGCGCTATCTTTATTAGTTTTGGGTCAGATTTGATTATTGCTAACAGCCCAGGAAAAAGAAAGGCGTAACCTCGTATTTATCGACGAGATTACGCCATAAGATAAGAAAAAGCGGCTACTTACGGTAACCGCTTTGTAACGATTGGCTGCCCCGCCTGGATTATAAGCCTGTGAATTGAAACTGCTTGTCATATATAAAGTTATGCCGCAATAACCAATCAGGTATACAATAAGTGTGCAGCTTCTTAAGATCGTGAAATAATTGTGCAAATCGTGCACTAACCAGATACCTCCCAATGCCCGCCTTTATCAGGACCAATACGGCGTAAGCGTTTCTGTTTTTTTAAGGAACGGACGATCTTCTCAATACCGGCAATACTCATATTAAGAGAGGCCGCTATTTCCGGGATAGTCACAGAAGGATTCTGAACGATGATTTCGATAACTCTCCCCTTACTTTTCACCTTACTTTTCACCTTACTTTTCGCCTTCTGACCATCTTCCCCTAATCCTTCGCCTTGCTCCCATTTTGGACGGTAAAAGACAACAACGAATCCGGTCTTGAGCCGCTTAAAATCCACTTTAATATGATTCGCTGCACATTCATCATGGATTCTCTTAATACCGCTTCCCCACCGCTCAATATCTTTGGATTTATACAACGTCTCGGCAATAAGGGGGTTGCGTAAAATGGAGTGTTCTGCGCCTGTAAAAAAATCCTCCGGATTAATCTCTTCCGGGAAAAGCCCCGGGTTATATATCTCTATGCGATCTTTGAAGATTGCCACCTCGTTGCCCTTGGGAATAGCAAAATCACGGTGACATAACGAATTGCCGATTGCTTCCGAGAGCGCCCTAACCGGGATCTCCGGAATCTCCTTGCGGCGGCTCTCACTCAAATCCGCGCGCCAGTTCATATGCTCATTGACATATACTTCCGCCTGTTGGCGCAAACTAAAAAGAGTTCCTTTAAATTGTTTAATGTCCAAAAAGGTCAGCTTTTCGGCCCCGGCAAATATTGCAGCCTGAATTTCCATTGGATTCTCATCACAAAACAGAACCTCGGCAGCCATGGTTAACTGGTTTTTACTGGAAAGGTGAAGTTTATTGAAGGTCGTTTTAACATCCACAAAATCGAAGTCGATGCGTTTGGCGGTCTTGGCCTTTTGCATGAACTCCTTAACCGTTTCGGCATTCACATCGGCAAGCGTTTTATTTGAGATCTCAATTTCCCAAAGGAGTTTCTTTTTACTCAGGATGCGCGTCTCAATTTCGTGAACACTCAAGGATTTATCCGACTCACCAACACGAATATACGCCCGACCATACGCGAAATAAGGGCTATTGATCCCGTGCGCCTCTACCATAATACAGTCTTTGCCATTAATCTGCCTTATCTCAATTTTTGGAAAAACCTTTGGTTCGGTATTGTCTACCACCGCTTGGGTTATATCCTTAAACGTCATCCGCCCGGCAGGTTGCCCTAAAACCGTGCCATCATCCTCAATCCCGAAATAAACTTCTCCCCGTCCATGCTTATTGAGCATAGCCACTAGTGAAATGGCCGCTTGTTTAAGCTCGGCGGTGGATCTTTTAAATTCAACTGTTTCTGATTCCCGTAATAGCATAAAGATTGCTTGGCGGCTGGGCGGCCTAAGCGCTTCTATATCTATATTATAACAATTCGGGGGGCTGGAAATGAATGGCAAAGGGGATAAAAGGGAGAATGGCTGGGCGGCCAGAACTACGACTATGTGAACCAGAAAACCAAAAAAAGGGGACTGGTTATTTTTTTGTCGTTTTTTTGATGGTGTGCTTGAACTTTAACACGGCAAAATTCAGCTCGATAGTTGTTTCACTTTCATTTGAAGCCATGTTATCATCAAAAATTTCGGCGATTATTTTCCCACTTTTTTGAAGCAAGTTTGATTCATTCGTAAAAAGTCCCAAACGGTAGCCGCAGGCTTTAGCCTGCGAAAAACAGTAAGCCATTCTCCGACGAGAACGCAGGCTGAAGCCTGCGGCTACAAAGGCGATTTTTGAGCAAAATTGACTTTTTACG
>JBDRAM010000096.1:0-21302 GCA_043823785.1 Candidatus Omnitrophota bacterium
TATGAAAAGAATTCTATTGCCGTTAACGAAAGATACTATCAGGAAGCTCAAGGTTGGTGATGAGGTTCTTCTGACAGGCAGGATATATACTGCCCGCGATGCCGCGCACAAGAGAATATGCGAGTGTATCAAAGGAAGAAAAAAATTGCCAATCCCCTTGGCGGGTGAGATCATATATTATTGCGGGCCTACGCCCGCGATGCCCGGTAAGGCAATAGGTTCCTGCGGCCCTACAACATCAAAGAGAATGGATAGCTTTACCGCACCCTTATTGTCAAAAAACCTTTTTGGAATGATAGGAAAAGGAGATAGGTCCAAGGAAGTAGAATCCGCGATAAAAAAATATCACGCGGTATATTTCACAGCCTGCGGCGGTGCCGGCGCGTATCTTGCCGGAAAAGTAAAAAGGTCAAAGGTAGCCGCGTATAAAGACCTGGGCCCTGAAGCTATCCATGAATTATGGGTCGAGGATTTTCCTGTTATAGTAGCTATCGATTCAAAAGGAAGAAATATTTATAAACTCATAGAACAAGGAGCAGCATGATGCGCTGTGATGACAGAAAAAATAATGCTTTGCGTAAAGTAACCATAAAGAGAAATTTTATAAAATACGCGGAAGGTTCATGCCTTATTGAAATCGGCAACACAAAGGTTATATGCACAGCATCTTTAGATAATGGGGTGCCCTCGTTTTTAAGAGGAAAAGGAACCGGATGGGTTACGGCGGAATATGCCATGCTTCCCCGTTCCTGCACAAAGAGGTCTCCGCGCGAATCTTCAAAGGGTAAAGTAGGAGGCAGGACTCATGAGATACAGCGGCTTATAGGCAGGTCTCTCAGGTCTGTCGTAGACCTGTCTCTTTTGGGCGAGCGTACGATATGGATAGATTGCGATGTTATACAAGGCGATGGCGGTACGCGTACGGCGAGTATAACAGGTTCATTTATAGCGCTCGCGGATTGCCTTAAAAGTATGATCAAGGAAGGTACGATCGATAATATGCCTATAAGGGAGTATGTTGCTGCCACAAGCATCGGCATTGTAGGTGATGAATTTTTACTCGATCTTGACTATGAGGAAGATACGGCCGCGGAAGTGGATATGAATGTTGTCATGACTTCATCCGGAAAATTTGTAGAGGTGCAGGGAACGGCAGAGGGTGAGCCTTTCAGCAACGCGCAGATGAAGAAGATGCTTGAGCTTGCGGCAAAGGGCATTAACAAGCTTATAAAACTTCAGAAAGAGAACTTAAAGCTTTGAAAGAGCTTGTAATAGCTACAAGAAACAAGAAGAAGCAGCTTGAGATACAAAGGCTTCTTAATGATTTTGATATAAAAGTTTTTAGCCTGGATAAGTTTAAAGGTCTGCCCGAGGTCGAAGAGGATGGCCTTACATTCAGGGCAAACGCCAGGAAGAAAGCGCTTGAGACATCATCTCGCTTAGATAAGCTTGTCATGGCTGATGACTCCGGGTTAGAGGTCCCCGCTCTCGGCAATAAGCCGGGCGTGAACTCCGCGCGTTACGCTGGCATCTCCCAGGATGATAATAAGAATAACGCGAAGCTTCTTAAAAGCATGAAGGATTTCTCCGGCAGAAAAAGAAGGGCACGCTTTAGGTGCGTTATATGCATCTCAAAAGGGAGAAAAGTCATTGGTATTGCCGAAGGTAAGGTAGAAGGTGAGATAGCCTTTAAACTCGCGGGCAATACCGGATTTGGTTATGATGTTTTGTTTGTGCCTAAAGGATACAAAAAAACCTTTGCCCAGCTTGGCCCTAAAATAAAAGATGGGTTAAGCCACAGGGCCTTTGCTTTAAAGAAAGCAAAAGGTATTATCTGTAAATATTTTCTAAGAAAATCTATGTAATCTTAAATAATCTGTGTAATCATAGGCCGCCGCAATGTTTTCAAATATTTCTGGCGGCCTAATCAAAAGACACCTCCAAAGATATCCTTAAACTTCCCTACTACGTTCTCCTGGAATATTTTTTTTATCGGAAAAGGCACGAGCTGATATTTGGGTTTGGCGAGAGTGCCTGTAAGCCTGATCTCCATTATCAGGTTTCCGGCCTCATGCAATATCGCGCTTGCTATTCTTCCCGGTTCGGTAGTCTTTTTTATAATGTCTTCCGCAAACCTTCCTGTAACGCCAAAATCCAGAGTAGTATCAAAACCTAAAGACCCTACCCATAGAAAAGAAGCCGCCTTAGACAAGAGCTTGAAATCTTCCGTGTATATCCTGTTATTTTTTACCGAGAAGTTGCCAAAGGCATCTGTAAGCGTTACATATTCTGGGGGTATCATGAATATGACATCGGTTATCCCGCGCATAACAGGAAACTCCCATAGGTAACCATCCGATATCTGCAGCCAGCCGTTACCATATAATGAATCTTTTCTATCAAGATAGCCATTAAGGACAGACTTCGCGGCAAAAGAACCTTTTATTTTTTTATCCTTAAGCTTTGTATCCTGAATGAGCTGCTGCAGGTCTATATCCTTTACATCTATATTGATAAGATAAGGTTTCTCGCCTGTTTTCATGTTAGCCCTTAAGGTCACATTTATTACTCCTCCGTAAGGATAGACCGCCAAGACAGGTATATCTATAAAATTGTCTTTCATGCGATAGTCTAAATAGAAGTCTTTAAATTCAAGGCCCCACAGATGAATAGCGCTTGAGTTTCCCTCGGCAGACAGGTCCCAGTCCGCGGATTCTTTTATGGGCCCGCGCATATCAAAAGTTAATTTTACATTACCTTCAGGCTTTAGTTTTTCCAATGCCTCTTTTTTTGACTTTAGCAGATAAGGGGCATCTTCTAAGTTCAGTTGCGCGCTGCCTGATATCTCGGCAAAGGCTGTTTTTATATCTGATACCTTGCCGCTTAGAAGAAATGTGGAATTCCGGTATCCGCCGCTGCATTTTGAAATGTGTATAGTCTTGTTTTTATCTATATTTAACTCGGCCATAAGGTTGATATCTTTTGATTTAAGGCTCGCGGATATCTTAGGCTGTACAAAATCAGCAAGGCTGCCGTAAGAGTGGTATCTGGTATCCTTAATATTGAAACCAAGCGATTTCCATGTGACCTTCTGTTTTTCAAATAGCACGTCGCAGTCTATATTAGATATCTCATTTGGCCAGTAGGGAAGGGCAGCTGAACCGCCTTTTAAGGATAAGCTGCCGTTATATGTGAACGACTCAAGGTCTCCCATGTTTCCGCTTAAGGCTACGTCTACACTACATATCCCATCGGCATCTATATCTTTTAATTTTGATCTCAATTCTTCGGGCAATGTTGATATGAGTTTCGCGAGAGAGAGCTTAGATGTTTTTAAGTTAAGGTCTATCCTGGGTTCCTTTTTCTGATATTCAATATTTCCGTTCAAACTTATCTTTGTATCTGCGGCATTGCCGGCAAACTCCCGGATACTTATATGCTTAGTGCTAAAAATTGCATTGCCCGAAGCGTTTGATACCAGAGGCAAAAGCCCCATGCCCTCTATCTGAGCTTTATCAAAATTCATACTGCCTTTATATTCAAGAGATTCCCAGTTACCTATTATCCCTTTAGACTCTCCATCGATAGAGAAGTTGCCGCTTATGGTTATATCCTTCTGGCGCAGTTTGAGATCTTCTATCTTTGATGTCCCGCTTACTTTGTAGCTTTTATCCTTATGCGCGTAGTCTATCTTTGTGTTTATTATGGCCTTTCCTTTCGCGAAATCTATTTTTACCGTATCAGAGATATCTTTTAAGATAAGAGTTGATGAGATTTCTATTTCAGCGGTCGGATCTTTATGAGGAGACTTTACCATAGCAGTTATGATGGCCGGGGCCTTATCTAATAAACAGTGCAATTCCTTGGTGGACCAGAGCTTTTCCGAAAGCAGTAGAACGCCTTTTATCTCATCAACTTTTTTAAATTGTTTTATTCCTGTTGAGATGTTCGCGTTGTCTAATTCCAGCTTTGAGTCATAGCTTATGTTGGCGAGATTTTCTGTGTCAAACTGAGATTTTCCGCTTAACTTATAGTTACCCATAATAGTCATGTCGTTGAATTTTACTCTTAGGTCCCGGAGGGAAAGGCCGCCTTCAATTTTTGCTTTTTGAAAATCTGATAAGCTTATTTTTATGGATCCGTCACAGATTCCGGAATCTATCTTTAGATTATCAAGCCACAGGTTATCTTGAGCATCTACGCCAGAGTTCGCGTATGAGCGTATGGCTAAATATTCATTCCAATACTCAGAGATTGGCAGATTTTTTGTATCTATTTCAGCGGAAAGTTCATTTTTGTTAGGTTTAAATTTAGATATTATTTTTATAAAAGCTTCATCTATCTTTCCGGAGCAGCTTATGTTTACAGCATCGGGCAGCGCAAGCCCCACGCTGCCGCTTAAGGCCTTAATAGTCTTTTGAGAACTTACCTTTCTATAGGTATCTTCAATATATATCTCGCCCCCGGTAAAAGAGACGCTGTTTACGCTTACACTCACAGGAGGGGGTTTTTTTTCTTTTGATTCTTTTTTGATGATCCCAGATATATTCCAGGTCCCATCATCAAGCCTTTTTAGGTGAAGATATGGGTTATCTATATTAACGCGGGGGATTATCAACCGGTGTTTTTTAAAAGAAGGTATGAATATAATGCCAAATGAGACCTTGTCCGCTTTCAGTAGAAACTGACCCTTATCTTTAGGGCCTTCATAGACTTTTATGCCATCCAAGACGAAGCCCTTTGCTACGCTGAAGGTGAGCTTATCTATACCTACCTCTCTTAGCGTATAGTCACTTAAGGATTTCTCAAGTTGGTTTTTAAGTTTAACAGGTATTAGTGTACGGTTTACATAAATAATGGTGAGATAGGAAAGGATAGCTAGGGTAAATACAGCAATGATTATTTTGATAAATAAGTGTTTTTTCTTAAGTTCTTTTTTCATGATTTTGTTATATTATAATCGTATATCAACGGCATTTCAAGATATAAAAGTGAGTATTTATCTTTAATCTTAAACCTTTTCTTGTGGCCCATGAGCAAATACACCACGCCTTTTTCATGGTATAGTGAAGTATAAAAACCACTGAAAATCGCGCAGCGGCATCAGAAGCGATTTTCTTGATTGACATACTACCTTAGGTTATATATAATAATTAGGCTATATATAGGAAGGAACAGAATGTTTATGACAGATGATATATTAAGTATAAGACATAAGAAATTACAAAATATAGAGGCTAGCGGCCTTAAGCCTTTTGGCAGAAGGTTTGATAAGACTGATACGCTTATGGGCATTAAGGCAGGTTTTGAGGAAAATAAGCTCGTAAAGGTAGCAGGCCGGCTCATGAACCTTAGAGAACACGGAAAGAGCCTTTTTTGTGATATAAAAGACCACACGGAAAAGATGCAGCTATATCTTAAGAAGGATAATTTAGGAGATGCTTTTGCGCTTAAGGATCAGCTTGATATAGGAGATATTTTAGGCGCGGAAGGAAAACTTTTTAAGACCAGGACAGGTGAGATAACAGTAAATGTAGAGTCTTTTATTGTTTTAGCTAAATCTATGCGCCCGCTTCCTGAGAAGTGGCACGGGTTAAAGGATGTTGAGACCCGGTATCGCCAGCGCTATCTGGATCTTATTGCTAATGATGAGGTCAAAAAAGTTTTTATAGCAAGAAGCCGCATAATAAGCCAAACGCGAAGCTTTTTTGATTCGAAAGGCTACATAGAGGTAGAAACACCTATGCTGCAGCCTTTGGCAGGCGGTGCCGCGGGAAGGCCGTTTAAAACGCACCATAATGTTTATGACAGAGACCTTTATTTAAGGATAGCTCCGGAACTTTACCTGAAGAGGCTCCTGGTAGGTGGTTTTGAGCGTGTATATGAGATAAATAAATCATTCCGCAATGAAGGCATATCTCCAAGGCATAACCCGGAGTTTACAATGCTTGAGGCTTACACCGCATATGCTGATTATAATGACCTTATGCCAATGGTAGAGGAACTTATATATAATCTGGCAAAAGATGTGATGGGCAAAGAGATAGTTGAATATAAGGGAAAAGAGATAGACCTTACTCCTCCATGGGAGAGGGTATCCTTCGCGGAAATAATGAAGGATCAGTTTGGAATAACCCCTGAAGATGAGTTGGGTATCATGGTTGAGAAGATAAAGAAAAAAGGTATAAAGCTTGAAGGAAATCTAAAAAAAATAAGCAGAACCAAGCTTATAAATATAATAGCAGACCTCGTAGATCCGGAGTCTAAAAGCGGCAAACCTATATTTGTAACGGATTATTTCACGGAACTTTGTCCTCTGGCTAAAACCAAAGAAGATAACCCCGCCCTATCTGAAAGGTTTGAGCTTTATATGGCACGCATAGAGATAGCCAATGCCTATTCAGAGCTTAATAATCCGATTGAGCAGAGAGAACGCTTTGAAAAGCAGCTAAATGTTGACAAAGAGACAAACGATAAGGTGGATGAGGATTATGTACGCGCGCTGGAATATGGAATGCCTCCTGCCGCAGGCCTGGGCATAGGAATAGATAGGCTTACTATGATCCTTACCGGCCAAGAGTCTATACGGGACGTAATATTATTTCCCCAATTAAAACCCGAATAGCAATAAAACGAGCGACAAGCGACGAGCGACGAGCGACGAGAAACGAACTATGCCCTACGAACTAATGATAAGCCTTAGGTATCTATTTTCCAGGAAGAGAAAGGGATTCATATCATTTATGAGTTTTGTTTCTATACTTGGCGTAGCTGTAGGTGTAGCGTGCCTGATAACCGTTCTTGCTGTAATGAATGGATTTGGCGATGAGCTTCAGAAAAGAATAATAGGTTCAAATCCACATATAATAATCGAGAAAGAAGGCGGTATATCCACAAATGATTATAAGCTTATCTCTGATAAGCTGCTTCTCGTAAGCGGGGTAAGCGGATATTACTCTTATATCTGGGGCCAGGGGGTATTAAGGTTTCGCTCAAGAGCGCATGGCGCGGTCGTAAGAAGTGTAGACGCGAACAACAGCACAGATATATCCAAGCTTGAGGGGTCTATAACGGCTGGCGAAATAAGGATTAGCGATGGTGAGGCTATAATAGGAAGCGAGTTAGCTTCCACGTTAGGTGTATTTTTAGACGATGAGCTGGAGATCATAACGCCTTTGTCTAAAAAAGCGGAAAAAATAAAAGTTACCGGCATATTTAACTCGGGATATTACGAATATGACCTGAACCTGGCATATGTGAACCTAAACACCGCTTCAGGCCTTTTTGGCATGGAAGAATACATAAGTGGCATAGGTATTGACATATATAAAATAGATAATGCCGCAGTTATCAAGCAGAAGATCAGGGAGATATTGCCCGACTCGTATTATGTGAGGACATGGATGGATTTAAACAGTAATCTCTTTTCAGCGCTTAAGCTTGAGAAATGGGCGATGTTTGTGATATTGACGCTTATTATTATAGTAGCTTCTCTTAATATAATAAGCACATTATCTGTTATGGTTGTTGAGAAGACAAAGGACATAGGTATATTGAAAGCAATAGGCGCGACAAGGAAATCCATAATGGCTATATTTTCCTTGCAAGGTATTATAATAGGGTTTTGGGGTGTTGTCTTTGGCTGCCTTGGAGGGTTTGGTTTGTCAGCTTTTCTTAAAACTTACAAACCTAATATATTGCCGGAGAGCATTTACTACGGCATAAGCTATCTTCCTGTGAGCATAGACCTTGATGATTCTTATATAATAATGGCATGCGCGCTTTTAATAAGTTTTTTGGCCAGTATATACCCCGCATACCAGGCGTCACGGCTTAACCCTGTGGATGCCTTAAGGTATGAGTAAATGGAATTTTTAAGCACAGATGAGTACAGATTTAATACACAGATTAGCACAGATATCTGCGCTAATCTGCGAAAACGCAGGTTTAGCATGCAATCCGTGCCAATCTGCGCAATAAGTGAATTTAACTAATGTTAATAAAGGCAGAGAATCTGCACAAGAGATATAGGGATGGTAAGCGGGACCTGCATGTTCTGAATGGCGTAGATATTTCTCTTGACTCAAAGAGTGTGTCTGCTATTATAGGGCCTTCCGGTGCCGGGAAGTCTACATTATTGCATATTTTAGGAGGCCTTGATGAGCCTTCAGATGGTAAGGTAATTTTTGATGGTGTTGACTTATACGGCATAAGTGATAAAAAGCGTTCCTTGATAAGAAACAGAAGAATAGGTTTTGTTTTTCAGTTCTACCATCTGCTTGCGGAGTTCAGCGCGCTTGAAAATGTCGTCATGCCCATGCTGATGGGAACTCCAGGCAAGGAATACGCTATGGCTAAAAAAGCTAAGTGCCTGCTTGAATCCGTGGGCTTAGGAGATAGGATAGGCCACAGGCCTTCTGAGTTATCAGGGGGCGAGGCTCAGAGGGTGGCAATAGCCCGCGCGCTGATAAATGAGCCAGACATAGTATTTTGTGATGAGCCTACAGGAAACCTGGATTCTGAAAATTCTGAGATCGTACTTAAGCTTATAATGGATTTAAATAAGAATAAAGACCAGGCCTTTTTGATAGTCACACATGATGAAAAAGTAGCCGGGTTCGCGGATACTGTCTTAAATATTAGTGACGGAGTTTTAATTTAAGTGGGACCCCGAACCAAATTTGCGTATTTGTTTATTGATAAAAGAAAGTTTATTTGTTAACCAGAGTTAACCTTGATGCCAATTAGGTTGCAAATTTGGTACGGGGTTTAATTCGCGCATATAACTTACGTCGCTTTGTCCCCTTCGGGGACTCCCTTTGGTCACTCCGTAAGTTATGCGCTCATTAAAGGAGATTATAACATGTCCATAAAGATATATATTGACGGTAAGCTGTATGATAAAAAAGATGCCAAAGTCTCTGTTTTTGATCACGGACTGTTATATGGCGATGGAGTATTTGAAGGCATACGTTCTTACGCAAAGTTAGTATTCCGCCTTAAAGAGCATGTAGACCGTTTATACGAATCAGCCCATACCATCATGCTTGATATACCTATGACAAAGGCAGAGATGATAAAAGCGGTCTGTGATACATTGAAGGCCAATAAGCTTAAGGATGCTTATATAAGGTTGATTGTAACAAGGGGTGAAGGAGACCTTGGGCTTGACCCGAGAAAATGCAAGGGCCGCGCGTGTATTATAATAATAACGGATAAGATAGTGCTTTATCCTAAGGAATTCTATAAGAAAGGCCTCAATATAATCACAGTGCCGACAACCCAGAATGTGTCAGAGGCGCTTAATCCTCAGATAAAATCTCTCAACTATCTTAATAATATATTGGCAAAGATAGAAGCTGTGAACGCGGGCTATGAAGAGGCTATAATGCTTAACAGCAATGGCTATGTCACTGAATGTACGGGAGATAATATATTCATAATCAAAGATAAGATACTGTATACACCACCTTCGTATGTTGGTATACTAAAAGGCATAACCCGCGATACTGTTATTAATATATCCAGGAAAAAGAGAATAGAGCTTAATGAGACCATATTTACACGGCATGATATATATAACGCGGACGAGTGTTTTTTGACTGGGACGGCAGCCGAGATAATACCTGTGGTAAAAGTAGACGGCAGGGTCATAGGTAAGGGTAACCCCGGATTAAATACTCTGATGTTTATGAGAGAGTTTCGCAAGTTGACGAAGGCAAATGGAGTAAAATACTGATTTGTTTGCGCATAGTTTCGTGTCTAATGTCTAGCTTAGAGGTAATTGAATCTTTTTCATATTTTAGTATGTCATATGGCGTATGTCACAAAAAAACGATATGCGATATGCGAAATACGATATACGAAGCGAATAGGACAAGGAGTCACAATGTTGTGTGATATATGCAAGAATAAAAAAGCTAATGTCCATCTTACAGAGATAATCAATGATGAGGTTACTGAGCTGCACCTTTGTGATAAATGCGCTAAGGCAAAGGGCACAGAGATGCAGCAGCATTTCAGCATAGCTGACCTTTTGTCAGGGCTGGTCGACCTGCCTTCGGATAATCTAGAAAGGAAGCAGCATGTCAGGGTAAAATGTGAAAGCTGCGGTATGAATTATTCGGATTTCAAGAAACTCGGACGTTTTGGCTGCTCCAAATGCTATGAAGCGTTTAAAAGGGCGCTTTATCCTCTTTTTAAGAGTATCCACAGTTCTACGCGCCATACAGGTAAGCATCCCCGAAAACTGGTTTTAAAAGGAGCAAAGCCAGAGCAGGCCCAGGTTGAGAAAAGGCTGCCTAAAGATGATATAGAAGAGTTTAAGATTCACTTGGCCAAAGCTATTAAAAATGAAGAGTTTGAAGAAGCAGCTGCTTTGCGGGACAGGATAAGGGCGCTTGAGAATAAGTAAAAACAAATTCCCAAACCAGATTGGGCTTAAGTGTAAAAAGGATAAGATCTATGGAATTGAATGATTTGTTAAAGCAGACCGGTGTATGGCTCAATGGGAAAGGGCCGGATTCTGATATTGTTATATCAAATAGGATAAGGCTGGCAAGAAATATAGAGGGCCTAAGGTTTGTGGACTGGGCAGACGGCGATATTAAAAAAGAAGTAGCCCAAAAAGCAAAAGAGGCTATCCTTTCAAGCAGTTATATGCAAAATTCTTTGTATATAGATATGAATAAGATAGATGTAATAGACAGGCAATTTCTCATAGAGAGGCATCTTGTAAGCAAGGAACACGCATTTAATACTGAGCATAAGGCCGTTTTTATAAGCGATAGAGAGATAGTAAGCATAATGGTAAATGAAGAAGATCACCTTAGGCTTCAGGTAATACAGTCTGGGTTCAAACTGGATGATACATGGAATATAATGGAGAGGCTGGAAGCAGGCCTTGAGAATAGTCTAAAATTCGCGTTCTCAGAAGAATGGGGCTATCTTACAGCCTGCCCCACTAATGCAGGGACAGGTTTAAGGGCGTCTGTAATGGTTCACCTTCCCGGAATTGTTATTACCCACCAGGTGGATGGTATGGTACGCGCAGTGTCTAAGTTGGGCCTTACTGTGCGCGGTTTTTTTGGAGAGGGTACTGAGGCTGCAGGAAATTTTTTTCAGATATCAAATCAGGTCACCCTTGGCCAGAGAGAAGAGGATATTATAAATAACCTAAAAAAGGTGATAAAGCAGATAGTCTCTCAGGAAAGGGGATCGCGCGATTTTTTAAAAGCAAAAAAGAAGAATATTGTGGAAGATAAGATATCAAGGGCTTATTCAACGCTTGAAGGAGCCCATATAATAACCAGCAAGGAGACTATTGATCTGTTGTCATTAGTACGCCTTGGCATAGACCTTGATTTTATAAAACATATAGATATCCCTAAGCTGAATGAGTTATTTATATTAACGCAGCCCGCGCATCTTCAAAAAATAAAAGGCAAAAAAATATCGCCGGCAGATAGGGATATAATACGAGCGGAACTTATAAAGAATAAGCTGGGAATAAATTAGCATTTCGTATTTCGCATAGCGCATATCGCAAAAAAACGACATACGACATAGTGCGTAGCGAAGCGGAGCCTCCCCGAAGGGGACGACATACGATATGCGATATACAAACGTGTATTATAAGGAGGAGAAGAATGTTCAACCGTTTTACAGAAAGGGCCAGGAAGGTAGTTATTTTAGCGAAAGAAGAGGCTAAAAGATTTAATCATGATTATATCGGAACCGAGCATCTGCTTCTGGGGCTTATTAAGGAGGGGGAGGGTGTAGCAGCTGCGGTTCTGCAGAATCTTGGCTTAAGCCTTGACATGATAAGGCTTGAGGTTGAAAAGCTTGTTAAGCCCGGGCCTGCTACTGTTATTTCAGGAGACATACCATTTACGCCAAAAGCGAAAAAGGTAATAGAAGTAGCCATGGATGAAGCACGCCATCTTGGCCATAATTATATAGGAACCGAGCATCTGCTTTTAGGGCTCATAAGAGAAGGTGAGGGGATAGCATCTCAGGTCCTTCTCAATCTGGGCCTTGATTTGGCAAGAGTCCGCAATGAGATAATGGCGCTTTTAGGTTCTGTTACGCCGGGACAGGCTCCAAGCGTGAGCCAGGAGAAGAGCAAGACTCCTGCCCTGGATGCCTTTGGCAGGGACCTGACTAAATTTGCGCGCGATGGAAAGCTTGACCCTGTAATAGGAAGAAAGGATGAGATAGAGAGAGTCATACAGATATTGAGCAGACGCACTAAGAATAACCCTGTTCTTCTTGGTGAAGCAGGCGTAGGGAAAACAGCTATTGTTGAAGGCCTCGCTCAAAATATAATAAAGAATGATGTGCCTGAGACGCTTAAAGACAAAAGGGTTATAACCTTGGACTTAGCGTTAATGGTAGCTGGCACAAAATACCGCGGACAGTTTGAGGAAAGGATAAAGGCGGTAATGGATGAGATAAGGCGCTCTGAAAACATAATTGTTTTTATAGACGAGCTGCATACGCTGGTCGGGGCCGGCGGAGCAGAAGGCGCTATAGACGCTTCAAATATACTTAAGCCAGCTCTTTCAAGAGGTGAGATACAATGTGTAGGCGCTACTACTCTTGATGAATATCGTAAATTTATAGAAAAAGACGCTGCTCTTGAAAGAAGGTTTCAGACTATCATGGTAGATCCTCCGTCAGTTGAGGAGACAGTAGCTATACTAAAGGGGCTTAGGGATAGATATGAGGCCCATCACAAGATCAAAATAAATGACGCTGCTTTAGAAGCCGCGGCAAAATTATCTGAGAGGTATATAACAGGAAGATACCTGCCGGATAAAGCAGTAGATTTAATTGATGAAGCAGGCTCAAGGGCAAGATTAGACGTAATGACCGCGCCGCCTGACCTTAAGAAGCTTGAGGAGAAGATCGAGGTTTATCGCAAGGACAAAGAGACTGCTGTAAGAAGCCAGGATTTTGAAAAGGCTGCCAAGCACAGGGACATGGAAAGGGGAGCTAAGGTCGAGCTTGAGAAACAGAGAAACAAGTGGAAAGAAAGAAGGATGGAGCAGATTCCCGAGGTTGGTTCAGAACAGATAGCGCATATTGTTTCAAAGTGGACCGGTATACCTCTTTTAAGATTGGAAGAGGGAGAATCTGCCAAGCTGCTTAAGATGGAGGAAGAGCTGCACAAGCGTGTGATAGGCCAGGATGAAGCTATTAAGGCCATAGCGCATGCGGTAAGGCGTTCGAGAGCAGGCATAAAGGACCCTCGCAGGCCCATAGGCTCTTTTATATTTTTGGGGCCCACAGGTGTGGGAAAGACGCTCCTGGCAAAGATCTTGGCAGATTTTATGTTTGGTAATCAAGACGCGATGATACAGATCGATATGTCAGAATATATGGAGAAGTTCAATGTCTCAAGGCTTGTAGGAGCTCCTCCGGGTTATGTAGGATTTGAAGAAGGCGGCCAGCTTTCTGAGAAGGTCAGGAGAAGGCCATATTCCGTTGTTCTGCTGGATGAGATAGAGAAGGCCCATCCTGATGTATTTAATATACTTCTTCAGATATTTGAAGAAGGCAGGCTTACTGACAGTTTCGGAAGGAAGGTGGATTTTAAGAACAGTATAGTTATAATGACCTCAAATTTAGGGGCAGACTTATGGAAGAAACAGGGTGCTTTGGGTTTTAAGCCGCAAAAGGACGAGCTGACATATAAGAATGTCAAAGAGAAACTGCTTGAAGCGACGAAAAAAACCTTCAAGCCCGAATTCTTAAACAGGGTAGATGATATTATAGTATTTCATCCTCTTTCAAGAGAGAATCTTGTAAATATCCTGGAAATAGAGATAGAAGAGGTTATCAAGAGGCTTACGGAGCGCAATATAACCTTAGAATTGACAAAAGGGGCTAAGGAATTTCTTATTGAAAAAGGGTTTGACCCTGTTTACGGCGCGCGCCCGCTTAAAAGGACTATCCAGAGATATCTGGAAGACCCTCTGGCAGAGGAGATAATAGGCGGCCACTTTAAGAGCGCTGCCAAGATATTAATTGATTGTGAAAGAGACCACCTCTCATTCAAAAAGGTCTAACTGTAGTTAAAAAGTTTAAAAGTTTAAAAGTTCAAAAGTTTTAAAAAGCTTAAAAATATTTTACCTTTTAACCTTTTAACCTTTAAACCTTTAAACCTTTAAACTTTTTAACCTTGATATATATAATGCATTTTCTTCTAAGGAAATATGCGGTTACGCTGCTGATAATAACGGTTTTTTTTGGCACAGGTATATTTCTTTATATTTATGCCGGGCAGGGCAGATTTGTTAAAATCCTTAAGCAGAACTTGGAAAAATCTCTCTCAGAAGCCATAGGCGCAGATGTAACTATAGGCAGCGCAAAGGGAAACTTATTAAATAGGATCATTCTTCAAGACCTGCGTTGCGGTATCAAAGAATATGATATAAGTTTCAGAGAAGCCAGGCTTGAGTATTCGTTTTTTGATATAATATTCTCAAAAAAGATAGCCGAAGAGAAAGAGATAAATATTGCCCTTGAATTAAGCGGCGGCTTATTAAAACTTAACAATGGCCCCGTAATATGCGACAGCATATCCGGAAAAGCAAGGTTTACGCCAGATAAAGCTGTGTTAGAAGGGCTTGCCTTTAAATTTTTAGGGCTGATAGACACCTATGTGGAAGGAGAGTTTATTAGCAGGCATAAAGAGCAGGCTGTAGATCTGCTCTTTAACTTTAAGCCGTTCTTTGATAAAAAAGATCTCCTTTTTGACAGATTGGACTTAAGGCTAAAGGGGCGTTTGGATAACCTGAGCATATACGCAAGAATGAATAGAAAGCAGGGCTTAGGCTTATTTCTTGATGGTTATCTGCTTTTTTCAGAGAAGGTCATAAATATAGGTTCTAAAATATTTTTGCAGGATCCAAAGACACAAGCCAGATATGATATCTTAATGGATACAGAAGTGGACCTGGAGGGCCTTAGTTTTGATACGGTGATAATCCCTGAAGAAGGCAAGGTATCTATACATGGAGATTATTCCAAGTGGCCTGAGTTGATCATTGATGTAGAAAACCGCCATATCAAAATATATGGTTTTGATCTATCGAACATAGTACACATAATATCGAAGATAGCCTTTAAAGAAAGAAATTTTTCTCATTTTACCCTTGATCTAAATACTGAGAGCAGTGTATTCAATTATTATCCGCTCGATGAGATAGAAGCCTCCTTTTGGGTAGATAAGGATATATTGAGGATTATATATATGAAGGTGGGTGATGCTATTTCAGCCTCAGGCGCCCTTACCATCAGAGAGCCTGTTAAGATTGTTTTAAATACTACCCTGTCTGATTTTGATATAAACCGCGTTTTAGCTTTCACATTAAAGAATAATACCCCTGCTATATCGTGTAAGATGTCAGGAGATCTGTTTTTGGAAGGGCCCTTGAACAGATTGGCGACAAAAGCAAATCTTGAAGCAGGAGAAGGGTATCTCGGGAACATAGACTATGAGAATATGATACTTAACCTTAAGGGCATGGGCCCGATACTTAGGATATATGAATCTCGCCTTGTGCGTAAGGATTCATTCCTGGTTATAGATGGCACGGTGGACATGAGAAGGCTGGGTAAGAGCAGGTTTATGGAAGATATTAAGGTAAGCACGGACGAAAAGACTATTATCTGGGAAGGTTGGGATATTAGCAAGTCAGGTGATAGCGGTGAGCTTACACTAAGTAAAGGCGTTGATGGCGGAGTTAAAGTAGAGTTTAAGACGCATATTAGTGAGGATGAGACGACTTATCAGCCTGTAAAGGCTCAGGATGAGCTTAACATAGAGTATGGGATGGCTGATGAGGAAGTTGCTTTGCAGATAAAAGCGAAGGAGAAAGAAGATTTCTTTGGTATAATGAAAAAATATAAATTTTGAACCACAGAACCACAGAACCACAGATTACACAGATTCACTCGTAAGCAACAAGCTTGCAGATAGCACAGATATAAGGGCAAACTAGACGTTTTTTTGAACCAAAGATGGCACAGATATAGGTGAGGGAAATAGATGTTTCTAAAAGATGCATTAAAAAGGTTCACAAAAAAGTTTAACAGCTTACTGTATTATATAGGAGGGGCTGTAATTCTTTTTGTGGAGACAGTATTTTATTCATTTGTCCCGCCTATAAGAATAAGGCAGATATTGGACCAGATGTATAAAATAGGTGTCAGCTCTCTGCCTATTGTTTTTCTCACGGCTATGTTTACAGGCATGGTTTTGGCTTTGCAGAGCGCATATCAGATGCAGCGCATCTCAGCCCAGATGTATATCGCAAGCCTTGTCGCGCTTTCTATGACAAGGGAACTTGGGCCTGTATTAACAGCAATTGTGGTCGCGGGAAGGGTAGGGGCTTCGATAACTGCTGAGCTTGGCAGCATGAAGGTCACAGAGCAGATAGACGCGCTTGAGACATTAGCTACAAATCCTGTAAAATATCTGGTGGTCCCAAGATTCATAGCGATAGTCTTTATGCTCCCCCTTCTCACGGTATACGCCGATTTCATAGGCATGTTTGGCGGTTATGTAGTAGGAGTGTTTAAGCTCCACATTAGCTCTAATATGTATCTTAACATGACTACTAATCCATTGGGAATAAAGGATGTATTTACAGGCCTTCTGAAAAGTGTCGTATTTGCGGTTATAATAGTTATAGTCGGATGCTACGAAGGTTTTCGCACATCCGGAGGTGCCGAAGGTGTGGGACGATCGACTACCTTAAGCGTGGTAACTTCATTTATATTGATAATAGCTGCCGATTGCTTCTTTACGGCACTCTTTTATTTTATCTGGCGTTAACGATCCGTTTCGCATATCGCATGTAGCATATCGTATGTCGTTTATAAAACACGATATACGATATACGAAATACGACATACGAAATACGAAATACGATATACGAAAACACTAGAACAAGGACTAGCAATGATAGAGGTTATTGATCTACATAAATCTTTTGGCAAAAAAGAGGTATTAAAAGGCGTAAACCTTAACATCGAAGAAGGAATAACGCAGGTTATATTAGGGCGCTCAGGCTGCGGCAAAAGTGTTTTGCTCAAAAACATAATAGGCATAATGAAACCTGATGCCGGGCGTGTAATAATAGATGGGCAGGACATAGCTAAGATATCAGGGAAGGAATTGAAGAAACTGAGGATGAAGTTTGGCATGCTATTTCAGGGCGCGGCGTTATTTGATTCCTTAACGGTTATGGAGAATGTAGGTTTTAACTTAATAGAGCATACTGATTTAGACAGACGTACTATAGCAAAGAGAGTAGAGGAGGCACTTTCCCTGGTAGGCTTATATGGTATCATGGACATGATGCCTTCTGAGCTCTCCGGCGGCATGAAAAAGAGAGTGGGTTTAGCAAGGGCTATATGCATGCGCCCAAGCATAATCTTATATGATGAGCCTACCACAGGCGTGGACCCCGTTATGGCGGATGCCGTAACCGACCTTATAAAAAACCTTCAGGATAAACTTGATATTACCTCTGTGGTAGTTACGCACGACATGGTAAGCGGTTATAAGGTGGCCGATAGCGTAGCCATGCTTTATAACGGAATAATAATTGAGGAAGGCACTCCCGAAGAGATAAAAAACACAAAGAACCCAATAGTAAAACAGTTTATTACAGGTGCCGCTAAGGGGCCTATTACGGACGGTGAAAATTTAAAAAATAATACACAGAGCAATATATTGACGGAAGGAGCTAATAACTGATATGAAGAATATTGAATTTGAAGTAAGGATAGGGCTTTTTGTTTTTGTGGGGCTTATTTTACTTACTATTATAACCTTCTCAATAGGAGACTTCTTTTTTAAGCCCGGATACAACCTTAATGTAGAATTGGATTTTGCCAATGGTGTTAGTGAGTCAGCTCCCGTAAGGCTTGCCGGGATCGAGGTTGGTGAAGTCAAGGACGCGGCTGTCTTTAAAGATAAGGATGGAAGGACCAGGGTCAAGCTTATACTCTGGCTTGCGAAAGAAGCGGCTGTTGAGAAAGATGCCAAGATATATATCAATACCCTTGGCCTTATAGGTGAGAAGTATGTAGAGATAGTGCCCGGTACTCCCGGAAGCGAGCTGGTTATAGGAGGTGAAACTTTAAAAGGCTCAAGCACCGTCTCCGTGGAAAGGATAACCCGTAAGGGTTATGAGGTAGCTTTAAAGATGGAGGAAGTTGTCGATTCTTTCAGTGAAATGCTAAATCAGGTAAAAAGCGGTGAAGGGACTTTGGGAAAACTTGTATTTGATGATTCGCTTTATAATGAGGTGAGGGACATGGCGCAAGACCTGAAGGCCAACCCCTGGAAACTTCTAAATAAGCCCAAAGAACCTAGGCAAAAGAGTAAAGACGTCGGCATAAAAAGCGGGAATCGAGGAGCGTTCTAAATTAGTTCATTTGTTCATCTGTTCATCGGTTCATCTGTCGGGCTGCTGAACTGTTGAACAGTTGAACTGTTGAACAGTTGAACCAAACATTATGGCTACAAAAACTATATTCGAATGCCAAAAGTGCGGTTACCAATCTCCTAAGTGGTTAGGCAGGTGTCCGGATTGCGCGCAGTGGAATTCTCTTATCGAAGAAGCGTTTGGCGGTGAGCCCGGCAAAAGAGAATACAATGCCAAGGAGATAGCATTTTCCAGCAAGCCGCAGAAGTTATCTGAGATAAAGACTGAGCAGTTTTTAAGGGCAAGTACCAAAATAGGTGAGCTTGACCGTGTTTTGGGCGGTGGATTAGTCAAGGGCTCTATAGTGCTTATTGGAGGCGAGCCGGGAATAGGAAAATCTACACTTATGCTTCAGGCATCTAATATAATAAGCAAAGATGAAAAAGTTCTTTACATAAGCGGAGAAGAATCTATAAGACAGATAAAGCTTCGTAGTGAAAGGCTTAGTGTCACTTCAGACAATTTGTATCTTGTGAACGAGACAAACCTTGATCTGATACTTGATTATATAAAGAAACTAAAACCCTATCTTGTTATAATAGATTCTATACAGATCGTATATAATCCGTCTTTTTCCCAGAGCCCGGGCACTGTTACGCAGATAAGAGAATCAGCCGGTGCCTTAACGGCGCTATGTAAGTCTTTAGGCGTATCAGTATTTATTATAGGGCATATTACAAAAGAAGGTTTTATCGCGGGCCCTAAGGTGCTGGAACATATCGTAGATTCTGTAATATACATTGAGGGAGAGAAGCGGTCCGCCTTGCGCATATTAAGGGCTATAAAAAATAGATTCGGGCCTACCGATGAGATAGGTATATTCTCCATGAGTTCAAGCGGCCTTACGGAAGTAACAGATCCTTCAGGGATATTTATTTCTACGACAAGAGATAAAGCGCTTTCAGGCACTTCCATAGTGGCAGCTATTGAAGGTACACGTCCGCTGTTAGTGGAGATACAGGCACTGGTGAGCAGTTCTAATTTTGGCATGGCAAGGCAGCGTTCCATGGGGCTTGATCTTAACCGTATGTTATTATTAATAGCGGTTATTGAGAAGAATATAGGCCTTAATCTCGCGAATTACGATGTTTTCTTAAATATAGTTGGCGGCGTAAAATTAAACGAACCGGCGTCTGATCTCGCGGCATGCATAGCAATAATATCAAGTTTTAAGGAGAAGCCTATAAGGCAGGACAGCGTTATTATAGGAGAGGTCGGGCTTACTTCTGAAGTGCGCGGTGTTTCACAAATGCAGGCAAGGGTGAATGAAGCCAGGAGGCTTGGATTTAAAAGATGCGTTATTCCGAAATCGGATATAAATGGCCTGGCGGACATATCCGGCATAGACTTAATAGGTGTAACGAACATAAAGGAAGCGCTTGATCATGCGTTATTATAATATTTCGCATATCGTATTTCGCATATCGTATTTCGCATATCGTATGTCGCATATCGTATGTCGTATATCGTATTTCGCATATCGTATTTCGCATATCGTATTTCGCATATCGTATGTCGCATATCGTATGTCGCATATCGTATTTCGCATATCGCATATCGCATATCGCATGTCGCATATCGTATGTCGCATATCGCATATGGTATATCGCTTTTAAAATCCCATGCGATATGCGAAATACGAACGACGACATGCGAAATGCGAGACATTAGAAACAGGAGGAGAGTAAGATGACTTTGGTATTTATAAGGGTATTTTTTATTATAATGAGTACAATCGTAGGGTATCAGGTAGGCCTTATGTTTTACGCATTCAGCCCATATTGGCCCGCGGCCGCGGCGGCAATAGGTTTTTTAGCTTCATTTATAATCATATTTGCGGAGTTCAGCATGAGAAAGATATCTTTAAGCGGTTTATCCGCGGGTGTCTTTGGCCTGGTATTTGGTTTACTTATGGCAAAATTAATAACAGAATCATTTATTCTTAAGACACTAAACCAGTCGAACGAATCAGTATTTCTGATAATGCAGGTTGTTTTAACTCTTGTGTTCTGTTATTTCGGTATGACGCTTGCCATAAGAGGTAAGGATGAGTTTAACCTTATTATTCCTTATGTAAAATTTTCAAGGCAGGATAGCCGGGATGAGGTCACTCTTCTTGATACAAGTGTTATAATAGACGGAAGGATAGCGGATTTAAGCGAGACAAGATTCATAGCAGGCAAATTTGTTGTTCCGCGTTTTATCTTAAAAGAACTTCATCAGATAGCGGATTCTGCAGATTCCCTAAAGAGAAACCGCGGCCGCCGGGGACTGGATATATTAAATAAGCTGCAGAAAAGTTCCGCGGTAGATGTAAAGATACATGAAGAAGATTTCCCGGAGATACAGGAGGTAGACGCGAAATTGGTGAAACTGGCAAAGCTGCTTAGCTCAAGGATCCTTACCAATGACTACAATCTTAATAAGATAGCGGAGCTTCAAGGCGTTCAGGTTTTAAACATCAATGAGCTTGCCAACGCGCTTAAGCCGGTAATGCTCCCAGGAGAAGAGATCGAAATAAAGATGATAAAGGAGGGTAAGGAGCATAGCCAGGGAATAGGTTATCTAGATGATGGCACAATGGTTGTGGTAGAAGGCGGCAGGCACCTTATCGGGCAGACCAAAAAGGTTGTGGTAACAAGCGCTTTGCAGACCGCGGCAGGGCGTATGATATTTGCTAAGCTGGAAAACAACCGCCCCAAGCCTAGGAGATAGAGGAAAGGCTATAGAGGGTTTAGGCTGTAGGGTGAAGGGTGTAGGGCGCAATGGTTAAAACCCTAAACCCTAGAGCCTAGA
>JBDRAM010000097.1:0-18112 GCA_043823785.1 Candidatus Omnitrophota bacterium
TAGAACTCGCTAAAAGACTAAGCAAAAAGTGAAATTGCTCTAACCAGGTTAAAAACGGCACTTTTTAACCTGGTTAGAAGAGGCTGTTTTTAACCTGGTTAGAATACATGAGAATACATGTCACGGATTGATAGAGTGAAAGAAGAACTGCGGCATCAGGTAAGCATGATCGTAGGGCAGGAACTGCATGATACCCGCATAGGCTTTGTTACTATAACAAGAGTAGAGGTGACCCCTGACTTAAAAGACGCGAAGATATATTTTACAACAATGAATACGGGTGAAGCTTTTGATGATACGCAGGGATGCCTTGATAGGTCCGCGAAATACGTAAGAAAACTTATCGGCGAGAGGATGAGAATAAAGTTTACGCCTATGATAAGGTTTATATATGATGAGCCGCAAAAAATTTCTAAAAAAATAGATGAGATCATAGACAAGATACACAAGGAGAAAGAAGCATGAAGCTTAAGGGCGTAATCAAGATGATCAGAAGCAGAAAGAACAGAAGATTTCTTATTGTTTCTCACCAGAATTTAGAGGGCGACGCGGTGGGAAGTACGCTTGCGCTGGCAAACCTTCTAAAATGCATAGGCAAAGAGGCCATCATGCTCTCTCCCGAGCCCACCCCTGAGGCGTATATGTTTTTGCCGGACGCGAAGAATATAAGATGCAGGCCGGGTCTTAAAAATCCCAACTATGATGTCGCGTGCATAGTTGATTGCACAGGGCTTGACAGGATAGGTTTTGTAAGAAAGATCATTTACATGACAAAACCTATAATAAATATCGACCATCATGTAAGCAATGATAATTTTGGCACAGTAAACCTGGTAGAGCCTGAGTGTTCATGCACAGGAGAACAGATATATCATCTATTCAAAGCCATGCGAATACCCATTGATAAGAACGCCGCCCTTTATATGTATATGGCTATACTTACTGATACAGGTTCTTTTCGCTATACAAATACCAGCGCGCGGACGCATAAGATAGCCGCGGAACTTTTAAACAAGGGCTTAAACCCGACATATATACACCGCAAGATATATGAGGAGTCACACAGGTCGCATCTGGATCTTTTATCAGCGGTCTTATCAACTTTAGGTATGAGTAAGGATGGTAGAATTGCCTGGGTAAGGATAACCGAAGATATGGTCAAAAGGGATAAGGCAACCATGCGCGGCACTGAAGATTTTTTAAATTTCCCAAGATCTTTGAAAGGCGTAAAGATCGCTCTCGCATTCCGCGAGATAGACAAAGATACCGTGAAAGTAGGTTTTCGTTCAAACGACCGTGTAAATGTATGTAAGCTCGCTATGATGTTCGGAGGCGGTGGGCATCCCGCGGCCAGCGGGTGTACGGTAAGAGGAAAGATAAGCGAAGTAGAGCAGGCGGTCCTTCTTAAGGCTCGCAGGTATCTTAGAGGCAAGTAAGTGCTTAGCGCCTGCCTCACCGGCAGGCAGGGATAGCGTATATGGAAAATATAATTATAATAGATAAACCAGCCGGCCTTACATCCCACGACGTAGTAGATCTCGTAAGAAAAAGATTAGGCATAAAAAAAGTAGGGCACTGTGGTACGCTTGACCCTATTGCAACAGGAGTTTTGGTTATTCTCCTAAATGGAGCATGCAAGTTATCTTCAAAACTCATTACTGATGAGAAAGAGTATATCTGTACGGCAACGATTGGCATATCTACTGACAGCCAGGATGCTACAGGCAGGATAACAAGTTCGTCGAACATAGAGCATATAGATACAGCAAGTATAAAAAAAACGTTCTTATCTTTTATGGGTGAGCAGGAACAGATAGCTCCTATGCTATCGGCAAAACATCATAAAGGAAAAAGGTTATATGAGCTTGCGAGAAAAGGTATAGAGGTTGAAAGAAAACCCCACGCAATAGATATAAAGGATATAGAAGTATTGAGTATAAAAAAACCTGATGTAGAGTTTAAGGTGGTATGCTCAAAAGGAACTTATATAAGAACGCTGTGCCACGATGCGGGCAGGAAGCTTGGGTGCGGCGGCCATATGTCTGCCTTGCGCAGAATAAGATCCGGCAGTTTTCATATAAGGGATGCTGTGAAACTTGAGGAAGTTAGTGTTTAGCGTGTAGCGCCTGCCTCACCGGCAGGCAGGTATAGCGGATAGAATTAAGAAAGAATATATAATGAAAACAATATACGGCATTAATAATTTTAAAAAACAACAACCCACAGTAGTAAGTGTCGGTATTTTTGACAGTGTACATGTGGGGCATCAGAAGATAATCAAGGATCTGATAAAGCAGGCTTCTAATTTAAGAGCTAAGCCGGCAATCGTCACATTTAATCCACACCCTGGTAATGTATTAAAAGGCGCGGATACCGTAGCCATGCTTACTTCGCTAAAGCACCGCTTATCTCTTTTGGAAGCGCTGGGAGTTGAAATAACCCTTGTCGTAGATTTTACCAGAAGCGTAGCGCGTTTAAAAGCGGAAGAGTTTATAAGAAGGTTTCTTCTGAATAAGCTCAGCATGAAGATGCTTATAATAGGTGAGAGTTTTTCTTTTGGCAAGGATATGGTGCATACGGAAGCAGCACTTAACAGGATCGCGGAGAAGCTTGGATTCAAAACAAGATTAATAAAATCCGCAAAGCATAATTCGCGCAGCATAAGCTCAAGCCTTATCCGCCATCTTATAGAAAGGGGGCGCCTTAAAACCGCTTCAAAATTATTAGGAAGGCCTGTTTCTATATTAGGCACTGTCGTAAGAGGAAGGCAAAGAGGAAGGGTTATTGGTTTTAAGACAGCAAATATAGACCCTCATCATGAAACCATACCACCAAGCGGGGTCTATGCGGTATATTCTAAGCTTGGCAACAAAATCTATAAATCAGTACTCAATATAGGAACGCGCCCTACATTTAATGAGAAAGAGCCAACTATTGAAGCGCACATCTTCGGTATTAATAGAAGCCTTTATGGCAAAGATATAGAGATATGTTTTAAGAAGCGGTTAAGGTCAGAGAGAAGATTTAAGGATCAAGCCCACCTTAGCAGGCAGATATTAAAAGACGCTTGCCTCGCCAAAAAAATATTGTGAGAGACGTTGCTTAAGCACAACTATGCGTGCCTGCCCGCCCAGCGGACAGGTGGCAGGTGGGCTCAAACAACGTCCCTAATGAAAAAGGGGTTGACAGTGAAAGTTTTTTTTGATACAATTATAAAAGCTTAATAAAGCTATTTAAAACTCTCACCTGGCTTTGAATATATGAATATGTATATAAAATCATTATCTATAATATTGGCAGTAGTTTATTCAACAACATCCCCATCGGTCTATCCGCATGAGATGACGTCTGCCTTAAGGCCGCTTAGTACTGCAAAAAGTGCAGCTAAATTAACAGAGGCCATAGGCGTGGAGAAGAGCTCAAGTTCGGGTGAGGTTACGATAAAATCTGCCACATGGGCATTATATCAAAAACTTAAAAAATTAGATTTCAGAAATCAGAAAGCCTGGTATAACCTTATAAATGCAACTGAAACTGTAGATGAAGCAGGTTTCTTGGCAGCGGTCTTTGAAAAATTTATTAAAAACGCAGCTGAATCATGGCGGAGTGATCTAAAAACACGGATAGGCGGTGCCCAAAGCTTGGCTAAGGCAAGAAAAGTAAAACTTGAAGCTGCTATAGCGATCGTAAAAGTTGTTGCTACGAATGAAGGATTTGAGATTGAAAAAGAAGAACCTAATCTTGCTGATGTTGATGGCCCAGAATTACTGGCTGTAGATTCTTTTGATGATATACTCTTAGGGATAGGAATACCTCTGGATAAAATTTTTAGAAAAGTTGAAAACAGTGCTGGCGATACCTTGATCATTTTTAAAGAAGATAAAGGCTATCATCTATATGTTATTGAAAACCGTAAAACAAAAAAAGCAAGCGGCATATTAGTCGCATCGGATATGAAAAACAGATTTTTTGTATTCCGTACTTTAGATAAGGGATTATTTATTTATAGGTTTGAGGATGGTAAGGTTATACAACTGCTTGGCCCTGAAATGGAAATAGTTGATAAGAGCATGACTGAAGACCGCACCCTTTTTGCTATATGTCACAGGAATAATCTCGGCGTATATTTGGTGAGTGTGTATAAGTTTGATTCCAAGGTAATAGAGGAGCCAATATATAAATTTACAGACATAGGTGAGCCTGACGAGATTGTCTTTAATAACGATAACAGCTCTTTGTTGCTGCAATATTATAAAGAAGTAAAGACAAGAATGTTTAAAATGGATACCGGTAAAGAGTTTCCTACGCCGCCAGCGGACACCATGCTTTCGACTTCTAGTAAAAAAGATTCAGATGGCTCTGAAACAACAGAAACGGTTTCTGCTGATGGGCCTGATACTGGTGTAGGCATTAAAAAACAGGACCTTGGGGTAGATGAAGCGTGGCTGGATAGTTTTGTTTCTGCGGTAAAAGGAGCACCGTTTAATGAAAGGATATTAAAGGCACTTTTGCAAGAGATGTCAGACCCAAACCAGATAATGAATGTTATAGACTGGGTGCGGCAGGAACACGGAGATGAAATAGTGTCTGCCGCGGGTCAGTTTCTTTTTCAAGTCAGAGTGGATGCGCATAGCAAGGTTACCGGAGAAGAAGGTGTTGATTTTGCTCCCGGACGGGCCAGGCTTGCAATAAGCCAACTTAATGTCAACTCTGATTTACGTCAATTTAGAAAAGCCATTGACCTGGCAAAAGCTGTTAAGCCGCAAAACCGCCAGTTTTTTGTGGATATAAAATCAGCTTTAGGCAAAAGTATGAAGATAGCTGATAAGACTGAACTTATGGATGAGCTCACTACGATATTAAGTAAGCTTCCAGAAGAGGCAAAGGCGCAGCCGGGAAAAGAACCAGTAGGCATAGGGCTATCTGAAGAAAAGCCCAAAACCACTAAAAGTAAAAGCGAACCTGATATTGGTAAATCGCTTGTTCTGCCAACTATCTCTGATGAAATTGAGATAGCTCTGGATGGTAGCGACGCGGATATTCTTGTTGATGGTGCACTTGATATTGATGATGACTCTGATGTGCACGAAGAGATTGCTCCTGAAAAGTTACTCGAGAACGCAAAACTCGAAATATTCAGTGAGAGCACTGCAGGCGGTGTCGATTCAGTGATGAAGAAACATCTGAAAAACTCCGCAGTACAAAAAAGCGATGAATTGCAAGCAAGTATCAAAAAGATCGCGGACGAGAGAAAGCTTGAGCTTGAGAAGATCTCGAATTTATACAAGATTCTTGATAAAGCTATTGAGAAAGCCGCTGGTCTAACAATCGGCGCGGAAGAAGATATTAATGGGTGGCTTGTAAGGGCCCAAGAGGTTTATGACAAGAAAGCCGGAAGTGAGCAAGAGCTATTTGAGGCAGCTGGCATAGCTTTTGATATGGCTAAAGCGTCGGTTAAAAATAGTCTTTATTCAAGGGCGTCAGCTTTAATTAACAGGAGGAGAGCATTCTTTAAGAATTGGAAGCAAGTAGTTCTGAATACAAAAAAGATTTCTTCAGAGGCAGTTTCCTTTGCGAAGCTGGATCATCTTAAAAAAGAGATGAAGGGAAAATATAAGAGACATAAAGCTTGCTTATCTATACTTTTAATAGCCATCGACGAAGGCAGAGAGAGGCTCTCTAAAAAGCAGAATACTATTGTGAGAGATAAGAAACTAGGGGATGTAGCAGATATTGTGTACCTGGAGTATCATAAGCTTGATAAGGCGTTTCTAGAGTTTAGGAATGCGATGGAAATACTAAATGATAAGTCAAAAGAGCATGGGTACAAAAACTGGATAGATGCTGTTAGTGATTCTATAGATTTCGAACATGCATACAGCAAAGAGTATGGACAGTTTATGAAAAGTGGGCCGGGCGTGTATAAGGAAAAGGGCAAAAGGAAGAAAAGGCTTATGCCTCTCAAGGAACATTTGATGAATGTTGTTAACAAAAGAGATATTTTGCTTAAGAGGCTCAGAGCGTATCGCGAGGCGCTAAAGGTGATATATGGCAATTATACTCCGGGAGAGTTTATGATAGCGGAAGGTGATGACAAAAGTTTTGATATTTTTATTTTTAGAACAATATCTGAAGGAATGGATAAAGATATTTTAGATAGATACAGGAAAGCATTCAAGGGCAGCGCTTTGGTGAAGTATGTAATAGATGCTGATAAACATCTTCAGCATCTGTATAAAAAACTTAAGAAGTTTAGGGAAAAGAAATTCGAGCTTCTAACCTTCGATGCAGCAAAAAAACTATTAACGGTGGACAAATATCCTAATGTCATAGAGTTTATAAATGCTCATAAGATAGAGCCTGCCCCGGTTGTTTCAACAGGTGTCGTAGCTGACCTTAAAGCAATATCACTTATAAATGCCGCAGCATAAGTTAATATCAATAGTTTTATGCAACTAAGCATTCATCTAATATGCAGCAACCTTTTCTTAGGTAGGTTGTAATGTTACTCCATTTAGGTAGAGATATATGTATTTATTCTCAATTCCTAAAGGCGTGGGGTGTTTGTGAATGGCCCTTCGCATTCGCTCAGGATCCCTCGCGAAGGGTCCCGAGCAAGGGCGAGGATCCCTGCCCGCCTATGCAAGCAAGTGGCAGGCGGGCACGCCGGGCGGAGGGGCCCATAAGCAAATACCCCCCGCCTTTAGAGTTTGCATAAAACATTTATACTACCGCAGCATAATTTTCCCTTTACAAAGTATAATATATCTGTTATAATTTTTCTACATTTAACCTATATCGGAAGGAGACAGTAGTAATAAAATGGCATTGGCAAAAGAAAAGAAGAAGACGGTAATTAAAAGTTTCGAAATCCATGAAGGTGATACAGGTTCTACACAGGTTCAGATAGCCCTGCTCACAGAGAGGATCAACGGGCTGACAGACCACTTCAAGACCCACAAAAAGGATCACCACTCCAGGCGGGGGCTTCTTCGTATGGTCAATCAGCGCAGAAAGCTTTTAAGTTATCTGCAGAAGCACGCTGCTGAGGAATGTGACAAGCTTAAAGAAAAGCTTAAGATACGAAAATAACCACAATATGTTTTTATTTTGGAGAACGCTCCCCACTTCGAAGTAAGGGTCTATTTTATGGTAGGGGAGCTTTTTTTAATGAGCACATAAGTTATGGAGTGCGTAGCGCGACATAACTTATATAGTGCGAATTAATCCTGAGGCTTCGACCTTATGGGAGAAGTCGAAGGATCTCAAATGACGAGGGATATAAAGGAGAATATATGGAAAAAGTAATGAAGCTAAAAATTGGTAACAACGATCTGATCATCGAAACAGGCAAAATGGCCAAGCAGGCCAATAGTGCCGTAACAGTCACTTATGGCGGTACGATGGTATTGGTTACGGCTGTAATGTCCAAGAAGCCAAGGGAATCAGCGGATTTTCTGCCGCTTTTCGTAGAATACCAGGAGAAAACATATGCCGCAGGCAGGATACCCGGTGGATTTTTTAAGAGAGAAGGAAGGCCTACGGAGAAAGAGGTATTGACCTCGCGCTTGATAGATAGGCCCATAAGGCCGCTTTTCCCTGAAGGCCTTATAAATGAGGTGCAGGTAACGGCTATGGTCTTATCGAGTGATGGCGAGAATGACCCTGATATACTCGCGGTGGTCGGAGCCTCATGCGCACTTAATATGTCTGATATCCCATTCTTATGTCCTGTTGGCGCTGTAAGGCTTGGGCGTAAAGATGGAGAGTTTATAGTAAATCCTACCTATGAAGAACTTAGCGTCTCAGATCTTGACATTATAGTCTGCGCGAGTGAAGAAGGTATTGTCATGATAGAGGCAGGCGCGAATGAGGTGTCTGAGGAAGTACTCATAAAGGCATCTGAGTTAGGGTTTAAAGAATCCCAGGCTTTGATAAAACTGCAGAAGGATTTCGCGTCTGAATATGGCAGCAAAAAGCAGGATGTAAAGCTTAGTAAAGTAGATCCTGAACTCATAGCTAAGGTGAAAGAGCTTTCAATCGATAAGCTTATCGAGATCAATTTTTTAAGCAGTAAAGAAGAGAGGGTTGAGATGATGGACCTTTTCTCAAAGGAGCTGGTAGAGAAGCTGGTTACAGATGAGGGTGATGTTACAGAGCCTGGTGTGGCAGCAGCGCTGAATAAGGTCGAGAAAGAGTTTGTACGCGGTATGGTAGTAAATGATAAGAAGAGAGTTGATGGCCGCGGCTTTGAAGATATAAGGCAAATTGAATGCAATCCCGGCTTATTGCCGCGTACCCATGGTTCAGCATTGTTTACGCGCGGGCAGACGCAGAGCCTTTCCGTAATAACATTGGGTACCAGCTCTGATGAGCAGATGGTAGAGAAGCTTGACGGAGAAAGCCAGAAGACCTTTATGCTGCATTATAATTTTCCTCCGTTTAGCGTAGGGGAGGTAAAGCCTATGCGTGGGCCCGGAAGACGTGATATAGGCCATGGCGCGCTTTCTGAACGCGCGTTAAAGCCTGTCATGCCTTCTAAGGAGGAGTTTCCTTATACAGTAAGGGTGGTTTCGGAGATACTTGAGTCCAATGGTTCATCAAGTATGGCAAGTACCTGCGCAGCTTCGCTTGCATTGATGGACGCGGGTGTTCCGATAAAGAAGGCTGTCAGCGGAATAGCCATGGGCTTAGTTAAGGAAGAGAATGGCAGTGTGGTTTTAACTGACATTGCAGGCGCGGAAGATCATTATGGTGATATGGATTTTAAGGTTGCCGGAACGCGTGATGGCGTAACCGCGATGCAGGTCGATGTAAAGCTAAAAAGCGGCATTACTATGGATATAGTTAAGACAGCCATAACAAACGCGAAAAAGGCACGCAATGTAATCCTTGATAAGATGGACGCGGCTATACAGAAACCTAGTGAGTCTCTTTCGGAATACGCGCCACGGATCACGACCTTAAAGATAAATCCTGATAAGATTAGAGATATTATCGGTCCTGGAGGTAAGATAATAAAGAAGATAATAGCTGATACGGGTGTTGATATAAATATAGAAGATGACGGTACCGTATCAGTCGCTTCTAATGATTCCGCGGCGTCGGATAAAGCGCTTGAGATAATCAAAAAGCTTATTGAAGAGCCCGAAGTAGGTAAGATCTATAAGGGCACGGTAAAGAGGCTGATGGCTTTTGGCGCTTTTTGTGAAATACTCCCCGGCAAGGAAGGCCTTTGTCATGTATCAGAGCTATCCGACAAATTCGTTAAGAATGTAGAAGATGTTGTTAAGCTGGGAGACGAGGTGACAATCAAACTCATAGCCATAGATGAGCAGGGAAGGCTTAACCTTTCAATAAAGCAGGCTATGAAGACTGAAAGCGCCGCAGGCAAGAAAGAAGATAAAAAATAAATGAGCACATCACTTAGCGAAGCTAAGTGATAAGTGCGAATTTATCCCGAGGATGCGACGGAAAGGAGCATTCGAGGGATCCCAAAGCTGAGATTGCCACAGCAATGACGAAGGATTAAGCATGGTGCAAGCTATAAGCACAACAATAAGAATCAAGAGAAAAGAAGGATGCCAAGACCTGCCGCTTCCGCACTATATGAGCGAAGGCGCAAGCGGAATGGACATATACGCTGATGTGGAAGGCGAGATAGCCTTAAACCCCGGTGATATAAAATTGATCTCCGCTGGCTTTTACATGAGCATACCCAAGGGCTATGAGGTGCAGGTCAGGCCCAGGAGCGGACTTGCTATAAAGCACGGTATAAGTATTGTAAATGCTCCCGGAACAATAGATTCAGATTACAGAGGGTTAGTAGGGATTATTCTTATAAATCATGGGAAGGATCCTTTTAAGATAAAACGCGCGGATCGCATTGCGCAGATGGTTGTACAGAGGGTTACAAGGGCGCAGCTTGAGGCTGTAATTGAGCTTGATGATACAGTACGCGCTCAAGGCGGCTTTGGCCATACAGGCGTCTGATTAGAAATCCAAGGGTTTTAGAATTTTAAAATTCATTATTTTTAAATTTTGATAACCGATGAGGAGATTCTAATAATGTCATATATACAAACTATTATATCCGGTATCGTGCAGGGGTTAACGGAGTTTTTACCAGTAAGTTCATCAGGGCATCTTGTTATGCTCCATCACTATTTTGGGATTAAAGAACCTCAGCTTTTCTTCGATATAATCCTGCATGTAGCTACACTTTTCGCTATTTTGGTATATTTCAGGCGTGACATAATCAGCGTATTTACTAAAGAGCGCCGTTTGCTGCTGTTTATACTCGTAGGTACTATTCCCACCGCGATTATAGGGCTCCTATTTAAAGATATATTTGAATCTCTTTTTGTCCATGTAAAATTTACAGGCCTGATGCTCTTTATTACGGCAAATTTTTTATTTGCCGGAGACTGGGCAGCAAAGAAACAGAAGGCCGAATCTTCTCCGCCGAAGGGTTTGGGGTTTAGGAGAGCGCTCCTTATAGGTTTTGTACAGGCTCTTTCTATGGCGCCAGGGATTTCAAGAAGCGGCTCTACTATAGCGACAGGCCTTTTACTAAGGCTGGACAAGAAGGAGGCTGTAAGATTTTCATTTCTGCTCGCTATGCCCGCTATTTTAGGCGCTCTTTTATTTAAATTAGTTGACGCGGGAGGCGCATTCACGATAACTCTTCCGATGTTTGTAGGTTCGTTTGCCGCGTTCTTTGTGGGCTTGGGGGCTATTCACGTTCTTCTTAAAGTCGTATATACTGATAAGCTTTCTTATTTTGGATTATACTGCTTGATAGTAGGAGGGTTGATTCTGGGGCTATGACCCCGTACCTCTAGTATGAATAAAGGTTGGGGGTTGGAAACATCTTAAGTAAGCAAAGTAGTTGTTGCACATAAATAACTTGGTACTTAGTTTGGAGGTACGGGGTGAAACAGCAACGAATAAATGAGATAATCGGCTTTGTGTTTTTAGGGATAGGGATATTGGTCCTTGTAAGCTTGCTTACATACAATCCAAATGACCTTGAATTTTTTAGTTCAACTCCCAATGAAAGGCTGCAGAATTTCGCCGGTATAATAGGTGTATATCTATCTTCTTTTCTATTTTTCCTTATAGGAAAAAGCAGTTACATAGTGCCTCTGCTGTGCCTTATATGGGCTGTAAACAAGTTTACAGCTGAAGAAGGCGCGCAGCAGAAGCTCTACATCAAGATCGTGGGCACTATAGTCTTTTTTATTGCCGCAAGCACTCTTTTCGCGCTTATCTTTAACACGACAAATTCAGGTAGAATGAGCGCAGGCGGAATCTCAGGCATGCTTGCATCGGTCCTGCTTGAACGCTATTTTGGCATGGTGGGCGCGTATATAATATCTTCAACCCTTCTTATATTATCCATCCTTCTTGCTACAGAGCTTCTTATTATCCCGTTTGCTTTGGCGCTATTTGCTAAGATAAGAGATTTCTATTTCAGTATAAGAAAAAGTCCCGCTATTTCAGAAAAACAGGGGCCCCAGATAAAGATAGGCTCTGAAAAGAAGCAGTTTGTAAAGCCTATTAAGATTCAGGAGGCAAAGAGCTTGGCAAAAACCAATTCAGGGCCTGTTATTAAGGAGAAGCCGAAGGCAGAGATATCAACGCCAAAAATAAAGATTGAGGCAAGGCCCCCAAGAATAATAGAAACGTCTAAAGCTTCCCGCGATTCTCAAACCTCCAACGCTAGAGATAGGATGGACGCTATTAAGCCCGAGGTTAAGGAAGCGGGAGAATATAAACTTCCCACGCTAGACTTACTGGATTCCCCTCCTCCGGTAGTGGAGAGGCAAATAAAAGAGGACCTTACAGCTTCATCAGCTGTGCTTGAGGGCACGCTGCAGGATTTTGGCATAGATGTAAAAGTCACGCAAGTGGAGAAAGGCCCTGTTATAACAAGGTATGAGCTTGAGCCCAGCCCTGGGGTTAAGGTAAACAGTATAACTGTCTTAAGCGATGATATCGCGCTTGCCATGAAAGCGCAGAGCGTAAGGATAATAGCCCCCATACCAGGAAAATCAAGGGTAGGCGTCGAGGTGCCTAATACAGAATCCACACTTGTTTATTTAAGAGAAGTTTTAGAATCCGATGAATATAAGAAGCAGGATTCTAAGCTTACGCTTGCTTTGGGCAAGGATACATCAGGAGCGCCTGTTGTGTGTGACCTGGGCAGCATGCCCCACCTTCTTATCGCGGGCACTACAGGTTCCGGAAAGACAGTATGCGTAAACAGTATTATATTAAGCATGCTCTTTAACGCGTCTCCCGAAGAACTTAAATTCCTACTGGTGGATCCCAAGATGGTAGAGATGGCTATGTTTAATAAATTGCCTCATCTTATCTGCCCTGTTGTGACTCAACCAAAGAAAGCCTCAGCGGCATTAAGCTGGCTAGTGAGCGAGATGGAATCAAGATATAAGCTTTTCGCAAAATTGGGCGTAAGGAATATAGAGATATTTAACAGAAAGAGGGATGAGGGTAAGTTTAAAGATGATTCAGAGGTTCCCGACAAGCTCCCCTTTATAGTAGTTATCATAGATGAGCTTGCGGACCTTATGGCAGTCGCTTCGCAGGATATTGAAAATGCTATTACAAGATTGGCCCAACTCTCACGCGCGGTGGGTATCCATATTATACTCGCGACGCAGAGGCCATCTGTCGATGTAGTAACAGGCGTTATAAAAGCAAATTTTCCCGCAAGGATATCTTTTAAGGTAGCTTCCAAGGTAGATTCACGCACTGTATTGGATGCCAATGGCGCGGATAAACTATTAGGAAAAGGCGATATGCTTTTTCTTGAGCCCGGTGTAGCAAAGCCTACGCGCGCTCAGAGCAGCCTTGTGTCTGACAGAGAGATAGAGCGCGTAGTAGACTTTATATCATCTCAGAGGCAGCCTGAGTATGAAGATGCCATGCTTAAAGAGCAGGATAAGAAGACATACGGCAGGGAGCATGAGAAGGATGAGTATTTTGACGATGCTGTGAAGATGGTGCTTGAAGCGGGCCAGGCCTCTGTCTCTATGCTGCAGCGCAGGATGCGCCTTAGCTATACAAGGGCCGCGCGTATTATAGATTCTATGGAAGAAGAGGGCATCATAGGCCCTTATTGCGGTTCTAAACCCCGCGAGATACTTGTTGATAGGCAGGCTTATCTTGGAGAAAATCAGGAACAAGCAGAAGTAGAACAGGCGCAGGAGACAGTATAAGATGGCAAAGGTTAGCATAGGCAGTCAGCTTAAAAAAGCCAGAGAGAAGAAAGAAATAGCTATATCTGAGGTGTACCAGCAGACTAAAATACATCCAGATGTATTGTCTGCTTTGGAAGAAGATAGGTTTGATAATATACTCAACCCCATATATGTCAGAGGTTTTTTAAAGAGATATGCTGCGTATCTTGGCCTGGATGCGGATATTATTTTGGATCAATATAATGAATTGGGTAAAAAAGAGAAACAGACTATAAAAGAGAGTGAAGTACCCCGGAAAAATAAAAAAGGGAAAACATTTAAGCTTCCCGATGTAAATATCCCGCGCATTAATTTTGATAAGGGCAAGATAAAAAAAGCAGCAAAATTTTTAGCGATTATTATCGCAGCTTTATTTGTTGTTTTCCTGTTTATTAAAACCACAGTTTTTGTGGCGGGTAAGGCTTCTCAGAAACTTTCACAGCTCGCGAAAGAGTCAGATAGCAAAAAAGCCGCAGATTCAATAAAGCCTAAACTTATTGAAAAATCACCACCTAAAAAGGCCGAAACCCCTGCCTCGGTTATAAAAAAGGTTGAAGCTGCCGTCAGTGCTCCCAAAAAGAAAGAAGCTGCGAAGGAAGAGCCAAAGGAAGTTTTAGTCAAGCAGGATGCGGTAGTTTCGATTCCCCAACAGGAAAGCCTCAAGCTTACTATAAGGGCAGCCGAAGATGCCTGGATACAATTAAAGGTCGACGGCAAAATAATTTTTCAAAATGTTTTAAGTGAAGGCTCTGCTGAAACATGGAAGGCAGATAAAAACTTTGAGATATGGACAGGCAGGGCAGAGGCTATGTATCTGAACCTAAACGGCAATGACCTGGGAGTTCTGGGCTCTGGCGTCAAGAAAGGCATTGTTGTTGACAGAAGAGGAATTCGGAGATAGCCGCGGTAGGAGCCGCCTCCCGGCGGCGAATTATGCAAGTCTATAGGTAAGGCCCGGATTAACGGGCTTTTTTATTATGAAAAAGATAAAAGTGGGAATTATAAGTTTAGGATGTCCCAGGAATCTTGTAGATTCTGAATTAATGCTCGGAAGGCTTAAGGCCCGCGGCTGCATAATAAAAGAAGAGATAAAGGGCTGCGATGTAGGTATCATAAATACATGTGCCTTTGTGGAAGACGCAAAACGCGAGGCCATTGATGTCATACTTAAGGCGTGTGAGCTTAAAAAAGAAGGCAGCATAAAGAAACTTATTGTTTGCGGCTGCCTTGGCCAGCGCTATGCTAAAGAGCTAAAAAAAGAGATACCCGAAGTCGATGCTATACTTGGTGTAGATAATTATAAGAATATAGAAGACGCGTTATTTTCTGTTCTTTCTGGTAAGTGCTTCAGCAGTATAAATAAGCCTGACGCGTTATACTCGCACAAAGACCCCCGCCTTTTAATCACACCATCTCATTACGCATATCTAAAGATAGCGGAAGGATGCCGCAATCGTTGCAGCTATTGCACGATATATAAAATAAGAGGTGATTTCAGGAGCAGGAGCATAGGCTCTGTAGTTAAAGAGATAAAAGGAGTTACTTCCAGGAAAATCATACCGGAACTTAATATTATCGCGCAGGATACGACATCTTATGGAATAGATAATTATGGGAGTTTAAAGCTAGCGGCCCTGCTTAGGCGTATCTGCAAGCTTGAGCGCGCGCACTGGATAAGACTTTTTTATACACACCCAAAGTATTTTACAGACAGCCTGATAGACGTTATCGCAAAGGAGCCTTCTATATGTAAATATATTGATTTGCCAATACAGCATATTAATGATAAAATATTAAAGCTCATGAACCGGAAGATAAGCCGTGCCGAGATAGAGAAACTTATTACTAGGATAAGAAAAAGAATCCCCTCAGTCGCGCTAAGGACTTCTATAATAGTCGGCTTTCCGGGTGAGACGGAAAAAGACTTTGATGAACTTTTAGATTTTATCAAAAATACAGAGTTTGAAAGATTGGGCGCGTTTATATATTCCAAAGAAGAGGGTACTCATGCTTACAGGCTTAGTGAGCAGGTTGATGAAAAGACTAAGAGAAAGAGGTTTGATGTGCTTATGAGCCTGCAGCAGGAGGTATCCAGGAAGGTGAACGAGAGGTTTATAGGCAAAACCCTTGAAGTTCTGATTGAGGAAAAGGAAGCGCCTAAGAAGGGCCTCTATCTGGGCCGCACACAGTATGACGCTCCTGAAGTAGATGGGCTTGTCTATGTCCACTCCGGAAAAAGCCTTAAACCGGGTGATTTTGTGTATGTCAAAATCACTGACAATCTCGAGTATGACCTTGTAGGCGTAAGGAGAGAGAGATGAACCTTCCTAACAAGTTGACACTTTCACGCATCGGGCTGACATTTGTATTTATGTTCTTTCTTTTTACCCGTTGGGAGTATGGAAAGATAACAGCCTTAGTTGTTTTCGCGATAGCCTCATTTACGGATCTTATTGACGGAAAGATAGCTAAGGAAAGAGGGTTGATAACTGATTTTGGCAAGTTTATGGACCCTATCGCGGATAAGGTACTTCTTCTGGCAGCATTTCTTGCTTTTGTTGAGATGAAGCTTATCCCGGCATGGTGTGTGGTTATTATCATATTCAGAGAGTTTATCATACTGGGCTTAAGGGTATTAGGTATTATAAAGGGTCACATTGTAGCTGCCTCCAGGGCTGGTAAACATAAGACTGTTTCTCAGGTGGTCACGGTGTTTTTCATACTTATATATCTTGTTGTTAGGCAACACTACTCTGACAGCAGCTTCTGGAGCAGTAGTGTAGAAGTATTTTCCAGAAATGCGATATTCGGCCTTATGCTTCTTACTGTTATGCTGACACTCATATCAGGCGCGTCTTATCTTAAGAGGAATAAGAGGTTGTTTTTATGAAGAGTGTAATCAGGTTTACGGCAAGCGGGCTTTATCTTGGCTATTCACCGGTCGCGTCGGGCACCGTGGCTAGCCTATTAGGGGTTCTTATATATTTACAGCTTCGTGAGGTTCCGGTAGTTTTTATATTTGTTGTCGTGCATCTTTTTATATTAGGCTTTCTTGTCTGCGGTAAGGCAGAAGAAGTTTTCGGCAAGAAGGATTCTTCAAAGATAGTCATCGATGAGATAGCCTCGATGTGCTTAGTATATCTTTTCATAAAGCCTACCTGGTTTATGGTGATAGCTGGGTTTTTTCTTTTTCGCATTTTTGATATAATCAAGCCATGGCCAGCCAGGAGGGTGGAAGAGCTTTCAGGAAGCGCAGGCGTTATGCTTGACGATATTGTCGCCGCCCTTTATACGATAATTGTACTTTTTTTGATCTGGCATTTTTTCCCAGATTTATTCCAAGGAAAACTCCTTTAATGGAGTGTATATAGGGCCTTTCGGGGTTAGTGTGGATTGAAATAAAGTTATTTTATTGATTGAGACTTTAGTTTGTGAGCTAAAGTCTTTCTCTTTTTCTACGGCTGAGGTTAGCTGCGAGTTATTTTTTAACGAACGGACCCTGCCAAGTGTAAGATGAGGGGAGAAGGGGCGCTTCTCTTTTTCAAATCCTAATCTTTGCATGGCCTCCTCGACAGATTTAGCAAGCGCCATACATCCTTGAGAGCCTTCATCGATGCCTACCCAGACTATCTTCGGAAATGCAATTCTTGGAAAAGCCCCTATCTTCGCTAGATGTATATCAAATGGTTTTTGGTTTTTTACTGTTTCATCAATTGAAGCTTTTATCTCTGCTGCCTGTTCTTCGTCTATCTCCCCTAAAAATTTTAAGGTAAGATGTATATGATCCGGCTTTACCCATTTGATGTCAGCGCCTGACTTACGCAAGCTATCCTGCAGTGAGCTAAGCTCCTCATGGGCCTCTTCTGTAAGCGCTATCGCTATAAATGTCCTCATAATCTTGAATATTTTAACCTGGTTAAAAAACCCCATTTTTAACCAGGTTAAAACAGGCTGTTTTTAACCTGGTTAGATAGTGAGATAGTGAGATAGCGGCGGAGCATATCAAGGGCTGCTTGTGTTGCGCGAAATTTAATGATCTTCCGCTCGCCTACAAAATGGCATTCTTTGTGAATTGTTTTTTTGCCGGCAGACAAAGCGATATGCACAAGGCCAACAGGTTTTTTATTAGTTGCGCCTCCGGGGCCTGCTATGCCTGTTATGCCTATGCCGATATCTGTATTGCTGAGATTTCTTACATTAACAGCCATGGCTCTTGCGACAGCAGCGCTTACAGCGCCGTGTTTTTTTAGCATAGCCTCCGGAATATCCAGGAGTTCTACCTTAGACTTGTTTGAATACGCGACCAGAGAGAAAATGAGATTTTTGGATATTCCCGGGATATCAGTAAGCCTATCTGACAGAAGCCCTCCTGTGCAGGATTCAGCGATTGCTAATGTTTTATTTTTGAGAAGATTAGCAGCCACACCTTCCAAGGTTTCATCATCAGCACCATAAATGAGGCCTCCTAAGCGTTTTCTTATTCTTTTTTCCACGGATCCAATTTTTTCTCTTGCCAGAGAACGATTTTTTGCCTTAGTAGTTATCTTGAGGTCTATCTGGGAGGGATGAGCATATATTCCTACGGTTATATCACCAGCTAGTTGTAAAAATTCCTTTATTTTTGGATGGAGTTGCGACTCCGCTAATCCGGTTGTTTTAAGAGTGCGTGTTAAGATTACAGATTTCGCGGGTGATATCTTTTTAATATAGGGGATGAGGTCGTGTTCAAACATTGGAATCATCTCACGCGGAGGCCCTGGCAGCGCGATTAGATATTTGCCTGACGCCTCAATTATAAGTCCCGGAGCTGTGCCAATATTGTTTTTAAGCCACATAGAACCTTTAGG
>JBDRAM010000098.1:0-5526 GCA_043823785.1 Candidatus Omnitrophota bacterium
CCGACTATAATATAATAAATCTCGATAAGCTGACCTATTGCGGAAATCTAAACAACTTAAAAGATGCGCGCGAAAGTAAAAATTATGAATTTATAAAAGGCGATATCTGCGATATTAAGCTTGTAGAGAATGCTATGAAGAACTGCGACTATGTTGTGAATTTTGCCGCCTGTACGCATGTAGACCGCTCTATAAAAGACCCATCGGAGTTTGTAAGGACAAATGTAGATGGAGTGCAGGTCTTGCTTGAGGCGGCAAGAAAGCTTAGGATTAAAAGGGTCCTTCACGTCTCAACCGATGAGGCCTATGGTGATGTAAAGAGTGGTTTATCAAAAGAAGATGATGCTCTCCTGCCCAATTCGCCTTATGCGGCATCCAAGGCTGCGGCTGATCTATTATGCCGTAGTTACTTTAAGACATATAAACTGCCTGTTATAATAACCAGGAGTTCCAATAACTTCGGGCCTTATCAGTATCCTGAAAAAGTAATGCCGCTTTTTATAACAAATGCCATTGAAGGCAAGCCTCTCCCGCTTTATGGTGACGGAAAAAATGTTAGAGACTGGATATATGTTCTAGATAACTGCTCTGCTATAGATATGGTACTGCATAAAGGCAAGCTGGGTGAGATATATAATATAGGGGGAGATAGTCAGCTAAAAAACATAAGGTTTGCGAAATCTATACTGAATATGCTGGGCAAAGACAAGAATATGATCAATTTTGTAGCGGATCGTCCCGGTCATGACAGACGGTATGCGTTAGATTCGGATAAGGTCAAAGATCTAGGCTGGAAGCAGGAATATGATTTTAAAAAGGCGCTAAGGCTTACAGTAGAATGGTATATATCCAATGAGTGGTGGTGGAAGCCTTTGAAGAGGCGGGCGAAGATTATTAAATGGTAAATTTAGTTCAAAAGTTCAAAAGTTAAAAAGTTAAAATGTTACGGATTCCTAACTTTTAAACCTTTAAACTTTTAAACCTTTTAACTTAATAATATGAAAATACTCGTGACAGGTTCGGAGGGGATGCTGGGCAGCGCTATAATACGCAGCCTTGAGAGCAGAGAGATACATACCGAAAGCGCGGATATGCGGGACAGGGATAATCCCGTGGATATAAGAAAAGAGTTATCTTTATCGGATTTCATGAAAAAGGTAAACCCGGACGCTGTTATACATACAGCGGCATTTACAGATGTTGATGGCTGCGAGAAGGACCCGGCTAAGGCCCATGCTATAAATGTAGAAGGCACAAAAAACATTTCCCTGGCCTGCTTAGAGATAAAATGCCCCATGTTATATATAAGCACAGATTATATTTTCGACGGGAAAAGCGAGTCCCCGTACAAAGAAGAGGATGAGGCTATTCCGCTCAACGTATACGGCAATTCAAAATTAGAAGGTGAGAATACGGTAAGGAGTATGTTGAATAGTTATCTTATAGTGCGGACCAGTTGGCTATTTGGCGAAGGCGGCAGAAATTTTGTCGATTCTATAATATCCTTAGCGGAATCAGGGAAGAAGCTCAAGGTAGTAGATGACCAGAAGGGCTCACCTACGTATACAGCGGATCTGGGTGAAGCTATCGCTGAGTTACTGCTTAAGGCCTTTGCCAGAAATAGAAAAACTTTTTCTATTTCTCATAATACCCTAAACATAACAAATTCAGGATCATGCACTTGGTATGAATTCGCAAAGGAGATACTGAAATTAAAAGGCATAAAGCAGGCTTCTATAAGCCCATGTATCTCTTCAGCGATAGACCGTCCCGCTAAACGGCCGAAAATGTCTGTGCTTGATAATTCAAGATTCATAAAGTTATATGGGAAACCTTTGCCGAGTTGGCAGGACGCCCTCAGCAGGTATCTAAACGTAGGAGCCGCCTCCCGGCGGCGAATATAGGTTATTATGAAAGTTCTCATAACAGGTATCGCTGGATTTGTCGGAAGCCATCTGAGTGAGCTTCTTATAGAAAAAAAGTATGATCTCTATGGAATAGAACGCCGTGGAGCAGATACCGCAAACATAGAACATTTAATGGGTAGTATAAGATTGTATTCTGAGTGCGATATAAATGATTTCGACGCCACAAAAAAGATACTCAATAAGATAAAACCTGATTTTGTAATACACCTGGCAGCGCAGGCATCTCTTTTTATCTCCTGGAAGGCCCCTGTAGATACCATAGAGACAAACGTTGTCGGCCAGGTCAAGCTTTTTGAGGCATTGCGCAGCTTAAAACTCAACCCCAGGATCATACTGGCAGGCTCGTGCGAAGAGTATGGTTCTGTAAAGAGGGAGGATATACCCATAAAAGAGACCTGTCCGTTAAGGCCCCTTAATACATACGCTGTTTCAAAGGTCGCGCAGGATTATTTAGGCTACCAATATTACAAAAGTTATGGCCTTGACATAATAAGGACAAGGCCTTTTCACCAAACAGGCCCCAGGCGGTCTAAGCACTTTGTATGTTCAAACTTCGCGAGACAGATCGCCTTAATAGAGAAAGGCAGGCAGGAAGCTGTAATGTATGTGGGAAACCTAAAGGCTGAAAGGGATTTTTCCGATGTAAGGGATATGGTAAACGCGTATTGGCACATTATGAAGAAAGGAAGGTCCGGTGACGTATATAATATATGTTCCGGAAAAGGGTACACGATAAAAAAGGTACTGGATATGCTGCTTTCAATGACAGAAAAAAAAGTCAAAGTAAAACAAGACCTAAAAAGAATAAGGCTTAATGATGTCCCTTTATTTATCGGTGACTGCGCAAAGATGAAGAGACTCACAGGTTGGAAGCCTGTAATACCTTTTGAGAAGACTTTAAATGACCTGCTTAATTACTGGAGGGATAGAACATGAACTATGCGAAGAGGCTGACAGCCCTTATAAACACCAAAAAAGCCAAAGTCTGCGTAATAGGCTTGGGATATGTGGGGTTACCTATTGCTCTTGAATTCATTAAGAAAGGATTCTTTGTGTATGGCCTTGATAATAATAAGAAAAGGGTCGAAGGCCTAAGAAGAGGTAATTCTTATATAACGGACATATCTTCTAAGGAAGTCAGATCATCGGTTGCAAGCAAAAGATTTAAACCTACCACAGATATATCAGTTATAAAGGACTCAGACGCTTTAATCGTATGCGTGCCCACACCCTTACGCAAGAGAAAAGTGCCAAACATGTCTTATATAATAAAAGCAAGCAGCACTATTGCTAAATATCTGCGGCCGGGACAGCTTATTATATTGGAGAGCACTACTTACCCGGGTACTACAAGGGATGTCGTATTACCTATCTTTGAGAAGCACGGGCTTAAAGAAGGTAAGGATTTCTTTTTATCATTTTCACCGGAGAGGATAGATCCGGGTAACGTAAAGTATCCGTTTGCTAAGATCCCCAAAATAGTAGGCGGCATAAGCAAGGAAGCGGGTGATCTTACAAGGTTGCTCTATTCCAAGGTAATCACAAAAGTAATACCTGTATCTTCAGCAGAGGCTGCCGAGGTAGTTAAATTGCTTGAAAATACATTCAGGATAGTGAATATAGGCCTTATCAATGAATTTGCCATGCTATGCAATAAGCTCAAGATAAATGTCTGGGAGGTCGTAGAGGGCGCAAAGACAAAACCTTTTGGATTTATGCCATTTTATCCCGGGCCAGGCATTGGTGGGCACTGCATTCCTTGTGATCCGTTGTACCTATCATGGAAAGCGCGCAAGGTTGGTTTTAGGACGCATATGATAGACCTGGCGTCAAAGACAAACCTCTTTATGCCGCATTATGTGGTACAGAGAGCAGAGGAGCTGCTTAAAGCCAGCGGTAAGGATATATCAAAGTCTAAGGTATTTGTCTTGGGAGTCACCTATAAAAAAGATATAAAGGACCTGCGTGAGTCTCCGGCGCTTGATGTTATTGATGTACTAAACAAAAAAGGCACAAAGGTCTCTTATTCTGACCCGTATATACCTTATCTTGAGATAAACGGTATTCATCTTAAAGGCACAAAGCTTGATCAGGCAAATATAAAAATGAGCGATTTAGTCATCTTAGTTACAGACCATACTAGTTTTAATTACAAGATGATAGCAAAGAACTCTAAAGTCATATTAGACACCCGTAATGCCTTCGAGAGAGCGGGAGTTAAGAGCAAAAATATTATAAAACTTTAAAATTAAGGGCCTACTTTGTATGAGTGAGTTAGATATATTAAAAATAGTTTTAGAGCGCCTAAATATGTTAAATATAGGATATATGTTGACAGGTTCTGTCGCTCTCAACTATTATGCGCAACCCAGGATGACAAGGGACATAGATATTGTGATTAATATAGTAAAAGAAGATGTAACTAAAATTTACAGCTTGTTTAAAGAGGATTTTTATATAGATAAAGAATCTGTAGAGGATTCCATACGAGAGAAGTCTTCTTTTAATATAATATATTTTGATTTTCCAATGAAATTCGACTTTATAGTCCGTAAGGATACCCCTTACAGGCTGTTAGAATTTGATAGGCGGCGGAAGATAGAAATCGAAGGAGTAACGGCATTTATAGTTTCCTTAGAAGATTTAATTCTGTCAAAGCTCTACTGGGCAAGGGATTCGCATTCCCAGATGCAATTAGATGACGTTCGTTTGTTATTGTCCGGAAAAAACATAGATTTAAAATATATAGAAGATAAAGCCCAGGAACTTAGCCTGGCGAGCTTATTAAAGGAGCTTAAGTAATGAAGGATACCTCAAGGGAAGTGGAAAAGATTTATAATGATATGCTGCTAAAGAGGACTCCTGAAGAGAGGCTAAAGATGGGTTGTTCTATGTTTGACCTGGCCTGCGCGATAATAAGATCATCCTTTCAAAAAGATATATCAGGTAACGAAATAAAGCAGCGTTTGTTTCTAAGGCTTTACGGAGCTGACCTGAAAGAAGAGGTCAAGAAAAAGGTTATCCGATTGATGAAAAAAAATAAATATAGGGGCTAATTTGCCGTTGAGAGTAAAACATTTCGTCATTGCGAGTCCGCCAGAGGCGGACGAAGCAATCCCAAAACCTGCAAAAGCATTTAAAGAATGTTTGTTTTTAGCATTTTTTATTTTGCTTGTTTCAACCGATTTAATAGCCGAAGAACCCAAGTACCAGCCTGCCGGCCCGCTCAACATCCGTAACCAGATGCCGATGTATATATATTTTATGTCTCCTGCTCCTGATAAAGCAGAGACGTTAAAAAAGGGTAAGTTTGAGATAGACGGTTCATATCATGTCTCAAATGTGATAATTGACCAACACCCGGTTTGGCCTTGCCAGCGTTTTGGTTCAGGCCGTTTTATAAGAAGCAGGGAATGGTGGGTTTATATAGACACCGAAGTTAATAGATTAGACTTAAATTTTTCCTATGGCCTTCTGGATAATCTAGAGCTTAGCGCTGATATACCTTATTTTATTTTTTCAAAAGGTTATTTAGATGGCCTTATTGAAGGCTTTGAAGGATCTTTTTCATTTATTAAGACGCCGCATGCAAGAGAAG
>JBDRAM010000099.1:0-13678 GCA_043823785.1 Candidatus Omnitrophota bacterium
CAATTTTACAAATTTTGAGTGTGTCCATTTTCGACAAAACGCATATACTGCAAGCACTTATGGAAACTAATCTCAACGATGATAACACTAACGATGATAACCAGTTGAAACTATTTAAGTTATAATGGGACAGTAGTGATATAATGTATATAACAAATTATAATAGTGTATCATTTAAGGGGTGTATAATCAAGGACAAAAACGACTTATGTTAACTTGGGGAAGATAATTGTCTAGTAATGCACATCTAAACGTGCCGTGCTACATGCGACATACGATATGCGATATACTAACCTACGCCTGCGAATCTATAACTCCTAATACTCTTATCTCACCGGCTATGCCCGCAGAGAAAGATTTATTATTTTCTGCATAAGGATCAGGAGGCCTGAAACCCTCTAACGGCTTCCTTACTAATATTCTGCAAACATAACCTTTGTCATATAGTATATCTGCCTCGCTCTCTACCTTAAAAAGTTTTAACTCTATAGCATAACCACCTCTTCCACCTATCCATATTGTGTCCCCCTTATTTTCTCTGGAGAAACTTCTGATCACATTCGTTCTTCCAATTTTGCGATCGGGCATATGCCTGATTCTGTATCTCCACCCTTTGAGGCTATCCTCTTCTCTGTCCGGCCTTACTACCGGATATTTTATCGGCGCGAATACAGAAAATTTTAAGGTAGCTGGAATACGCCCATCCTTTCTATAGCGTACATCTGTCAAACATATATAAATGCCTTCCCAGGGCAGATCTATCTTTTCATCCTTCCATATTATATACTCCAATTTGTTTGTCTCTGAAAAAACGGCAGGTTCACCTGGTAAAAGGATCTGGTACATCTGCTGTATGATATATCTTGTCCACTCATCATCAAAGTCCTCTGCCTCAAATTTTGACGCTAAAAGCACTAGGTTGTCATATTTCTCCTCAGGAGTTTCGAACCTATCAAGAATATTTGTATTTTCCAGTACAAAATTAAACATTTCCCCTAAGCTTCTAACCCTTTTGGGCCTATCTTTTAAAATACCCCCTAAAACCCTCATGGAATTTCTTAAGTCTTTATCATCACTTAAATAGCTATCGGAACCCTCGCCCGCAGAGGAGGATTTGATATTCTCTGGATCTTTACCTGCCTCATCCGCCTGCTTTTTAAAAATAGCGACGCTAATCTTATCCCTTAAGATTTTTCGCATCTGTTTAATCTTATCTCTTTGCTCATCACTCATCCTGGCCCAAGTACCATTTTTTATTCCCCTTCGTCTTTCACTTATTTCTTTCTTCAAGTCAACGAGCTCGGCCAATGATAAACTTGAACTTATCTCCCCGTCAAGTTCCTTAAGCTCGCTTAAGATTCTATCTATCTCTTGCTTCTGTTCTCTGGTTGGCGCTCCTTTTAAAGCGCTGTGTAGTTTTTCCTCTACCCTTGCTACCCCTGCTTTAAGTTCATCCTGAACCGCTGCTGAAGGTATCTCATCTATGCCTTGTCTTGACTCTGATAGGGACCTCTCTACATCTGACAAGGCCTCCTTTGAGGCAGTAGTATAGGTATCCAAAAAGTACTCATCCTGCATTAACGTACTTAGGATTTTCTCTTTTGCCCTTTTTGTCTTAAGATTCATCTGGCTGATCTTCTTTCTATGCCTGCCCTGCGTTCCATCAAGCAGCTCTTGCAGCCTTGTCTTATCTTCGCTAGGTATGAGCATGGCAATCGCATTCCCGATGCCTGCAAATCCTTCACTTAATATAGGCATCTGCTCGATGGTTTCAGCGCTATCGATACCTGCCCTAAGGCCTTCAAGAGTAGCGTTGATCCGGCTTGCTTCTTTCTGAATTCTCCCTTCTATTATACTATTCAGCCTCTGTGTATCTTCTGCGTCGCCGCTCTGTTCAACAGCCGCATCTTTCCTCTCCTCTGCTTTAGCCAAATTACCTTTATCAAGCCATGCATGCGCACTCTCTATAAGCTTATTACGTCTATTGACTGACTTGGCAGCTTCTATCAGCCTCTTCCAGGTTATAAGCGCGTCAGGATAACCTTCTGCTGCCTTCTGCATCCTATTTTCTGTTGCCTTTTTACCTTTATCCAAAAATAGGGCCTCAACCTCAGCAAGAACTTCCTCTATATCACTTTGACTCTTTTCGCTGATAGCCTTTTCTGTCTTCGAAATCAATAAATCCAATTTAACTCTCTTTATGCGTTTTGAAATTCTCTGTTTCTGTTTCTTAAGTTCTGCATTATCCGGCCAAAGTTTCAAGCCGCTGCTTATAGCCTTTAACGCCTGAAGCAGATGCTGCAGATTCTTCGATCTTTCATACCCCTGTTCATGCCCCGTCATCCTCTTTATGAGGTCTTCTACCTTTGTCGTCTCTGTCAGTTTTGGCATTGCCTCATAAAGCGTAAGGATCTTCTTCGGGCCCTTATTCCTTGCCTTAGTCATTACATTCTCGTAGGCCTCTAAGCCAACCTCGCCTTTTTCTGCCGCAACTGTTAAGGCCTGACTAAATTTGTCAATATCCACTAAGATATGTGTCATTACTATACGCGCAGTCTTCTCATTCAAGGCCTTTGCCAGCAATGTGCTACCGTCTTTGCCGGGTTTGAGCCTGTAAACTATCCGGCCTTTGCCGGGCTTCTTAACAGGTTCTATGAAATCCCTGTAAGCCCTCTCATCAGCCACAACCTTATCTCCCTTAAAAAGAAGTATCTTTAGCATTGCGTCTTCTCCCTCGGGGATATAGTCTCCTGTACGCTTTTCTGAGAATCCAAACCCTGCATCTTTATTTAATCTTATAACAATCGCCGGAGGGTACTCTTTAGCCGGCGGGATGACCTCTACTGAAGTATAGGCCTGCTGGTTATCTACTATGCTAATAAAATCTTCTTGCTCTATAAATGGGACGTATCCAAGCCTGGGCAAAAGAAAAAAGTAATCAGGGCTGCCTGCATGCCCCTTCTCATCGGCTGCAAACCCAATTCGGTTAAAAACACTGCTTACTTCTATGCGCCGGACAATATCTAATAACAATTTTAAAAGATCGCCTGATAAAAGCCTGCCTGATTCAAGTGCATCTGGCTGTATCTCGCCGGTTAAAAACTTATAGCGAGGGGAGTTTTCGTCATAGAGCTCAGAGATCGCTCTCATAAAATTAACGACAATTGCGCGCGCAGCTTCATCCCTGGCTAATGAGAGAGATTTTTCTTCCTGCCCATAAAGGCCGTCTTTTATACCTCCGGCTGTTAGTATAAATTCTGCTTTTGAAGCCGGCCATTTGGAATAATCAATATCATCCCTGTCGCGAATAGCTATCTTTTTAGCTTCTTTATTGACCGCATTCCACGCGTCGTTATCAAGGTTGACAAATTCATCACAGAATTGCCTCATGCCTTTTGTAAAGTCTGTAAATAATTTTTCAGCAGACTTTTTTTGTACAGCCTCAAACTTAGCTGCTGACTTAACAGGTTTTTTTGCTTTACTGTAAAGTCTATCCAGATCTTTTCTGATTCTATCGCCTCTTTTAATAAATTCGACTAGCGTCTTTCTTTCTCCAGGAGCTATCCACCAGAAAACTTTTGCCCTTGCCCCTGTGGCAATCTCTTTTGAGAGTTCATCAAATATATCTTTTCCAAAAAAGTTACTTTTTGCCTCCTCCCAGGCCTCATCCCAAAGACCATGCTCTAACAATTCTCTGATATTATCTATTACCTGCTTGCTGTCAACCTGCTCTTCTGGTTTTAAATATTCTTCGGATATACTCTTGTTTACTCCAATCTCAGATAGCCTCTCTCTTATATCTACCCAGCCCCTGGCCCTCTTGCTTCTCTCATTAAATGAGATAAAAGTATCCCCTGCCTCATCTTTACCTAAACCGAGCTCTTCAGCTAAAGCAGAGATGCCATTCTCATCTTTTATTACCATTTGCAGCCCCAGCACATGTGCCTCACCCCTTGATATAACCTGGCCTGCTTCCTGGTCATTATTCTTCTCTAATGCGTTATAAAGCCTGTCTGTATAATACTTATCTGCCGTAACCAGAGTTATCTTATCTAATCTTTCACCGGCTAGCTCAATCTCTGAAGAAAATTCAACCGTGTGTATCTTAATATCTTTGCCGTAAGGCTTAGATGCTACCCCCTTCTTAAAGCCCCTTCCTTTAAGCTCCTTTGCCACTGCCTGGGCAATCTGTTGGGCAGAAACTAAATCTGTGAATCCAAACTGCTGCGCAGTCTGCCGCTCTGTAAGCGTTCTGGGCACACACCATATAAATAGCCTGCGATCATTAGGCCTCTCTATTGCCATTTCCAGAAGTTTATCAGCGATATTGCGGCTTTGGCCATAAAAGAGTGAGACTTTTCTCTTTGATATCTTCTGAATCTTAACTCTCGCAGCTGCAGCCGGCCGCAACGTATCTGTATAGGCAGAGCCCAGCCCTGCCAGCTGGTTATGGCTAAATACGCATATTAGGATTATGGTTATTATTTTTTTCATAATTTTTTTATTCATACCACAAGCTACACGCCACATGCTACATGCGATATGCGACATACGATATGCGATATGCTAAATTACGCCTGCGAATCAATGGCTCTTAACATCTTCATGCTATCGTTAAAAGCTTCGCCCATAGAATTAATTATCCTCTTTTTTACAGGCCCGTTTTTAGGCTTAAACTCAAGCGCATCCCCCAAAGATGAAAAACCTACCCGTTGAGCCAATCTATTAAGGCCATTCAAGTTTTTGATGAGCAACGATATTTTTAAAGGGATCTTTATGCCGCGCATTCTTAGCTTGATGATTATATCAGCTACTATATCTTCTAAATCAGTACTATCATCACCCAACACAGACATAACCTCTGATATAATAACGCCTTTCTTCTGTTTCAGGCCTTCATTCCCTGGCTTATCCGATAGATAATCTATAAAAAGCTCAAGCCGTTCTCTGGTACTGCTCGATTGGCTTATCTTATAAAAAAGTTTCCTATCTTCTCGGTTCAGCTTAATAAACGCCTCCCTGTCTAATATCGCTACCCTGTTTCCACCCATAACCCTGAAATTACCCGGATGTATATCAGAATGGACATAAGATATCTTTTTGCTGGCCAGCATTGCCGCTGCCTTAAGCTTGCTTGAAAAACCCCCCATAAATATCTGGTCGAAATAGTTTCTAGCAAGCAAGGCTACTATCTCTTGTTGTTCTGATAGCTCATCATCGCTGCATTTATCCGCCGGTTTAAAAGTTGTAAGGTTTCTTCCTTTGATAAACTCTTCCCTTAAAATAAGAGGCGAGCCGCTATCTTTACTCCTAGGCACATAGATCTTGCGGCTGAATCCTTTTGGATTATACCCGTGATTCTGCTCCTTGAATACCTTATCATCCTCTAAAAATGTATCGTCGTGGAGCTTTGCCTCTATCCACTCCTGGAGGCCATCCAGAAGAGATAATGCCTGGCTATAGCGCTTATCCTTATCTGATAATCCGGTCAAGACCTTACGTATAAGCTCAAGAGATTGCCTGCTGAAATACTCCGCATTGGGGTTTATGATCCTTAAGGCCTCTTCGCTGCCATCTGTAAGCTCATCCTGGTAGACAGTCCTTAGCGAGCCGCCGCCGATGCGCCTGCCGAATCTTCTTATTCTCTTCACATAATCGGGACATTCGCGCTTAAGTGTCTGGTATCCAGAGAGCCTCGACTGTCCTACCATGGAATCACATGCATCCATAAACTCTCTTTCATACTTCTCGGGTATATCCATAAACTGGCCCAGGAGCTGTAGAAAGAGAATGCCCGGAGTCCCAAGTCGCTGGGCAATCTCTAATATAAGCTTCATCGAGCCAAGCGCTGCTGCATCTTTGCGCCTTACTTCTTCAGGGACAACTGATAGCAGGAGCTCATCAATCTGCTCTCTCTCGCTAACTGCATCAGGATCATACCCGCATATCCACATGAGTATATTCTTTGTAAGTAATGAGCGTGACTCTTCTATCAGATCAACTTCTTTTTGTTTGCTTTCGAGAATCTCCCTCTCCTTCTCTTCCTGGGCCTTTCTTCCAATATATCCATACATATTGATTACAGCATCATCTTCTAAGGTCAGGTAAGTAGAATAACCTCTCTGCAGCATGGGAAATGTATTGTTTATTATCTCTTTAAATTCGCTTATATCCTGCCATTTTGTGGCTTTCTGCGGGGGGTTGGCAACGCGCTCTATCAGCATGGGGTACAAAGCAAAATAGAGCTTATCATCCTGCGCGGCCATAATAAACTCACCTAGAACATCCCTGACGACCTTCTCGATTCCGCTCTCTCCCTTTTTGAATCTGACATAATTATCCATGAATTTAGAAAGCAGCCTTCTCCTGCCCCTATCTGTTGTGAGCACTCCCTTCTCGCTCATTAAAAGCTTGCGAAGCAATACATACCTTGCCTTATAATCCATGCGGTAAAAAAGATTCAAGATATTTTCAAGCGGCAAATACCATAAATCTCTTGTTTCTGTTACTTCAGCCATTCTCTCATGCGGGTGGACCGAAGCCCATTCTTTAAGTTCCTCTATATTCATACCCCGGGTTTCAGAAGCGTCTATTGCTGGCTTATAGACATAATACCATATAGAGAAAAGATACTCTTTTAACTCTCTGTCATCCTGAGCCGTATCAAGCAGTATGCTTAAAAACTCATCTTGTTTTTTAAACATATTTTCCATAATATAGTCTACCCCTACAGCGTTACCCATTTCCTTCATCATATCTGTCTTTTCCAGTTTAAAGACCTTTAATACCTTCTCTGTCAACATATCCATCTCCTCAGCGGTATCAGCCTTCTCTTCTATAAGATACTCCCATCCTCGCATAAATCCCATCCGCTTCTGCGGGAGATACGCCTCTTCCGCAAAGAAAAGCGCCTCGTCAAAAGAAAGGTCCTTTAAAATCTGAAGCAAGATATACTCCTGAACAGTGGTCCTGATAAAAACATCCCTCAAAAAAAAGCTGACCATAAATAACCGCTTCAGGTCTTTGCTATCAAGTTTACTTTCCTTAAACTTATCAGAGCCAATATATTTAACCCCTTTCTCTATTATCTCATCGCGCCTAGAGAGAAAATCATACGTATCTGAAGTCTCCGAAAATAATTCGACCACCTCGTCCTGTGAAATGATGGGCCACCTGTTTAAGGAATTATCCAGCATATCAAAGAAGCTGTCTTCTTTCTCTTCCTTCATAAGGACTCTGTGCAACTCCTCAAAGATCATGGCCTTGAAACCCATGATATCCTCTATCTTAAAGCCTATCTCCGGCAAATCAGCCCTTTGTCCGAACCTCTCTTCTGCCAACGCAAGATTGTTACCCTCATTAGATATATCTTCTAATTCTGCCAGCGTAAAAGTATTCTTGCCTGCATCAGATGAGAAATAATAGATTTGCAGGAAAAGATTGAGGTCTTCAGCATACGTCTTTTCAGAATCCTCAAATATTCGTAAAAAATGTATAATCGATATTACTCTTTCTTTTTTATCTTCTTCCGGCATGATCTTCCCTAGCTCGCCTCTCTCAATCATATACGTGAAATAGCTATGCAAGTAAGTTAAGATTCCGGAAGTTTTCTCGCGCCCCAGCTTTCTTATCTCTCCTAACGCTTCCGCGAAATCATCCAGTTTATATTTGTATAAGTGTGGGTAGGGCTCTTTTTCCATTGTTTTACGCATTCTTTCTTTGTATTCAGAAACCGGCATATCCCTTAAATCCTGCCGAGAAAGCCTTCTATCTTCTTCTATACCAATGAGTAAATAGGCCAGCTTTTTTGCCGGCTTAGATCTTATCTGGCTTTTGTATATATCATACCCAAAACCCGTTTTCCGTGATAAGCGCAATATACTCTTCTCTTTTACTATATCATCGCCCCTTGATCTGATAAGAATACCGAGATACTGATAATCAATATTAAATGAGTCCTTATAAGATATGACTTTCTCGAGATATCTTGCTACAGACCTGTTCTGCCCCAAGTCATAAAGCATAAAGATGCCTTCGAATACTATCTCTGTCCAGAGCCGTTGGGCATTACACTCCTTGAGCCCTTTGGTGCCTGCGTATTCTTGTGCATCCTTTACAACGCTATGCGCATCTAGTAGATAACGTTCAAAGTCGAAGTTGCCTGTCGTTGTATCATATACCTGCATCTGCGCGGCCGCGCCAAAGATATACCTTACAAAGCTTCTAAGATCTTCGCCGCTTCTTATTTCTATATCTAGCTTTCCCGCAACGTCGCCTTTAAACAAGTATTCTCTTATCTCTTCCAAAACAGCCTGGAAATCCTTCTCTATCCGCACCAAAAACTCATTCTTTATAGACCTAAATATCGGTACATTTAATCTATCTGTATCTTCTTCCAGGAAAGGCACGCCAAAGCCCAGGACCAAAAGCGTGTAATTTAAAGCGGGCTTATTATCACCTATAATCCGGCGCAAAAGATCCCCTGCTCGCCTGGTCAACATATCGAGCAATGCCCTGCTTTCGTTGTATCGGACACCGGCTGTTGTTCTGGTATCGCTTTTATCTATTCCCATAAGTTTGAGCTGTTTTGCGTATTTGATCACATCTTCTTTAAGGCCAGTGATAGTTTCAGGTATAAGATATATATCCGCTTTTCTTGCGGACCCTATACGCCTCTTTTCATAATCACCGGTGTTTTCTGAAGCGCGTGTGATATTCTCAATTCGCTTACCTTTTATCTTTACTACTTCATCAACGCCTCTGCTAAAAGCTTCCGGAAGTTTCGTCAGAAAATAAGACAGCCCTGCCGTATCCTTCAGGTATGTTAAGGACTCGATATTTAATAATCTGTCTCCGGAGCTTCCGTGGACAGGGCCCCAGTCAGCACCTCCTGCTTTGAACTTTTGCAAAACAGAGATAGCTCCTTGCGGGTTTACGTTGCGCTCCTCAAGCATATAGAAAGCCCTTATATCTGCTTCCATTTCTTGATAGCGGAGAAGGCCAAAAAGCTTGCGGATCTCCTTTACATCTTTAGATTTGCTAAAATGCTCTCTGTCCATATGTATTATCTCATGGCATAATACAAATATAAGCTCTTCTTCGTACTGAACAAACTCTAAAAGCTCAGGTGTAACTACAATAGTATTATTTGGGTATACCATGCTATTTACCCCGCATCCTTTAGAGGCGAGGACCTCTATGCGCGGTAAAAGCTCATCCTGCATATCAGGATATATCTTCTCCTTTATGATCTTTCTTAGATAAGCTGCTACAGGATGATCTTGTGCAAGAAAACCGTAATCAGCCCGTAAGCGATTAAGTTCCATCCTTGCATCATGCTCATCTTCCGGGCTTAGCACAAATGAAAACGAAGGTTTTCCAATGGAACCGAAAGCGCGCAGACTGGGGCCTCCTAATCTCCCGGATATCTCATCGCTTCTGGACTTCGCGCTCGCCTCCGGCCTGAGTGTATCCCCATGTCCGCGGGCATACCCCACCCCTGCCAGCTGATTCAAGCTGAATGTTAAAATTAGGGCTATGGTTATTATTTTTTTCATCATTTTTACGCTATTTTCACGCTCAGGGGTGTCCCCTTTAGGACCGTCCCCATTACTACATACGACATGCGATATACGATATGCGATATACGATATGCTAAATTACGCCTGCGAATCCATAGTTTTTAATACCATTGCGGGCCTCGATACTTTTTTTGCTCTCGGCAATTTTTCTACAGCGCTAGCCTTTTCTAAATTCTCTCTCGTAAGCTTTGCCAAAAGCTCCATCAAAATATCGGAGGGCTTCCCTTCTTTCGGTTTTGGCGCCTGACTGTGGTAAAACTTAAAAATCTCTTCTATAATTTCACTCTCTCCTGTCCTATCTAGATACTCTTCTACACTGAATACAAAGACTCTGTTTTCTACATCGCAACCTCTCTTTGATAACATAAATAATCCTGCAAGTGCCATCTGATAATTTTCTTCTGAACCAAATACGAGTATCGGCCCACCTAGCTCAAGAGCTTTGGCAATATCCCCTATCGTCTTCCTTCCTTCTAATATAGTCAGCTCTTTTTCAAAAAACTTGCTCATCCGCCAATCATATATATATTTAGTTATATAATCCAGCTTTCCATGCAATATATTTTTATGCTCTCGGTCAAATCCTGATTCATAGTTGAGTATAGCGCTTATGACCTTGTCTCTTATTTCTACAAGGCCTTCAGACTCTTCCGGTCCGAAAGAGACAGAAATACCTTTCTTGGGCAATTCCTTAAGCTTGCCAAAAAGACTGGGTAGTTCATTAAAAAATTCATAGATAATATGACTTATAGTACTTGCCCCTTTTTCGAATCTCTTTCTATCTGATAAGATCTTCCGCTCATCTCTTTTATCAGCGAGGATACTATTATCTATAATTAAATCAAATCTTGCATCCTCCTGTGTGGCAGTAAGCCTGTCAATTTTTTGTACCATGAACAACCATTTTCCATTAATCCTAAGAAGCCTGGAATCTTTATCCGCTATAATATTTACACAAATATCCACAGCTTTTTCCGCCACGCCCTGCAAGTCACTTGCTTCATTTAAGCCTTCTATAAGTATAAGAGTCTTCACGTCTCTAAACTTCTCTCGTATTTTGACAAATAAACTATAGCCAGGCCACCCCACCTTGTCTCTCTCTACCAGGCTTATTTCACTGGGCTCTATATCCGCGATACCTCTTCTTTTTATGAGTCGTGCAATATGGGTTGAGCCAACTCCAGATAGGCCATCTATTACTACGCAAATTCTCTTTTTACCCGGCTGTCTGAGCAGTTCAGATATCATCTCCTCCAGTCTTTTAAGGCCTTGTTCTAAACCCAGCACAATATTGACAGCTTTAGCAGATTCTGCAGCCTGGGCTTTTTCTGGAAGATTCTCTGTGGGCTCCAGCGACCTCTTATACGCAACCGGCCTTAAGCTATCCGTACAGGCAGACCCCACCCCTGCCAGCTGGTTCAAGCTGAATGTTAAAATTAGGATTATGGTTATTATATTTTTCATATATTTATTTTCTTCTTACTACATGCTGCATGCGACATACGATATGCGATATGCTAAATTACGCCTGCGAAGCGATGGCCTGAGCTATTTTGCCTTCATCAGTTATGCTGTGGCTCCTGCTTGCGCCGCCATCTGTGCCTAAATCTATATTTTCATAATCCGGGAACGCTACAGTCGCGCCTGTTCTCTCAAGAGATTTTCCCTCAATAAGCATCTTAAAAATAGCCGCAAGCGCAACATATCTCACCGCGTACTTACTCTTTGTCTGCTCGCTTCTTGATGATATCCAGTCAAAACCTATTTTTCTGCGCAATCTTTTGCTATCCGTATTGTAATCTTGTATAGCCTTATAATAATTATCAATAAATAATACCGCGTCACTATCATGTTTATAATGTATCTTAACGCGAAGCAGCCTAGCCTCATCGATCGACAGCGCTTCTTTAAGAGGTATTCTGGCATCTTTCAGAAAGCTCTGATACTCTATGAAATTTTCTACATCAGCTTTTGGATATCCTAAAAATATTAATTCGCTGCTGTTCTTATTCATTATCCTATCCATAAACCTGTTTAATTCATCGTCATCCGTATCGATTTTATTAAATCTTATCTTTTTGAATATATCATCCTTGCTGTCAGCTATAATAGCTCTTATCTTTTTCTTATCATAGATACAATACCATGCTACATCCTTTTCATCTTCCGTAGAGCTGCGTGAGACAGTACGATATATTAAGCCTATATTGCCATGGAAACAAGTCTCCAAGATATTGCTCACTTCACCTATTATATTCTCGATATCTTCATCGGGCCCTATGGTGCCGTTAGTAATAAAACCTGAAGTAGCGGGCCTTCTTCCCGCAAGCGTCAGTAGATCCGGGAGCCTTGCTAAGATATCTACAGCTTCGCGGTTTAATTTGGCGTTATTTGACATCTTCACTACAGCATCTATACGCTCAAATAGTTCCTTATCTATTTTGCGTGCATTTTGCATGCATGTTTCTTTTTCTTCATCCATAAACGCCCTTTCAAAATTCTTAGCCGCATAAATGTAATGCTCTATAGCTAAATCATTTTCGCCTCGCTTTTGGCAAAGCAACGCGGACATCGTATCGCATTTTCCGGCTTCAGTAAATTTATTAAGTATAGCATAGCTGAGAGCGGCCCTTCCCCAATTCATAGACGCGCCCTTTAAGGCCTCTTTTCTGGCGAATCGGCTAAGTCGGGGATTATGATATGCCTGGCCTCTTTCAGCAGCCTCTTTATAATATTTGGCTGATTTCTCATAATCCCGTAACCTAAAATAGCATTCACCTAGTGAGCTTATGTCCTTGATGATATTCTGCTGATTGCGCAGTTCTTTATTCAGCTTAAGCGCCTTAAGAAGGCAAGAGACCGCTTCCTGAAGGTTATTATATGTTTTACTCTCGTCCCTCTCCCTTTTTGCCTCTTTATAATAACCTACATACGCAAGAAACCAGTTGTGAGCTTCTTTTCTTTTGCAGAAGACCGCCTTATCAAATAGATTAAGCCTAAGGTAGCGCAACGTTGCGTTATGCCAGCCCTCCGCAGCTTGCTTCCTTCTACCTGGAGATTCTGATAGCGTAACCTTTCTTTCCGCTGTTTTAGTACTACTTATATAATCATATAAAGCTGAGTTTTCTTTTTTACGCCTGAGAGCTTCTATATCTTTTATAAGAATCTTATTTTTATCCCCAAAAATATTTTCGTTTCTGCACAAGGCTTCCAATAGGCAGCTGAATTTAACTGAATCTGCTACCCTGCCTCCTGTTGCCATGCCTATACTTCTTACTCTGTCTCTGTAGTATTTTATTCCATCTTCTGTTAAATGTTTCCATATGGTCTCTTGGCTTAACAAGCCTTTATCATAAGCCATATGCGCCAGAGCGACAAAACGCGCCATCCCATTGTCAGAAATAGTTTCATGTAGAGCTCTGAATGCTTTTCTCTCATCACCGATTCTGATAGAACCAATACCTATTCTTGCTATATCTGATACGGTAAGCAGGCTATTTTTTTCAAACTCAGCATTCTCTATTATAAGATCAAATATGCCAAGGCCCGGAATGTTCTGCTTGAGATTTCCTTCAAGAAATTTCTCTAACGCATCATCTATGTCCCGCTTGCCTGTCTTTGCATAGTTGACTAATCCCCTTATTGTCTCTATACTGCCCCTCCATCTACAGTAAAGGACCACCTTCTCGGTCTCCTGTTTTATTCTTTTAACATTCATCTCAACCTTGATATTTCCGCTATAAAGATCACCCTCATCATATTCCTGCGGCATTGTTATGGATCGCACATTAATCTTTTCAAAAAGGCCTGTGGCCGCGCTAGAAAAAGTCCCCGCAGACGAAGCCTTAGCTGGGCCTAAAGAGACTGCTTCTTCTAACTCTTCTGCCACATTCTCAATCGACGCAACAGGCCTTAAGGTATCGTGGTAGGTAGGCAATGTCCATGCTATGCTATTCATAGATAGACATAGACATACCATGACAGGTAATATATAGTAGTATATAGTCTTTTTTATTTTGTTATACATAGTATTTCTTCTATTTATATTGGGTTTCGGTTGGGACTTTATTACATATTTATATAACTTAATATAAAGT
>JBDRAM010000100.1:0-5897 GCA_043823785.1 Candidatus Omnitrophota bacterium
TTACTGAGATTTTATCTACGACAATGAATCTCTGTAATCTAAGTTAATCTCTGCAATCAAGAGATTGCTTTGTGTTTTAAGTTTTTTTAGCAATCTCAGGTTAGAGCATTGACATGGGTATTATAGTATGCTATATTTTAAATGAGAGGACTTATACATAAACCTAAAAACGTCCCATCCTGGGAAAAGGGAGGTGAGTAAGATATGAAAAGATTAGGAAATAGAGGTTTTACGCTCGTTGAAATCATGATAGTCGTTGCAATTATAGCTCTATTAGCCGCAATAGCCATTCCAAACCTGTTAAGGGCCAGGCACAACGCAAACGAGGCAGCTGCGATAGGTGCTATGAAGACGATAAGCACGGCATGCGAGAGTTTCCGCGCAGCGCAGACACCTCCGACATACCCAGCAACTTTAGCTGCTTTGGGGGCTCCGCCAACCGGACCTCCATATATTGACAACGCATTAGCTGGTGCGACTGCTGTACCAGGGAGGCAAGGATATTGGTACAATTATACGTTTACGAATGCTAACCAGTATACCTGTGTGGGAACACCTTCTACTCCTGGTACTACAGGAACGCGTATATTCTTCGTGGATGAGAGCGGTGTCATAAGGATTGGTACTGCAGCAGGACTCCCGATAGAGTAACAGGGCTCATGTGAGCAAGGGAAGGAATAGTTTTAGGTTTTGAACGCAAAGCCTAAACAAATCAGCCCCGGCAGAAATGCCGGGGCTGATTTGTTGAAAGTTACTATTTTTCATATCTTTGTTTTGATTGTTTACTTATATTAGTATATATTTATGCGGGAAGTTAAAGTGTGGCAACGACGTAGGAGCGGCCTCCTGGCCGCGATATATAATATATAATATAAGACTTGATTTTATTTGAAAGTTAGGATAAAATAAAGGCTATGTTTAGAAGATTTAATATGCAAGCAAAAGGTTTTACTCTAATAGGCCTGACTGTTGCCTTAGGCATATCAGCTTATGTTATTGTAACTTCTCTTGGGGTCTTTGTGAATGCTATATTCCTAAACGAAGTCAATAATAACATGGTAATCGCGATGAGCGATGCCCAATTTACAATGGAAGAGATAAAAAGATTAGCTTATGATAATATAGATGGTTTTGTGCCTGAACAATTAAACAATTTACCCGGAGAGGTTATCACTGTCGAGCCCCCTGTTGACATTAGCTATAGGGTCAAGGAGGTGACAGTAACCGTTGACTGGAATGAGAAGCAGAGACAGAGGACATATCAGCTTACAACGCGTTTTGCCCGCTAAAGAAAATGGCATAAGCCTAGTTGAAGTACTTGTTGTTATGGTGATCTTATCCATAGCCATGGCTTCTATGTTTGCAAGCTTGAGCATTGGCGAGATATCTTTTCCTATAAGTACCGCAAAGGCAGACTTGCAGTCAAAGGCCAGAATAATTATGGATTGGATATCGAGAGATGTGCGCCAGGCACCGGTCTGGGAAATTGGCAGCAATAACCCATCAGGTTCTCACATGATGTTTAGGAAGGTCGTCGGTTTTGATATACCCGGCAATGTATATGAATTAGAGAAAGATTCTTTAGGAAATGATATATATGTAGACTATGAATATAATGCAACTGACGAGACTATTACACGCAAAGTCATTATAGCTGGGGCAGAAACACGGACATGGCAGTTCTCTAATATCACAGCGCCGCCGTTTTTTACAAGGACTTTATTAGGAAATAATATAGTAGCGTTAAATCAAGCTGATCTGGGCAATGCAAACGCGGTTATAATTACCCTTAACAGTCAGAGGCAAGTGGGGCGTGGGTATAATGTCCCGCATGCCTTGACTACAGAGGTGAAGATAAGAAATGAATAATAAAAGGGGAGTTGCCTTAGTCTTTTGTCTTGTTGTTGTGGCGATTCTGGCTGTCCTTTCATCTTCCATGTTTTCAAGAAGCATAAGTGAAAGAAAGATGTCGGAGAGGTCTGTAACTACAAACGAGGCGCTATGGGTGGCAGAGGCAGGCCTGGCAGAAGGCATAGATCATATTTTTGACGCAGGCAGTGTATTAAACGGCTCATTAAAACAAGGCTATGATTATAATGTTACAAGAACACCTATATCGGCCACATATTGTCGGCTGGTTTCGAAAGGAACAGTTAATACCTCCGGAGCTGGATTGGCAAGGAAAATAGAAGCTATCATAGTGTTGAATTTTCCCGAACCTGGTAATTTTGACCGCGCGATCGAGACCACGGGAGAATTAGATATAAGAGGCGCGGCACATACCATCACCGGTGAAAATGGTGTACCCAATGATCTGGCCAATGCGGTAAATGAAAATGCGGCAGTAGATTTCATGGCTTTATTTGGTGTTACAAAGGCGGAGATGCGAGCTAATGCTGACCAACTTTATACTGAAGTTACGTTTGGTGACCCTGTTAGCGGCATAACCTGGGTTGATGTTACGCCGGAGAATCAATTGACCATAGATGGCAACCTGGTAGGTGACGGCATTCTGGTAGTGCAGGGAGATGTGCGCATAAGCGGAACCGTAGAGTTTACCGGGGTTATTTATGTTATAGGGCAGTTGTCGCTGTCAGGTACGCCTGATATATTTGGCAGTATAATTGCTGAAAGCGGAGCTGACATAGATACTACAATTGCCGCGGGTAATGTTGAAATAACCTGGAACGAAGAAGCTATAGCAAATGCTTTGACACGGCTGAATACCTTAGCTTCAAGAGAAGTAGCGGCCTGGTATGAAATTAAACCTTAAAAATCTACCCAATATGGATTCTATACGCAATCTTATGATAAAGGCAAAGGTTGTCAGGAAAGAGGATAACCTTATTCAGATAGGCCTTGATATCGGGACGCACTCTGTAAAAGCGGTCGCGATCAATCAGTCAGAGTCTAAAGCTAAGCTGATAGGTTTTTCTGTAAAATCCGCGGAAGGTGATATAATTAAAGCTATCAAGGATGCCCACGCCCAACTGAATCTTACCCAGGCTAAGGTAGTGACTTCTATTTCCGGTTCCGGAGCGGTCGCGCGTTATGTAGAGATGCCTTCTATGAGCCCTGATGAGCTTAAGAGCGCTGTTAAATTTGAGGCTGAAAAGGTCATACCCTACAAGCTTGACGATGTTATACTCGATTCTGCCAGGATAGAGGACGTAGGCAAAAACAGGATGAAGGTAGTCATAGTAGCGGTTAAAAAGGATGTGGTAGAGACGCATTTAAAGATACTTGAACAGGCAGGCCTTGAGCCCTCATGTTTAGATATAGACTCCTTTGCTCTTATGAACGCGTTTTCAGCTGCTGCCTTTGATAATGAAAATGTATGCGGCCTTGTCAATATAGGCGCCAAAAGGACAAATCTTAATATAATCAAAGGCGCCTCCTCATATCTTTGCAGGGATATAGACATAGGGGGAAATGATATCATAAGGCTCATTGCGTCAAATTACTCCGGCCAAGAGAAAGACCTTAAAAAAATAGATGAGAAACTTATGGGTTTTGAGCAGCTACCGGATGATGAGAAGGCTGCAATGGCCAGATATTTAGAAGAGGTGCTTTCGCGGCTTGCGGATGAGATAAGGCTTTCCTTTGATTTTTATGAGAATCAGCATGCGGGCGGCATAAACAAGGTCTATGTAAGCGGAGGCTTGGCAAGCCTTGAGATAGTCGAGACTTTTTTGAAAGAGAGCCTTGGGCGTGATACTGCCAGGTGGAATTCCTTGGCTGGTGTAGACATATCAGAAGGCCTGGATGCCCAGGTGCTGGAAAAGGTACAATCACAGCTTGCGGTATCGATCGGCTTAGGGTTAAGGAGTATTTACTAATAATGATAGAACTCAATCTCTTGCCAGAAAACATGAGAGTGGCGAAGAAGAAGCCTTCTGTAAAATTCAATATGCCACAAATACCGAAGCTTCCCATAGTTATAGCTGCAGCGTCTATTATATTATTAATTCATATAATAATAGGTATTTCAGCCTTTACCATGAATTTCCGATTAAAGCGCCTGAATTCAAGCCTCATGAAAATATCTCCTCAGGAACAGGCAGCCCTATCGCTAAAAAAAGATTTAGACGGGTTGAACAGAAAGCTCGTGGTCATTGATTTGCTCTCTTCCAAGAGCCTTGTATGGTCAAGCAAGTTATTTTACTTAAACCAGGCGGTAACTGAAGGCATATGGCTTACTTCTCTCTACTTAGATGAGCAGCAATCCAAAAGTAACCGTTCTGCCGTATCGGCAGCTGCGGGCAAAGGCGGCAGTAAACCTGCCGCAAAGCAGGTGCTGATCTTAAAGGGCTCCGCGTTTTCGCATACCCCGGCAGGCGAGACAGCTATTATAGGAAAGTTTATAGGATCAATAGAGAAGAACAAGGGTTTTTTCAGTGATTTTGAAGGCATAGAACTCGCCTCTACCCAGAGAAATATGCTGGGTGATAAAGAGGTCATGGATTTTACTGTAGAGTGTTATTTTAAATCAGGGAGAAGTTATTTTGAAAAACTTCAAGCAGGGACTGAATGATAAGCAGAAGATAATAGCTTTAGTCATATTTGCTGTCTGCTTACTTTATGCTGATATGCAGCTTTTTATCGGGCCTACCATGAGAGCTATGAAAACCACAGGGCCCAAGGTAAAAGAGCTGAAACAGAAATATGTTTTTGCCAAGAACTCCGCTGTCAATATTCCAAAGTACAAACAGCAGATAGAGCAGTTCAATGATAAGCTCTCTTTGCATAAAATGAGGTTCTCAACCAACCAGGAGATATCGACCCTGCTTAAGGAGCTTTCAACCACAGCAAGAAATACAGGTGTTAAGATAGTAGCTGTAAAACCCCATACCCCTGTGGTAAATACTAAAGACGCTGGTTCTCAGGAGGCTTACAAAAGGTTTCCCATTTCTATCAGGGCTGTATGCGGATATCATCAGCTTGGTGTTTTTCTGAATAACCTTGAGAACGCGGAAACATTTATGAGGGTTACGGATATCAGGATATTATCGGATTCTAAAGACATAAAGGCCCACCAGGTCTATCTGCTTGTGAATACTTATATCATAAGCGGAGAGGAGGTATCTTGATAATATGGTAAGATGCGCGCTTATTATCTCAATTTTCTTAGGTCTTCTCTCATGCGGCGGTTTATTATATGCTGCTTCAGATGAGAAACTATTTACATATGAAGATATGGACATAAGGGATCCGTTTGTTCCGCTGGTGGATAAAGACGGAAAACTTATGGTGACTCACGGCAGTATAGATTCAATAAGAGATATAGTTGTAGAAGGTATATTATACGACAATGATGGTGAGTCAGTAGTCATACTTAACGGCCTGGTGCTGAAAGAGAACGACCAGGTAGGTGATATAAAGGTTGAAAGGATCCAGAAGCATCAAGTCGTCCTTTCGTCTAAAAGTAAAAAATACACCCTTAAACTAAAGGAGTAGAACTATGAAGGTGAAAATATTTAGCATCATCTTAATAGGCGCTTTCATGTGTAATATTAACCTCTTAGCTTTTGCGCAGGAGGAAGATGTCATGATGCCGCCTGATGCCATGGAGGCTGAAGCTGAAACCATTCTCTATGAAGATGAAGGCATGGTAGAAGAAAATATTGTATATGATGAGACCTATGATGGGGAAGGAGCGGTGGATGAGGAGAGAGCATCTAATGTTACCCTCATATTTAAGGATGCGGACATAAGAACAGTGCTTCATACGCTATCTTATAAGAGCGGCATAAATATAGTTGCCGCAAGCGATGTGGAAGGCAAGGTAAATATAAGATTAGTCGATGTGCCCTGGCAGACGGCTCTTGAGGTCATAGTGAAAAACCAGGGGCTATCTTATGAGAAGATAGGTAATATCATAAGAGTTGTTACGCTTG
>JBDRAM010000101.1:0-4368 GCA_043823785.1 Candidatus Omnitrophota bacterium
TAAACAGCCTTGGTGTGGAGATAATCTCAACAGGAGGTACTAAGCGTTTTATATCTTCTCTGGGCATAAATGTCAAATCCATAGAAGATGTAACAGGATTTCCTGAGATGCTTGATGGAAGAGTAAAGACCCTTCATCCTAAGGTGCACGGAGGGCTCCTTTTTTTAAGAGATAAGCAGGATCACGTGGATCAGGCAAAGGCGCATGGCATAGAACCTATAGACATGGTTGTGGTAAATTTGTACCCGTTTCAAAAGACCGTGTCAAAGCCCAACGTTAAACTGGAAGAAGCCATAGAGAATATCGATATCGGCGGCCCATCAATGCTTAGGTCTGCCGCGAAGAACTACCGTTCTGTGGCTGTTGTGACAAGTCCCGCGCAGTATGAGGAGATATTAGCTGAACTTAAAAGCAGCAATGGCGGACTTGCTGAAAAAACTTTAGCAAAACTTGCTACAAGGGTTTTTAGGCTCACCTCTGAGTATGATAATAATATATTTGATTACTTAAAGAGCAGATTAAATCCATCAGAAAAAGAAGAGGAAAAATCAGCGTTTCCTGAAAGCATTTCCCTTAAGTTTGAAAAAGTCCAGGACTTACGATGCGGAGAGAACCCGCATCAGAAATCGGCATTTTATAAGAATCCTTTATGCCGTGAAAGTTCTGTTTCAAACGCGAAACAGCTCCACGGAAAAGAGATGTCTTACAACAACATAATGGATATAGACGCGGCATTAGAGGCTGTTAAAGATTTTGATGAGCCGGCCGCGTGTGTAATAAAGCATGCTACTCCGTGCGGCATGGCCACAGCGGATACATTGGCGAAGGCATATACCGATGCTCTTGATTGCGACAGGCTGTCAGCGTTTGGCGGTATAGTCGGCCTTAACAAAAAAGTGGATGTAAACACCGCGGAGGCTATCTTAGGCTCAGGATTTATCGAATGTGTCATAGCGCCTGGATATGAACACAATGCTCTTGCGCGGCTTACAAGCAAGCAGAATCTGAGGGTTTTATCTGTTGATCCATTAACCCAAAATAGGGATAAGTCTGACACATATATTAAAAAAGTGGTAGGTGGCGTATTACTTCAGGATAGAGACTTGGCGGGCTTAGATCGTTCCCAACTAAGAATTGTTACCCAGAAAAAACCTACTCCCGAAGAAGTAGACTCACTTTTATTCGCGTGGAAGGCTGTAAAGCATATAAAATCAAACGCTATTGTGCTGGTTCAGGGAACTAAGACTGTGGGCATTGGCGCGGGCCAGATGAGCAGGGTCGATTCTGTTTTTATGGCTATACATAAAGCTGAGGGCAAGGCAAAGGGTTCTGTGCTTGCGTCTGATGCTTTTTTCCCGAAAGAAGACGCGGTAGAAGCCGCTCTCAAAGCGGGAGTATCTTCTATTATTCAGCCAGGCGGGTCAAAAGGAGACGATAAAGTAATTGAGGCAGCAAATAATAAGAATATATCGATGGTATTTACAGGCATGCGCCATTTTAGGCATTGATTGGTAAAATAATGCACAGATGAGCACAGATATCTGCGCCAATCTGCGAAAACGCAAGTTCAACACGAAATCCGCGCAAATCTGCGCATAATTTATGGATTACAAAGAGTCCCTTTCTTATTTAGATAGATTTGTGAATTACGAAAGATCATCTTATTATAAATACGGAAAGGCCTACAGCCTAGATAATATAAGAAAACTTCTTTCGCTTCTAGGCAATCCGCAGGATGGATATTTTTCTATTATTGTATCAGGCACGAAAGGCAAGGGTTCTACAGCCACCATATTATCATCTATACTGACAGCAGCGGGAGCAAGAACAGCAAAATATAGCTCGCCACATCTTATCTCTGTCAGGGAAAGAATCCAGATAAATGAAAAGCCCATATCCAGGCCAGAATTTCAGGAAGCAGCCTCTTTAGTCAGGCGCGCAACAGAAAAGAGCGGCATTAAAGGGTTGACATATTTTGAAGTGCTTACCACTATAGCTTTTTTGCATTTTAAAAATAAAAATGTGGATATAGCTGTTTTGGAGGTCGGATTAGGCGGGAGGCTTGATGCCACAAACACAGCTCCTGCCAAGATTTCCGTGATAACACCGATAAGCCTTGACCATACGCACCTATTGGGCGATTCCCTTGAAAAAATAGCGTTAGAAAAGAGCGGTATCATCAAGGAAGATTCTTTTGTGGTAAGCGCGCCGCAGCACAAGCAAGCAGCAAAAGTAATAAGGGAAGCTGTCTTACAAAAAAGAGGAAAACTTTTCTTAGTAGGAAAGGACCTGACATATAAGAATCTGAATATCTCATTTTCAGGGACGAGCTTTGACGCGAGGACAAGATTTTCTTTATATAAACAGCTTAAAGTCTCTCTTATAGGCAGGCATCAGTGTATTAATACATTAACCTCCCTGGCTGTTATAGAAATACTGAATAATAATTTCGCGTTTGAAATAAAAGAGCCCGCTATAAGAGAAGCGCTTAAACATATTAGCTTTCCCGGCAGGTTCCATATGATCCGCAGGAGGCCTTATATTATATTGGACGGCGCGCAAAACAAAGAATCCGCGCTATTATTAAGAGAGACGGTTGAAAGGCTTTTCATTGACTCAAAAGTCACTCTTATATTAGGCATCTCTTCGGATAAAGATATAGAGGGCATAGGAAGCGTTATTTGCCCGATCGCGGAGCGGGTAATATTTACTGAGGCTTCATCAGAGAGGGCCTTATCAGTACCCATGCTCGCTCAGAGGCTTAAGAGATTTTCAAAAAGCTCCTATGCAGCTTATGATATTGAAGACGCGATAAGGTTCGCAAGAGGATTTGCGCGTAAAAAGGATTTGATTTTGATCACCGGGTCACTCTTTCTTGTGGGTGATGCTTTAAGGTTATGCAGAAGCAAAGATTACGCATAGGTTACGAAGGTTACTTAAGGTTGCGCAGGTTGCGAAGGTTACATAGTGGTTTGAAAAGTAACATTTGTAACCTTACGTAACATCCGTAACCCCACTTAACCTAAGCGCTAAAAACGTGGACTATCACATGAAACCAGACCAAGCAGATACGATAGCAGCTATATCTACACCGCCGGGTGAAAACGGCATAGGCATTGTGCGCTTAAGCGGCCCGGATTCTTTACGTATAGCCGATAAGATCTTCAGGCCTAAGAGCGGTGAGAAATTATCTAAGGCCAAGACACACTCTATACTTTATGGTTACATATTTAATGAAAGCAAAAAACTCGATGAGGCCTTGCTTACTGTGATGCGTGCGCCTCGCACATACACAAGGGAAGATATAGTTGAGATAAATTGCCACGGAGGAATAGCGGTTTTAAAAGCGGTCCTTGATCTCGTGGTATCGCTTGGTGCCCGCATATCGGCCCCGGGTGAATTTACTAAGAGAGCGTTTTTAAATGGGAGAATAGACCTGGTGCAGGCAGAAGCAGTGCTTGATATAATAAGATCCCGTACTGAAGACAGCTTAAATATGGCGCATAGGCAGTTAAATGGAGAGACCTCAGATCAGATAAGAAGGATAAGGTCGCAGCTTATGGACATAATGGCAGATATAGAGGCAGATATAAATTTTCCGGATGAACAGCTTAACGTATCAAAAACATCTTCTATCGGGGAATCTCTCCTGTCTGTTAAAAAGGAATTGCAGAGAATGTTAGAATTATCAGACAAAGGCATTATATTAAGAGAAGGCATTACTACGGTTATATGCGGCAAGCCCAATGTCGGCAAATCGACACTTATGAATAGGTTCTTAAGGCATGAAAGGGTTATAGTGACACCTGTTCCCGGAACAACAAGGGATACGATAGAGGAGACAGTAAATGTCAAGGGCATACCGCTTAAGATAGTGGATACAGCCGGGATAATGCATGCGGAAGATGAGCTTACAAGGGAGAGCGTTGAAAGAAGCAAAAGATATATTGAGAGCGCTGACCTTATACTGCTTGTCCTTGATTCGAGCGACAAATTGAGTAAACAAGACTTTGATATTATCGAGATAGTGGGGGCGAGAAAAACGCTTGTCGTGGTAAACAAGACCGATCTGCCCGAAGAGCTGCAGATAGATGAGATAAAGAAGCACCTTCGTGATAAAAAAATAATAAGAATCTCAGCTAAAGATAGATCCGGCATAGAAGATCTGGAAGATGCTATTTACGATATGTTCTGGTCCGGTAAAATAACTTCTGAAAATATACTGTTATCAAACTCAAGGCATATAGAGGCAATGACGAGGGCGCTAAAGTTTACGGAAGACGCTATAAAAGGCGTGGATGAGAACAGGCCCTGGGAATTGCTGTCTATAGATGTTAAAGACGCGGCAGAGGCTCTCGGTATTATTAC
>JBDRAM010000102.1:0-9875 GCA_043823785.1 Candidatus Omnitrophota bacterium
TGCTTGTTCCTATCATAAGGCTTTCTACGCCAGCCAGCTTGTGGGTATACTTCTTTATTTCTCCCTCTGAATTTATCATGCCATTATCATCTGTTGATACAACAACCCTTATCTTTGATCTTGGAGATATATTCATCTCAGAGCGTATATTACGTATGGCAACTATAATATCAATAATACGATTCATGCTCTCTTCCGCGTCTGGATCTATTATCTGTTCCTGTACATGAGGCCAGGAAGATACCATTATAGGTTTCTTTGTATCGAGCTTCTGCCATATCTGCTCAGTGACAAAAGGCATGAATGGATGCAAAAGGCGCAGAGATTTTTCCAGTATCTTAAATAAGATAAATTGAGTCCTGTATTCACCTATATCAAGCTTCGCTATCTCGACATACCAATCACAATATTTATGCCATACGAACTCATATAAGAGATTGCATGCTTCGTTGAATTTATAGGAATCAAGAGCCTTGGTCACCGCCTTCGCGGTACGGTAAAATGAACTAAGTATCCATCTCTCCGGAAGCGTAAGATCTTCTTTTCTATAAAATTGGCACAGGTCAGCATTTAGATCGTGCTTTAGGTTCATAAGCAGAAATCTCGATACATTCCATATCTTATTAGTAAAATTCCTGCCCATCTCGAACTTCTCTTTAGAAAGAAACACGTCCTGGCCCGCTGCTGTGATTGAGATCATACTAAAGCGCAAGGCATCTGTACCATATTCATCTATTATCTCAAGCGGATCTATGACATTGCCCAGGGATTTTGACATCTTCGTGCCTGTAGCGTCACGTACGGTTCCGTGTATATATACATCCTTAAAAGGAATATCTTCGCAGAACTCCAATCCTGCCATGATCATCCTCGCGACCCAGAAAAATATTATCTCCTGCGCTGTTACCAGGCATGAGGTCGGATAAAAATATTCGAGATCCTCCTTCTGCTTTTTTAAAACACGGGCTTTTTCTCCTGTTACTGTCAACTGCCTGCCCTCCGTAGCCTTGGCGGAGGAGGGTGAACTGTGAACTGTGAACTCACCAAACGGCCATCCAAAAGTAGAGAAAGGCCACAACCAGGATGAGAACCATGTATCGAGGACATCCTCATCCTGTGTTATGTCATTTGAACCGCAGTCCGGGCATTTCTCAGGTCTTGTTTTTGAGACTATAATACCTTTTTCGTTGGATTTTTTCTTTTCTGTCAACTGTGAACTGTCAGCTGTCAACTCTTCTGCTTTTGCTTCGCATGCTTTACAGTAATATACGGGAATACGATGCCCCCACCATATCTGGCGGCTTATACACCAGTCTCTTATATTGTTCATCCATTCAAGGTATACCTTTGTCCATCTCTTTGGATAGAATTTTATCTTTCCATCTACAACCGCTTTTATGCCAGGCTCCGCGAGAGGCTTCATCTTAACAAACCACTGCTTAGAAAGATAGGGCTCAACCATGGTATGGCATCGATAACAATGTCCCACAGAATACTTATGAGGCAGGGTCTTTTCAAGAAGGCCTTGTTCTTTCAGATCACCGAGCAGCTCTTCCCTGGCCTTGAACCTATCTTTACCTTCATATTTCCCAGCATTGCTGTTTAGCACTCCGTCAGGGCCAAATATATTTATAAACTCGAGCTTATGGTTCTGGCCCATCAAAAAATCATTCGGGTCATGGGCTGGCGTAACCTTTACGATTCCTGTTCCAAACTTGGGATCTACAAAATTATCAGATATTACCTTTAGCTCTCTGTTGAGTATGGGCAGGATGACTGTCTTACCGATCAAATTTTTATATCTTTTATCTTTGGGGTTTACAGCAACTGCAGTATCACCGAGCATAGTCTCAGGCCTGGTCGTGGCAACGGTTATATAGTTTGCGGGTTTGCGGGTTTGCGGGTTTGCGGGTGTACCGGTTTGCGGGTTAGCCGGTGTGCCGGTGGACAGGTTAACCTCCTTAATAGGATAGCGTATATAATACAGGTTGCCGTCGAGTTCCTTATGCTGGGCCTCCTCATCCGAAAGGGCGGTCTGGCATCTTGGACACCAGTTGATTATATAGTTTCCGCGGTATATAAGTCCTTTGTTATAAAGCCTAATAAATACTTCAACAACAGCGTCGGACAGCCCATCGTCCATGGTAAACCTTTCCCTGCGCCAATCACATGATGAGCCAAGACGCCTAAGCTGCTTTATTATTGTACCGCCGTATTCTTTCTGCCACGCCCAGACCTCATCCAGAAACTTCTCTCTGCCCAGGTCATGGCGTTTTTTGCCTTCTTTCGCGAGCTTGCGCTCTACTACATTCTGTGTAGCGATCCCGGCATGATCTGTGCCCGGCATCCATAAAGCCTCGTAACCCTGCATGCGCTTATACCTAATAATAATATCCTGTATAGTATTGTTCAGGGCATGGCCCATATGGAGTATGCCTGTAATATTTGGGGGAGGAATAACTATGCAGTATGGTTTCTTATCAGGATTCTTCTCTGCGTTAAACAGGCCCTTCTCTTCCCAGTATTTATATATCTTATCCTCTACCTCTTTAGGATTATATGTCTTATCTAACTGGTCCATGTTTTTATAGCTCTTTTAAACGTATAGTGTTTAGGTTACGTGAGGTTACGGATGTTATGTAGGTTACGAATGTTACTTTTCAAACTACTATGCAACCTACGCAACCTTAAGTAACCTTCGTAACTTTCGTAACCTATCCTCTATACATTCACTACTATCCTTTCATTAATTTATATTCAACGCTGTCCGCAAGCGCCTGCCAGCTTGCCTCAATAATATTTTCAGATACGCCTACTGTCCACCACGACTTCTTGTCATCCTGAGATTGAATAAGAACCCTCACCTTGGCAGCTGTGCCCGCCTTCTCATCAAGCACCCTTACTTTAAAGTCAGACAGATGCATATCAGCCAATGTCGGGTAGAAATCTAAAAGCGCTTTCCTTAAGGCATTGTCAAGCGCGTTTACAGGGCCATCTCCTTCGCTGGCTGTATGCTTTATGCTCTTTTTAACTTTTACCTTGATAGTAGCTTCGGAGCGTAAGTTTCCGTCTTCTGTCTTCTCAATTATTACCCTAAAGCCCTTAAGGTCAAAAAACCTCTTTATCTTCTTCATCGCCCTTTTGATCAGAACCTCGAAAGAGCCTTCGGCTGCTTCAAAATGATACCCTTTATGCTCCAGATCCTGCAAAAGTTTTAAAACCTTCTTTGTTTTCGCGTCCTCTTTGCTCAAATCAAGTTCCAGCTCTTCTGCTTTTCTCAGTATAGAGCTTTTCCCCGAAAGCTCTGATATAAGTATACGCCTCTTGTTACCTAAAATATTAGGGTCCATATGCTCATATGATGCCGGATTCTTCAAGATCGCGTTAACGTGCACGCCTCCTTTATGAGCAAAAGCACTCTGCCCTACAAATGGCTGATTATCAAGCTGTTTCATATTACATACCTCTGCTACATAATGAGACAACTCGGTAAGCTCCTTAAGCTTGGGATCTGATATGCAGTCTATGCCCAGCTTCACTTTAAGGCATGGGATAATAGAGCAAAGATTTGCATTGCCGCATCTTTCACCATATCCATTTATCGTACCCTGGACATGGTCGCACCCGGCAAGGACAGCAGATACAGAATTCGCGACAGCCATCTCGCTGTCATTGTGACAATGTATACCTAAAGAAACTCTTATCTTCGGCCTAATCTCCATCACCATACGAGAAAGCTCATTAGTCATCATGCTGCCGTTGGTATCGCAGAGGATCACAGCATCACAGCCGGCATCCTGAGCAGCTAAAATTGTTTTTAAGGCATAATCCGGGTTATGATGATATCCGTCAAAAAAATGTTCCGCGTCGTAGAACACAGTCTTTTTCCTGGATTTCAGATAGCGGACCGTATCATGGATCATATTAAGGTTTTCGTCCAATGAGGTCTTCAATACATCCCTTACATGGAGGTCCCAGCTTTTGCCAAAAATAGTAACAAAATCACATCCTGATTTTAAGAATGATTTTATATTACTATCCTTCGCAACATTTATATGCGGCCTGCGGGTAGACCCGAAAGCTGTAAGTTTTGACTTTTTAAGATGCAGCTTTTTTGCCTTAATAAAAAATTCCATGTCTTTAGGATTAGAACCGGGCCATCCACCTTCTATATAATCTATGCCTATATCGCTCAGCTTCTGCGCGATCCTGATCTTATCGTTTACAGTCAAAGAAATGCCTTCGCCCTGCGAGCCATCTCTTAATGTGGTATCATATAATTTAACGCTATTCATTTGATTCACCTCTTCTATCTAGGCCTTCCGAGGCCAAACTCTTTATGTATGGCCCTTACAGCTTTTGTGGCGTTATTTTTACCTATTACGCATGAAACCTTTATCTCGCTTGTAGATATCATATCTATGTTTATCTTTTTGCGCGCCAACGCGGAAAACATTTTCGCGGCTATGCCTGAGTGGCTGCGCATACCTATGCCTACCACCGATACCTTTGCTACATTATCATTGTATGTGACGCCCTCCGCGCCTATCTTCGCTGAAATCGCCCTGGCTATTTTCAGAGTCTTGCCTAGGTCTCTCACTAAAACAGTAAATGATATATCCGTATATCCTGTCCTGCTTATATTCTGTATGATCATATCTATATTTATATTATTTTTAGCTATCTTATTAAAGATCCTTGCCGCAACTCCGGGTTTATCGGGGACATCGCATATTGTTATCTTTGCCTCATCCCTGTTTACCGTAACACCGCTTACAACTATCTCTTCCATAGACTTGACCTCCCTGGAGATTATTGTGCCCTCTTTATCAGAAAAACTCGATCTTACATGAATCGGTACATTAAACTTTTTTGCCACCTCTATAGACCTTGGCTGAAGCACCTGCGCTCCCGAAGAAGCAAGCTCAAGCATCTCTTCATAACTTACGCGGGAAAGTTTTCGTGCTTCCGGCACTATCCTGGGGTCTGCGGTATATATTCCTTCAACATCGGTATTCATCTCGCAAAATTTCGCGCCTAACGCCTTGGCCAGGGCAACTGCGGTAAGGTTGGAGCCGCCGCGGCCCAGGGTAGTTATATCATGCTTCATAGTCACTCCTTGAAAACCCGCGACTATAACTATTTTTCCTTTATCCAGCTCTGCCTTGATCCTCTTTGTGTTTATCTTTAATATCCTTGCCTTTGTATGTGAAGTATCTGTAATAATACCTACCTGCGCACCGGTAAATGATATGGCCTCAGGGCCCAACTTATGTATTGCCATAGCCAAAAGAGCTACAGATATCTGTTCTCCGGTTGAAATAAGCATATCCATCTCCCTCTCAGAAGGAGAATCAGTTATCTTATTAGCCAGCTCTATTAGTTTATCAGTGGTATCTCCAAGCGCAGATACCACGACAACCATTCTATATCCTTTTCGCCTGTACCTTACAACTCTTTCAGCTACTGCTTTTATCCTGTTATGGTCTGCTACGCTGGTCCCGCCATATTTCTGGACAACAAGCCTACTGTTTCTTCCCATAATGCCTTCTCCTTCAATGAGCATATAACTTACGGAGCGCAACGTAAGTTATATGCGCGAATTTACCCCGTACCAATTTTACATATTTTTTATTTATAAAGCAAAAACTTACTGCTAAAAAACTTAAACTTAAAACCAATTAATTTATATAATTGGTACGGGGTTTATCCTGATCCGCCAAAGGCGGAGAAGTATCTTATGACTCGAGAGTGACCTTAACTAGTTAATGCCCTTTAATAAACATCTCAAGGATCTTGTGGCCTTTATCTAAATAGATATTGCTGGTTCTTATGGATGGCTCATTAAAAGAAGAGATGCCGTCTTTCTCTATGCCATTACCATACATCGCAAACGGTATCGGGTCACGGGTATGGGTCCTTACTGAGATAGGAGTGGCGTGATCAGGAAGCACCATAAGCTTAAAATCCTTGTTGCCCTTTCTTAATGAACCCAGGATAGTCCCTACAACCAATCTATCAAAGTTCTCTATAGCCGTTATCTTTGCCCTTATGTCACCGTTATGGCCGGCTTCATCAGGGGCCTCCACATGGACAAATACAAAATTCTTTTTCTTTAAAGACTCTAAGGCATATTTTGCCTTGGCAAGATAGTCTGTATCATAGTAGCCTGTAGCGCCGGGGACATCCATAACATCTAATCCTATTATCTTTCCTATGCCCTTGATAAGGTCTACCGCGGATATTATAGAACCGTGAAGCTTGAATTTATCATAAAATGAAGGCATCTCAGGCTTTGTGCCCTGCCCCCATAACCATACCATGTTACCAGGATTCTCATTAAGGTCCAATCGTACTTTATTAATATCATGCCCGCTTAATATATCTTTAGACTTAAGCATGAGATCTGTCAAAAAACCGCTAGCCGCTCCATTGGGCATATATCTCGATATATTCCTGTTAAGTATATCGTGAGGCGGAGTGCAGAGAGTTTTGATAAGATCATCTTTCTTAAGATGTAACTTGTTATGATTTACAACTGCCAGATGGCGATAACTTACGCCCGGGTAAAACCTTATTGTATTAGAACCTAGTTTTTTATCTATAAATTTTATAAGGGTGGCCGCTTCCTTATTGGATATGTGTCCGGCGGAATAGTCTGCCATCTTCTCTTCCGCGACAGTAACAAGGTTGCACCTAAAAGCAATCTCATTCTTGCTAAGTTCAATACCCATGTTAGCCGCTTCGAGGGGGCCTCTGCCTGTATAATATATTACAGGATCATATCCAAGCAGGGCCATATTCGCGACATCGCTTGCAGGAGAAAGGCTTTCAGGTATAGTACTAGCGCAACCTACTGTTCCCTCCTTTGCCACAAAGTCCATATTCGGTATACGGGCAACCTCAAGCGGTGTTTTACCGTCCAGATCCTTAAGAGGCCTATCAGCCATTCCATCTCCGACTAATACTATATATTTCATGCTATCTCCATGTTTCGTATGTCGTATGTCGTATGTCGTATTTTTCAATCGATATACGATATGCGATATGCAATATGCGAATTTAAAATCCTATCTCTTTTATAACTGCCTCAAGCTTTGCAGGAATAACTTTGGGCTCCCTTACCGTCTTTATAGCCCTATCAGGGTCTTTCAATCCATGACCGGTTAATATACAAACTATTTTCGTATTGCGCCTGCCCTCCGAAGCCTTGGCGAAGGAGGGTTGTGCGTATTGCGTATTGCGTTTAAAATATCCCTGCTGTGATAACTTAAGCAGGCCGGCTACGGATGAGGCAGAAGCAGGTTCCACAAAAACACCTTCTTTTCCCGCTAGAAGCTTATAAGATTCAAGTATCTCATCATCACTCACCATATCTATAAGGCCGCCTGATTCATCGCGTGCAGCTTCAGCACTCTTCCAGCTGGCAGGGTTTCCTATCCTTATAGCGGTCGCGATGGTCTCAGGCCTATCTACAGGCTTACCGATTACTATGGGCGCGGCGCCTTCAGCTTGAAAACCGCACATCTTTGGAAGTTTCTGCGACTTGCCTTTTTTCTTATACTCCCTATATCCCTTCCAATATGCCGTAATATTCCCCGCGTTACCTACAGGCATAAACTGAAAATCAGGTGCTTCACCTAATGCGTCACATATTTCAAAAGAGGCGGTCTTCTGCCCCTCTATCCTGTTAGGATTTATGGAATTAACAAGGGTAATGGGGTATTTAGATGTTATCTCTTTTACAAGATAAAAAGCATCGTCAAAGTTACCATCTATTGCTATTACCTTGGCGCCATGGATAAGGGCCTGCGCAAGCTTACCAAGAGCTATCGCTCCCTTTGGTATAAGAACCACAGATCTTATACCAGCTCTGGCAGCATAAGCAGCTGCGGAAGCTGAAGTATTTCCGGTAGAAGCGCATATAATAGCTTTCGACCCCTCCTCAACAGCTTTAGAAACAGCGACCGTCATGCCTCTATCTTTGAAAGAGCCCGTTGGGTTAAGGCCTTCATATTTAAGATAGACCTCAAATACTTCTCCAAGAATACTGCTTATGTATGGAGAAAATACTAAAGGCGTATCGCCTTCTGAAATGCTTATTATAGGTGTCTTTTCAGTAACCGGCAGATACTCCCTATATCTTTCTATAACCCCTTTGTATATCATCCCAGATCCTTTTCTGATCTTATGACAACAGATTTTTTTCTTATAATATTAAGTTTATCGATACTTTCAAGGGCACGGGACAGAGCTCTCTCCTCCGCGACATGAGTCATCATGATTATAGGCACTATTCTTTCCCGCCTCCTTATCTTCTGGCTTACGCTTGCTATGCTTATTCTGTATTGCGATAATATCTTAGATATCCTAGCCAAAACACCGGGTTTGTCAATAGCGGAAAATCTTATATAGCAGCTTGTATAAAAATCCTTCTGCTTCTTTATTCTGTCTACCTGCATATCATATACAATACTTGGGACCTTTATTGTGCTTGCGCCGATTATATTTCTTGCGACATCTACTATATCGCTTATCACCGCGCTGGCAGATGGCGCGGAACCAGAACCCTGCCCATAAAAAAGAGTCTCTCCCATCATGTCAGTATTTAAAAATATAGCGTTAAAATTACTGCTTACAGACGCCAGGGGGTGCTTGCTTGGGACAAGAGTGGGATGAACCCTCACCTCAAGCTCTCTTCCTATTTTTTTTGCTATAGCTAAAAGCTTGACAACATAGCCAAAATCCTTTGCATATCTTATATCACTGCCAGATATATTTGTGATACCCTCTACATATATATCTTTTGGTTTTACATCAATTCCAAAGCCTATGGAAGCTAATATGGCAAGTTTGTGCGATGAGTCATAACCCTCTATATCAAGTTCAGGCTTCCTCTCCGCATACCCCTTCTTCTGCGCCTCTAAAAGAGCGGCATTAAAACTTATATCTTTCTCGGTCATTTCGCTAAGTATATAATTGCAGGTGCCGTTTATTATTCCGTAGATAGAATTTACCTTATTAGCGACAAGGCCCTCCCTTAGTGCTTTTATAATGGGCACGCCTCCTCCTACGCTAGCTTCAAAGCGCAGTTCAACTCCGCTGCGGTCTGCCGCCTTAAAAAAATCCTTTTTATTCTCAGACAAAAGAGCCTTATTGGCTGTCACGACATGTTTTTTGTTTGCGATGGCCGATAAGATAAACTCGCGCGCAGGGCTTATGCCGCCTACAAGCTCAACTACTATATCTATATTCGGGTTATTTATGACATCGTTGGGGTTTTTAGTCAAAATATTTTTGTCAAGTTTTATAGAGCGCCTTCTCCTTAGGTCCTTATCGCACACCTTAACAATATTTACAAACGCGCCAAGCCTCCTTTTAATGTAACTGCGTTTCTCAAGAAGTGCCCGTATCACACCGCTTCCAACTGTGCCAAAACCTATTATCCCTACGTTAATATTCCGCATTATTAATAACTCCTTTAAGAAACTCCGTAAACTGTCAACTGTAAGCTGTCAACTGCCAACTGTGCACTGTCAACTATAAACTATAAACTATAAACTATAAACTATAAACTATAAACTGTGAACTATAAACTGTGAACTATAAACTGTGAACTATAAACTGTGAACTATAAACTGTGAACTATAAACTGTGAACTGTGAACTAACATGGTCGGGGCGGCCGGACTTGAACCGGCGACCCCTTGAACCCCATTCAAGTGCGCTAGCCAAACTGCGCTACGCCCCGACACTCAAAACTTATAAAGCCAAATTAAATGAGCAGGCCATTTACGGAACAAAGTGACGTAAATGGTAGGCCGAAGGCCGTCTGCGAATTTAATCCCCCGTAGCACTACAGTAGTATCCATGTAG
>JBDRAM010000103.1:0-5956 GCA_043823785.1 Candidatus Omnitrophota bacterium
AACAGAAAACACGGACGCTTAAGAGTAAAATACGACCATCCTCTTCTCGAAGGCATACTAAAAGGCACCTATGGAATCATACTTTATCAGGAACAGGTAATGCAGATAGTAAATGTGCTGGCAGGCTTTTCATTGAGCCAGGCGGATCTTCTGCGCAGGGCCATAAGCAAAAAAGACCCTGAAGTCATACAGCAGCAGCGCAAGGAGTTTGTGGAAGGATGCTTAAAGAATAAGATCGATAAAAGGATAGCTGATAAGATATTTAATCTTATCGAGTACTTCTCTAACTATGGATTCAACAAGAGCCATTCGGCGGCATATTCGCTTATATCATACAGGACAGCTTATTTAAAGGCGCATTATCCCATAGAGTTTATGGCCGCGCTTCTTACAGGTGAGCGTGAAAACACAGACAAGGTAGCTCAATATATCGAGGAGGCGTCACACATGGGCATAAAGATATTGCCGCCCGATACAAATGAGAGCTATGCTCATTTTACCGTTGTTAAAGATTCTATACGCTTTGGGCTGGCGGCTGTAAAGAATATCGGCCAGGGCGCCATCGAGTCTATAGTAAATGAAAGGAAGGAGCACGGAGCGTTTGAAAACCTTTATGACTTCTGCGAGCATGTGGATTTGAGATTAGTAAACAGGAAGGTCATAGAAAGCCTTATAAAATGCGGAGCCATGGATAGTTTTAAACTGCACCGTTCCCAGCTTATGGCAATACTTGACCATGCTCTTGAAGTTGCCGGCGTATTGCAGAAAGACCGCGTGAGCGGGCAGTATTCGCTTTTCGATAAGTTTGAATCAGATGATAATTTTAAAAGCTTTTTTCAGCAGGTCCCTGATATAAAAGAGTGGCAGGAGCCCCAGCTTCTTGCGTTTGAAAAGGCGCTCCTGGGGTTTTATATATCGAGCCATCCTTTAGCAAGGTATGCGACATCTCTGAAGCTATTCGCGTCTGCCACAACGCAGACCTTGGGCCAGCTTCAAGATGGTGATAAAGTCTCAATAGGCGGTATAATCACTAAGGCCAAGTTCACCTTTACAAAAAAGACCGTTGAGAAGATGGCTATTTTAAAGCTTGAGGACTTAAAGGGCACAGCTGAGGTCCTGGTATTTCCCCGAAGCTTTAAGGATGCCGAGAGAAACATAAAAGAAGACGCCATTGTATTTGTAAGGGGAAGGGTAAATATGCGTGAAGATACCCCGAAGATAATAGCTGAGGAGATATTGCCCCTTGAAGAGGCCCGCACAAAATATACCCAGGCTCTATCCGTAGAGCTTATAACAACAGGGCTTGAAAAGGATACCCTCACGAAGCTGCGTCAGATCTTTATCGCCCACAAAGGCCCCACGCCTATTTATATCAACTTTAATACCCCTGAGGATAAGAAGGTGCAGATGGCTGCCGGTAAAGACATTTCTGTTTTGCCATCTGATGAGCTTATATCTGAAATAGAAAAGCTGGTCGGAGAGGGCTGTGTAAGCGTCTGGGTCTGACCTGTGAGCTAACCAGGTTAAAACAGTACATTTTTAACCTGGTTAAATTTGTCAGGTTAGAATTCAGTTGACAGAGAACTTCCTATATGTTAAAGTAGCAAAACAAGTTACGTAAAACAAGCGCAAATTTACGCTGAAATTGCTTTAGTCATCCACTATATAGTGCGTGTCTCGCAATTGCAGTAAACAAGGAGGGTTGGATTATGGCACATAGCATTAAAAATGATATTGAGAAGGCGAAAGAGTTTATAGAGTTATGGGTAAAGTTTGACCAGATCTGCAAGGCGGGAATGCAGAAGAAAGAGGTTACCCCTGAGGAGGAGGCAGCGTTCCTAGAGGCAAAATCTACATTGGCCCGTAAATTCCAATTAATTGTAGATTCTGTAGCTATTGATGGAATAACAGTCGATAGGACGTATGATGTGATAAACGAGGTCCACTCCTTAAAGAATATCCCTACCTTATCAGAGCATGCTTTAAGAAACCTTGAGAACAACTGGCATGATACTTACATATCCCTAAACAGGCTCCTAGGCCACCTTGAAGCCCAGCAGCTGCATGTCCCGGCTAAAGAGAAGAGAGTTATGAAGGCAGGAAAGAATATAGCCAGATCATTTATGTTCCTCATATTGATAATTATACTTGTGCTTATAGGTATCTTTCTTGCGTACATACTCGGATTCATAAAATAGCCGCACACAAACTAAATTTAATACAAAATCAATGATCAAGATGCTACGGAGGAGGTATAAATTATGACTAAGAAAGATATTGCGATTAAAATAGCGGATGATACCGGGATCAAGCAGGTTGTCGTAAAAAAGATAATCCAGAAAGCGCTTGATGATATAATTGATATATTGGCGGGCGGTGAGACTATAGAGCTTAGGAACTTTGGTGTTTTTAAGGTAAAATCACGCAAAGGAAGGACCGGGCGCAATCCAAGAACAGGGGATGCGGTTCCCGTGCCCCCAAAAAAGGTTGTAGTGTTTAAGCCCGGACTTATAATGAAGCAGAAGGTTCGTTAGTTCACAGTTGACAGTTGACAGTTCACAGTCTATCAATATGATAAAAAGATTAAAAGGGACTGAAGATATATTGCCGGATGTTATCACTACCTGGAGGCAGGTGGAAGAGGCCTCCCGTAGTATATTTTCCCTATATTGCTATAAAGAGATACGCACACCCATCATTGAGGAGAGCAGCCTTTTTATGCGCAGCGTAGGTGAGGATACAGACATTGTAAAGAAGCAGATGTACCTCTTTAATGACCAGGGAGGGCACAGCATATGCCTTAGGCCGGAAGAGACCGCATCTGTTGTACGCGCATATATTGAAAACAATATTGATAAGAAGGACGGGTTTCTTAAGCTTTTTTATATGGGGCCTATGTTCAGAAGCGAGAGGCCCCAAGCCGGAAGGCTTAGGCAATTTCATCAGATAGGCGTTGAGGCTATAGGTTCTTATTCCCCGTATCTTGATGCTGAAGTTATAATGCTTTTAACGCGCTTACTGGAAAGCTACAGGCTTAAAGACTATACAGTTATCATAAACTCGTTAGGGTGCGATACTGATAAGAATAATATAAAAAAGAGATTGCGTGAAGAGTTAAGATATAGCCTTAATACGCTGTGTGAAGATTGCAAGAGAAGATATGAGAGCAATATATTGCGCATATTAGACTGCAAGAATCCATTTTGCAGAAAGGCTCTCGATTCTGTATCGATTGACGGGATTTTATGCAAAGACTGCGGCAGAGATTTTAAGATGCTGCAGGACATACTGGATGATATGGGTGTAAGCTATGAGGTATCCCCCTTATTGGTAAGAGGGCTCGATTATTACACAAAGGTAGTATTCGAGGTAACTGCAAAACATCTTGGCGCCCAAAATGCTATTGCCGCCGGCGGAAGATATGATAATCTTATATCTGATTTTGGAGGCCAAAAAACAGGAGCCTGCGGATTCGCAATAGGCGTAGAGAGGGTTATCGAGCTTCTTTCAAAATTAGATAATGAAAAACTCAAGGATGAGAAAAGGCATTCTGTATTTATAGCAACCTTAGGCGATGAAGCGAAAAGGCAAGGCTTTAGGCTGCTTAATGAATTGCGCGTCAGCGGCCTTGCGGCAGAGATAGATTATCAGGCCAAGTCTTTAAAATCACAGATGAGATACGCAGACAAGATAAAGGCAAGATACGTAATAATGCTGGGTGAGAATGAGTTAAAAAAGGGGAAAGCTATTGTGAAAGATATGACTGATAGTTCGCAGTGCACAGTAGCGCTTGATAGGTTAGTAGAGGAGTTAAAAAGTTTAAAAGTTTAAAGGTTTAAAAGTTGGACCCGGGAGAGAAGGAATAATTTTTATGTTAAGGACGCACACTTGCGGTGAATTGAATAAGAAACATATAGATAAAGAAGTCACGCTATCCGGCTGGGTCGCGACGCGCAGAGACCACGGCAATATAATATTTATTGATATTAGAGACCGCGAGGGCATGACTCAGATAGTGTTTGACCCTGAGCATAATAAAGAACTACATAAGAAGGCAGAGTCCCTAAGGGACGAGTTTGTTATACAGGCCAAAGGCAAGGTAAGGGTGAGGCCTGAAGGGACTGAGAATAAAAAGATAAAGACAGGCGAAATCGAGATTATGGCCGATGAGCTAAGCATCCTGAATGTTTCAGCCGCGCCTTTGTTTAAAATAGCCGATGACGCGGAGATATCGGAAGATATACGCTACAGTTACCGCTATCTTGACCTGCGCCGTCCAAAAATGCAGAATAACCTTATATTGCGCCATAAGGTATGCAAGATCATGCGGGACGGACTTGATGAAAAAGGTTTTATCGAGGTGGAGACGCCGATACTTACTAAGTCAACTCCTGAAGGCGCGCGCGACTACCTTGTCCCAAGCCGCCTAAGCCGCGGCAAATTCTTCGCGCTTCCGCAGTCACCTCAGCTTTTTAAGCAGATACTTATGGTAAGCGGGCTCGACAAGTATTTCCAAATAGCAAAGTGCTTCAGAGACGAAGATTTACGCGCGGACCGCCAGCCTGAATTCACACAATTAGATATAGAGATGTCGTTTGTTGAGGAGAAAGATGTATTTTTACTTGTGGAAGGTATCTTGCGGGATGTCTTCCAAGGGGCCCTTGGGATGACGCTAAAGACGCCGTTTGATGTTATGAGCCATAGCGAGGCTATGAAGCGTTTCAGCATTGATAAGCCTGACAGAAGATATGCCATGGAGTGCGTGGATCTTAGCAAAGATCTGGAAACTTGCGGTTTTAATGTATTTAAAAAAGTTCTTTCTTCAGGTGGAATAGTAAAAGGTATAAATCTTAAGTCTCCAAAAGATATGCCAAGGAGCAGAATAGATTCACTTACAGAATATATAAAATCCGAAGGGTTAGGCGGACTCGCGTATTTTAAGGTTGAGAATAGTGAGCTAGCGGGGCCTATTGCCAAATTCTTCAGCGATGATGAGAAATCAATGATAAGAGATAAGTTTGACGCTGCTTCAGGAGATATTATATTTTTATTGGCAGGCGCTACTAAGATAACTAATGAGGTTCTCGCGAGGCTGCGCGCCAAGCTTGCGTCAGAAGAAGGACTGATAAAAAAGGATATCTTTGACTTCTTATGGGTTGTGGACTTCCCTCTCTTTAAGTATAATGATGAGGAGAAGAGATGGGAATCAGAACATCACCCTTTCACCGCCCCATCAGATGAGGATTTTGAGAAAGATCTAGCTGGGGTAAAGGCGCGTTCTTACGATTTGGTAGTAAATGGTATTGAGTTAGGAAGCGGAAGTATCAGGATACACCGTAAGGATATGCAGGATAGGATATTTGATGTTATAGGCATTGACAGGAAAGAAGCAGAGGAGAGATTCGGATTTTTGACAGAGGCATTGACTTATGGCGCGCCGCCGCACGCGGGCATAGCTCTTGGATTAGACAGGCTGGTCGCTATGATCTTAGGCTGTGAATCCATAAGAGAAGTAATAGCATTTCCAAAGACGCAGAGAGCTATATGTCCTCTTACCAAGGCGCCATCTTCTGTTTCCGATAAGCAGTTGAATGAGCTGGGCCTTGAGATAAAACAATAAGTAAAAAGTAGTAGGGCAGGTTTAAACCTGCCCTACTATCTTATAGAGCAAATTTTTTACTACAAGCTACAAGCAACATCCCACAAGCTAAAAGAAGGAGGGGAGCATGAACAGATCAACATATATGATTATAGGAATTTTGGCGGTCTCTTTGACCGGCTGTGTTACTGTTGAGAAGGTAGTGAGGGAAAGGGCCGATCAGGATGTTTCCGGTAACAAGGGGTATATACAAGGCAGTATTGCAGAAGTTGATGAAGGCGCAAAGCCTATAGAGAGAGAATATATTGATATAAAGTTTGAACTGCCTAACCTCGGGGAGATTAAAGATAACCTGCC
>JBDRAM010000104.1:0-4237 GCA_043823785.1 Candidatus Omnitrophota bacterium
TTTTCTGTGGAATTCAATGGTTTGCAGAAACAGAGAAGCTGGGTGCTTCTCGCATATGTTATTAGCCCGTTACTCTTATTCCTGGTTGCGCGCAGTGATTTCATAATCGGCTCCAGGCAGGTATTTTGGGGAAGGCATGTCATTGTCGGGCAGGGCCACACACTTTTTTTATTATTCTGGGTTATACCGCTGGTGTCCGCGTTTTACAATTTTTATTACGGATATAAAATAACAGATTCTCCTTTTGAGCGCCAGCGCAGGCGTTTTGGATTGCTCTGTTTTCTTATAGCCTGCTTATCAGGCATAGATTATATTCCAAACTATGGCGCGTCCTTCCCGTATCCGCTGGGTTTTATATTCCTGTTATTTTTTATCATAGCCACTACTCACTCGATCGCTCAATACAGGCTTCTCGATATTAATCTTATACTGAAAAAGGCATCAATTATGACTTTTTTATCTGTTGCCGGAGCGATATTTATTTACATAACACCCTTTTATGTGCAGCCATATCTTTATAAAATTTGGGGCAATAAATGGGTTCTTTTTCCCATATCTATAGCTTTTTTATTTGGCGCAGGCCTTTTTCGCATAATGAATTTCATAAGGCATATGGAGGAGATAGAAATTTCAAAAAAGTTTGCTTATAGGCCTATTCTTAAAAAAGAAGCTGAAAGGATAGCTTCAGCAAGGGATATGGATGAGTTTCTTACATACTTAGCGCGCGATTTAAGCAGTTGGGTCCGGCTGGATTATGTAGGTATACTGGTATGGAATAACCGGAAAAATGAATTTATATTGGAGAGAAGCCATCTTCGCAGTAAAGAGAAAAAATCTGTTTCATTGGGCCTGTCTTTATCCAAGGATGACGCGCTTGTAGTAGAGTTATTGAGAAGGAAGAAATTTCTGGTTTGCAGCGAGTTAAAATATTATTTTGATACACAGGCTATTCGCCCGGAAGACAGGCCTTTTATAGCTGAGCTTATTGTTCATATGCATCGTCTGGGCGCGGAGATAACAATACCATGTTTTTGCGAAGGTAAGCTTTTGGCTATAGTAAATATAGGCCATAAGCTCGATGTAGAAGATGTAGTTACCGAGGAGGACCTTGAATTATTCACGTCACTATCCAATAATATAGCTCGCGCTGTACACGATTTTATACTTAAGCAGGAGAAGATAGAGCTTATAGTGGCATCTCAGCATATTCTAATTACCGCGATAGAGGCCAAGGACTCTTATACCCGCGGCCATACTGATAGGGTTGCTCATTATTCAAGCCTTATAGGAAAGAGGATGGAGAAGAATCTAAGGCCTTATTACAATGGCTTGGATAATCTCAACTGGGCAGCCCAGCTCCATGACCTGGGGAAGATAGGGATACCTGATTCTATTCTTCTTAAAAAAGGCGCGCTGGATGAGCAGCAATGGCAGCTTATAAAAAGGCATACCATAGACGGCATAAAGATAATAACCCCCATGAGAGAATGGCTTGGGGAAGATGTATGTGCCGGAGTACTGCATCATCATGAAAACCTTGATGGCTCAGGATATCCTTCTGGGCAGAAAGGCGAGAGCATACATCTCTTTGCGCGAATAATAAGGGTGGCTGATGCCTTTGATGCCATGACCACAGACAGGCCTTACAGGCCGTCACTCTTGAGAACAAAGGCGATAGATGAACTTAAAAGGTGCAAAGGCAGTTACTTTGATCCTGAAATAGTAGATGTATTGGTAGATCTATACAATAATGGAGAGATATAGAGTTCAAGTTTTCTATATTTAATAAATGGAAGCTAAGCAGAATATAAGAAAGAACGGAAAGCATTTCTTTGTTAGCAGTTTTGGCTACTGTAAAGATTTTTGGAGAGATATGGAATCGGGCAGCTGGGAGCCTGATACCTATTCCATATTTGAAGAATTTCTGAGTGAGAGATATTCATATATTGATATAGGTGCGTGGATAGGGCCAACGGCGCTTTATGGCTGCCAGCTTAGCAGGCACTGTTACGCGGTTGAGCCGGATCCGATTGCTTTTGGCATTTTTATGAAAAATATAGATCTAAATCCTGAGTTAAAGAATATATTGACTCCTTATGAAGTAGCTATCTGGAGCACATCAGGCTATGTAAACCTTGGAACTAGAACATCATATGGGGATAGCATGTCAAGCGTTGCATTTCAAAGCCCTAAGGAATTTAGAAGTGTAAAGTCTATAAGATTAGATGAATTTGTAAAAACTCATAATATAAACGATTGCAATTTTATAAAGATGGATATAGAAGGCGGTGAGGAAATTCTATTACCGAGTATGAAAGATTATTTTTGGGAGAAGAGGCCCGCACTTTTAATTTCCTTTCACCCTTATCTATTTAATAATGCGGAAAAAAACGCTAAGGCTATAATCGATTCACTAAGCCTATATAAGAACATCTGCTATACAAATGGAATTCTTTTAAGATCGGAAGAATTTTTTCTTAAATTATGCTGTAAAAGGGGTTTTTCTGTGGTAGTAACGGATAACTGGAATTATTTCAAAAGATTCTTATATATCTTAAAATTCAATACTAAAACATATATAAGATTCAAGATGTTCATAGCCCAAATATTATTTTCAAGATATCCTAAATTTTACAGCTTTTTAAAAAATCAAACAAGATTTCTTAATATTGTTAAAAAATAGGGGGGAGAGGATCATGCTTCGCAAAATAGCCAGTATTTTTGCAATGATTATTATTGCATTAAACCTTTGCGGTTGCGCTACTGTTGTAGGTGTTGTGGCAGGCGGGGCAGGAACAGCGCTATGGCTATCGGGTAAGCTTACCGAAGAAGTAGATGCCCCATATGATAAAGCTGTAACAGCAGTGAAAAAAGCGCTGGATTCGCTTGATATGGATATAAAAAAGATTACAGAGACGGATAAGGTCACCCAGATAATAAGTGAATATACTGGCAGGTCAAAGACATGGATAGATATACGTCCTTTGTCCAGGAATAGGTCGCAAATCGAGATAAGAGTGGGAATAAGGGGTGATAAGGCCTCATCAGCCAAGATAATGGATAAAATAAAACATTATTCGTGACCAAAAGGTATTTTTTTGTGGAATTGAAATATTTAAAAAATAAGCTACCGTTTATTTTCCTGATGACGGTATTGGCAGCTGTTTTTCTTATCTTTGCCGGCGCGCCTGAGAGTAATGCTAAGGAAAAGGAAAATATACCTCCGCCAAGATTTTATCCTGCCAAGCCGCAGAAGGACTCAGATATTATTAACAGGCAGGATGTGGAGTATCCTTTTACATTTATCGCATATGGTGACAGCAGAGAACCTTCGAGCGAAGCAAAGTATATCCTGATAGAGCGTATTATCAAAGAAGATCCATTATTCGTAATACACCTGGGCGATATGGTCACTTATGGTGAAAAGGAGCAATGGGATATATTTGATAGATCAGAGGGAAAAATAATAAGTGCAGGCATACCCTTTTATCCTGTGCCCGGAAATCATGAATATTATACCAGTAAAAGGGGCTATCCAGATGACCCTGAAGAACAGATCAAGCATTATTTTAAAAGATTTACATTTTTAAAGGAGAGGCTATGGTACTCTTTTAAATATGGTAACAGCCTGTTTATGATATTGGATACCAACACGAATTATTCTAAAGAAAGCCCACAGCATAAATGGTTTATGGAGAGGCTTAGCCAGGAAAAGCATGAGTTTTTATTTATAGCATTTCATCACCCGCCTTATACTAAAAATGAGAAAAAATCTTTGCGCAAGTCAGAAAGATTTTTAGCAGGCATACTCGAAGGGTACAAGAGCCGGGATTTACTTAAGGCCGACATTGTCTTTTCTTCGCATACGCATAATTATGAAAGGTATCTATATGGGGGCATCAATTATGTAGTTTCTGGAGGTGGCGGAGCCCCGCAGTATCCTGTTGCCAGAGATGCGGATGATCTTTATACCGGCGAGGGTGAGGTTTACCATTATTGCAAGATTACTGTTTCAGAGAAAGAAGCAATTTTCCAAATGTATAAGCTTATGGATGATAATAGCTGGAAAATAGCGGATTCTTTTGTTATCAAAACCAAAAAATAGGGACACTCCTTGCAACCTATTACTATTAAACCAATTACAAATAAATACTTGACAATTCATATCGACTATATTATTCTATTCCAGTATGCCTAGATTACCAAGAACAAATCAAATAGAGAATAGTCTTATTTA
>JBDRAM010000105.1:0-8630 GCA_043823785.1 Candidatus Omnitrophota bacterium
GTTCATAAGACGCTCTTTTGTTAGCCAAAACGTCAGAATAACACGGTATTGAATTGAAATCGATTAAAAGGTTTTGCGTTATTAGCATAATGAAATCAATTAGTTGCGTAAATTAGTTTAAAAACGTTGGGACACTACTGACATTATATAGGATAACTTATGCTTATTATCCGCATAGCTATATTTTTTATTGGCCTGGCATGCCTATTTTACAGCAGTGTCTGTTCTTTTAAGCCTGAATTGGGAATTAAGATATTCCAGGCCTGGTGCAGGAGTATAAATTGGAAGGTCGAGCCAATAAGATATGATCTTGAGATAAGAAATACTCGTAGTTTAGGTATTTTTGGGCTTGTGTTGAGTATAGCATTGCTGTATAAGGCGTTTTTTTAAATAATGGATCCCGACTCGTAAGATGTGCCAGAATTCTTTTTGATAATTTTCGAACACTTATAGGGATAAACCCCGTACTAATTTTTCAAATTTGTTTTGCTTTAGTGTAAACTTTATTTTGCATATCCATTTTTATCATAAAGTAAATGCTGTATGCAAAATTTGTACGGGGTAAATTCGGCCATACAACTTATGTTCCCACTTCGCTTCGCTCGTGGTCCATAAGTTGTGGCCTCATTTACGGGATGTAGCGCAGCCCCCCTTCGCCCCACAACAGGCATGCTGTAATAGGGGCTACGGAGGATTAAATTCGCCCCAGCTGTTTCGCTTTGTTGAGCAAAGCGAAACAAAGCGGCAGGGGCTCATTTAATTTGGCTAACAGTATTAATTAGTGTCGGGACGTAGCGCAGTTTGGCTAGCGCGCTTGCTTCGGGAGCAAGAGGCCGGCAGTTCAAATCTGCCCGTCCCGACCAATTTAGTTGACAGTTTACAGTTGACAGTAGGGAAGATGAAGAAAAGGGTGCATGTATATTATGATGGCAGGGTGCAGGGCGTTGGTTTTCGTTTTACGACAGAGTATATAGCCCAGGAGCTTAAAGTAAAAGGGTGGGTGAAAAATCTGCCAGATGGAAGAGTAGAGCTTGTTGCTGAAGGCAAGGAAGATACCCTGCATGATTTGTTAGCGAAGATAAAAGAGAGATTTGGCAAATACATATTGGACGAACTGGTTGATTGGGAAGATTGCAATGGTGAGTTTAAGAGTTTTGGGATAAGGTTTTAATAGTTCGCCGCCGGGAGGCGGCTCCTACGGCAAAGCGCTATGCTATATGCTATATTTTCAGATGTGCATTCTAATCTTGAGGCCTTTGAAGCGTTTTTAGAGAACGCAAAAAGAGAAGGAATAGAAAAATACTTTTGCGTTGGTGATATTGTAGGATATGGCGCGGATCCTCATGCCTGCGTAGAGCTTACCAAAAGCCTTAATTGTCCTGTTGTATGCGGCAATCATGATCAGGCTGCAGCAGGTAAGTTTGATATAGAATTTTTTAATAAAGATGCTAAAGAATCTGCCCTCTGGACTAGAGACGCGCTTGATGATATTGACAAAAATTATCTGAATGATCTCAAGCTTGTTTATAGAGACAGCGAGCTTACAATGGCCCACGGCTCATTGGATCATCCGGAAGACTTTGATTATATATACGAAACTGCTCAAGCTGCAGAGACAATGCGCGCGCAGCTTACACAAGTATGTTTTATAGGCCATACTCATAAAGCCGGCATATTCTATGAAGATATAAATGGCTATATTAATTACTCAACAACTAAAGAGCTGCCTGCGCATAAAGATAGCCGCTACCTCGTTAACGCCGGCAGTATAGGCCAGCCAAGAGACGGGGATTGGCGTTCATCTTACTGCATATATGACAGCGATCAAGCCACAATACGCGTAAAAAGAACTGAGTATGATGCAAAAAAAGCAAGTGATAAGATATTGAAAGCAGGCCTTCCAAGGCGCTTTGCGGATAGAATACTCATTGGGCGATAATATGAGAGCAAAAGATATAATAAAAGATATAGAAGAGCTAAGGGAAATAATAAGGCTTCACGATTATAAATATTATGTGGAGAATAGACCTGAAGTCTCAGATCATGAATATGACAGGCTCATGCAGCGGCTAAAAGCCCTGGAAGATGAAAATCCCACTTTAGTAAGCTCCGATTCCCCTACACAGAGAGTGGGTGAGCAGCCTGTAGATGGTTTTCCTAAGATTAAGCACAAGGTCGCTATGCTTAGCATGGACAATACCTATTCAGCTTATGAATTACGTGAGTTTGATAAGCGGGTAAAGAAGAACCTGACTGACAAAGAGATAAGCTATTGCGTAGAGCTTAAGATAGACGGCGCATCCATATCCTTGCTGTATAAAGACGGGAGTCTGCAGAGCGGGGCAACACGCGGTGACGGAGAGACAGGTGATGATGTCACGGCGAGCTTAAAGACAATACGCTCCATACCTTTAGTGGTCCGTGAAAAAAAGAACTTCCCAAAGTTTATAGAAGTCCGCGGCGAGGTCTACATGGGGCGCGATATATTCGAGAAGATAAACAAAGGAAAAAAGGCTCAAGGGGATGATCTCTTCGCGAATCCGCGCAATGCCGCGGCAGGCTCATTGAAATTACTTGACCCGAAAATAGTTGCTGAAAGGGGCCTGCAGGTTTTTATATATGGCATAGGCCACGCGGAGGGCGAGATCCCGGATAGTCAGTATGATTCTATAGCATTTTTGAAAGCCCGAGGATTTACGACTAACCCGTATGTAAAAAAGTGTGATACTATAGAAGATGTGATAATCTACTGCAAGACCTGGGAAGAGAAGAAGCAGGCCCTTAACTATGATATTGACGGCATGGTTATAAAGGTGGATTCCAGAAAGCAGCAGAATAGATTAGGCAAGACCACAAAATCTCCGCGATGGATGATATCATATAAGTTTCCCGCCGAGAGGGCAACAACCAAGCTCAAAAGTATCTTGGTGCAAGTGGGCAGGACAGGTACGCTGACTCCTGTTGCTATCTTAGAGCCTGTAAGGCTATCAGGCAGTACGGTAAGCCGCGCAAGCCTTCATAACGTAGATGATATAGAACGCAAAGATATAATGATAGGCGACACAGTTGTTATTGAAAAAGCCGGTGAGATAATACCCCAGGTAGTAGCGCCTGTACTTAATAAGCGTAACGGTGATGAGAAGAGATTCAAGATGCCTGATAAGTGCCCCTCCTGTGGGGGAAAAGTAGGGCAGTCTCCTGGTGAGGTTGCTATAAGATGTGATAATATAGCCTGTCCCGCGCAATTAAAGGAGCGTATCAGGCACTTTGCGTTACGCCAGGCCATGGATATAGAAGGCTTAGGCTATGCCATGGTAGAGCAGCTTGTAGATAATAAACTTGTTTCTGATTGCGCTGATATATACAGCTTAAAGTTTGAAGACATAATAAAGCTTGAAAGGATGGCTGAGAAATCAGCGCGGAATCTACTGGATGGTATTGACAAGTCAAAAAAACAGCCATTAGCGCGCCTTATATATTCCTTAGGCATACGGCATGTCGGAGTGCATGCAGCGGATATTTTGGCATCTGAATTTGGCTCAATAGGAAGCTTAGATAAACAGACACTTGATTCCCTTACGCAGATAAATGAGATCGGACCTATAATGGCTGAGTCTATATGCGAGTTTTTCAAGGATACACATACAAAGGAGATGCTGGATAAGCTAAGGGCAGCGGGTATTCTTATGGAAGAGAAGGTTAGCAAAAAACCAGGGAAACTCACAGGCAAGACATTTGTTCTGACCGGCAGCCTTGACAGCTTTTCCAGGATAGAGGCTCAGGATATTATAAAGAGCCTGGGTGGACGCGTCTCTTCTTCTGTGAGCAAACAGACGGATTATCTGCTTATAGGAAAAGAGCCAGGCTCAAAATATGAGAAGGCCAATAAATTCGGCGTAAAGATATTAGCAGAAGAAGAATTTAAGGATCTAATAAGATAAAAGGAGAGAAAGCTATGTTCAAAAAGACAATAACCGCTTTGATACTCTTTGTATTTGTATTAAATTCCGCCGGCTGCAGCGGAGTATGGAGGAGGAAATTTATAAGGAAGAAAAAGGATGTCAAAGAGGAACCTATTTTGCAGCCCAAGGATTATAAGAAAGAGTTTACCGGCAGGCAGTTCTACGCAAACCATTATGCTTTCTGGAAGAATTCAGAGGCAGAGCTAATAAAGGCTGCCAAAGGCAAAAAGGGCCAGAAGAGAATAAAGACCTACGGCTCGTATGCGGGGGTAGAGCTTAAGAAGCTTTATGAGCTTCTTATAGATGAAAAACAGAAAGAGTTTAAGCCGCTGGTAGATGAGTTTGGTGAGCTCTTTACAAAGGTGACCCAGCCGGATTATCTGGATGCAAACAGGAATATGCTGGTAAGGGCGCTGAATAAGCATCATCGTAATGTAGCGAGAAAATTTTCATTTTTTAAGATGAAAAAACATATAAGGCCTGACGATGAGTTAATAACCGCTGGTGTGGGAAATAATGAGACGCAAGCACCCAAAGAAGAAGAGCCGGATGAGCCGGAGTATGTGGAAGGCCTTGAAAAGGAAGTAGCGCTTGATGTTATAGAGACAAAAGAAGAAGTGCAGGATGAAGAAGAGGAAGAGACAGCGGAAGAATTAGTAAAAGAAGAACCTGAATCCCCGGATGATATTCAGATGGGAGAAGAAGCTAAGGAATTGGAAGATTCCCAAAGCTTTGAAGAGGCGGGGAAAGTTGTAAAAGATAAAGAAAAAGAAATTGGAGTGGTAGAAGATGCTTCTAAGGATTCACCGGATGATAAGAAGTCTCTCGAAGGGGTTACAGAATTCAATATAGATGAGCTAAATAATATTTTAGAGAAGTATGATATAGAGCCGTATAAACCAGGTGAGAAGAAATCTTAAGTTATAGGAGCAATAGCATGAGGCAACAGAATACTAATTATGTGCTACACACCCTGGCCGTGGGTGCCATGGAGGCAAACTGCTATATCTTTGGCTCTGCCAAGACAAAGGAAGTAGTAATAATAGATCCCGGTGGAGATCACGAAAAGATAAAAAAGCTGCTTGATGAAAACAGCTTGATCCCTAAGTTTATTATAAATACCCATGGGCACATAGACCATATAGGGGCAAACCGCAACTTCGAGCTTCCTGTATATATTCATAAGGATGACGCGGATTTTTTAACCAATCCCCTTAAGAGCCTCTCAGCGTTTTATGGAAACTTCAAGATGTCTAAAAAAGCAGATCGTCAATTACAGGATAATGAGGAGATAGAGATAGCTGATTTAAAATTGAAGGTATTGCATACTCCGGGCCATACGCCGGGCGGGATATCTTTACATTACAATGGATTGGTGTTTACGGGTGATACGCTTTTTGAGGGAAGCATCGGAAGGACGGATTTTCCCTATGGAGACAGCGATGGGCTGATAAACTCTATAAAGGAGAAGCTCTTAAGCCTTGATGACTCAGTTATAGTGCTTCCCGGGCATGGTGAGAAGACGACTATAGGAGGCGAGAGGAAGAGCAATCCATGGCTGAGTTAGTTGACAGTTCACAGTTGACAGTTCACAGTTGACAGTTCACAGTTGACAGTTCACAGTTTAGGGCGGTAGATAGTGCATGGCGATGAATAATATGGTATTAGAGTTTTTAGACTATCTTTCTGTAGAAAGAGGGCTTTCTGATAACACGATAAGCGCTTACAAGACAGATCTCTATAAATATACAGAATATCTTGACAAAGAAAAGAGACGCCTTCATCTTGATGAAGCTACAAGAAACGACATACGTGACTATATGATGTTTCAGAAGGATAGAGGCCTTTCACCAAATTCTATTTCGCGCAACCTCGTTTCCATAAAGGTATTTCACCGGTTCTGTGTGCGCGAGAAGTATATAAAAGAGGACGTAACCAGTGTATTGGATTCGCCAAAACTCTGGAAGCATCTTCCGGACGCGCTTTCTATGGCCGAGGTAGAGAGCATTATTAAAAAACCAAACGTGCGAAACTGGATGGGGCTCAGGGATAAGGCAGCTATAGAGGTTATGTACGCGACAGGTTTACGTGTTTCTGAGCTTGTAGATCTTATGACTGATAGTATAAATATGGATGTAGGATTTATAAGATGCATAGGAAAGGGCAACAAAGAGAGAATAGTCCCTATAGGAAAACAGGCGCAGGATGCGGTAAGCCTCTATTCAAGCAGGGTAAGGCCCAAGCTTCTTAAAGGAGGGCATACAAATTCTCTTTTTTTATCACGTCTCGGCAAAAAGATTTCCAGGCAGAGCTTTTGGAAGATGATAAAGAAATATGCCCGCTTAGCGGGAATTAAAAAAGATATAACGCCGCATACATTAAGGCACTCTTTTGCCACTCACCTGCTAGAAAGAGGTGCTGATTTGAGGGTAGTCCAGGAGATGCTGGGGCACGCGGATATAGCTACTACACAGATCTATACGCATATTAACAAGGAACGTCTTAAATCGATGCACCATAAGTTTCACCCGAGGCCCTGATTCGTATTGCGTATTGAGTATTGCGTATTGCGTTAAAGCGTGTGTGCGCACGACGCACGACGCACGACGCAATACAAACTAAGAGTAAAACATGGAACTAATTATTGCACATATAGGAGCTGATTTTGACGCGCTTGCCTCACTGGTAGCCATGAAGAAGCTCTATCCGCAGGCAAAAGCTGTCTTACCGGGATCTCCTGAAAAATCCGTAAGAGACTTTATCTCTATTTGGCGCAATGAGCTTGATCTTGATAAAGAAAAAGATATAAATCTTGATCAGGTAAAGAAACTTATTATTGTAGAGACCAGAATACCTTCCCGCATAGGCAGGGCCGCGGCATTGCTAGGTAAGAAAGGGCTTGAGATCGAGATATATGACCATCATCCCAGGACCCGCTATGATATTAAAGGGCGCAAGGATGTATATAAGGCTACAGGCGCGACAGTTACCATGCTTTTGGAGATCCTTAGAAAGAAAAAGATGCCAATAACTTCTTTCGAGGCGACGGTTATGGCTTTAGGAATATATGAGGATACAGGTTCTCTTACATTTCAGAATACGACTAAGCAGGACATAGATACAGTTGGGTATCTTTTTTCTCAAGGAGCCAGCTTAAATGTCGTGTCATCTTATCTTAGGCGCGAACTTACTCATAGGCAGCTTTCCTTTCTATCCGTTCTTATAAACAGGACGCAGGATTATATTATAAACGGCGTTCATGTAGGAGTTACTGATATCGAGCCTGACGAGCATATAGAGGATTTTTCTTTACTGGTCCATAAACTATTAGACATAGAGAACTTCAATGTAATATTCGCATTTTCAAGATGCAATTCAAGGACAAGGATGGTAGCTAGAAGCCATATTCCCTACGTTAGGGTCGATAAGGTGGCTGAGAGCTTCGGAGGAGGCGGCCACCCATACGCGGCGAGCGCAATGATCGAAGGCATGGAGTTTAAAGACATAATAAAAAAGCTCCTCAATCTCTTAAAAATAAAGATAAGGCCGAAGATATTAGGGATGAATATCATACCCGGGTCAGTGAAAAAGATATCTGTAACCAGCACTGTCTATGGATCTAAGAGACTTATGAAGAGATCTAAGCTAAAGAGGCCGGATGAGAACATATCATCTATGATTACGAGGAACCTTTCTCCTGATATACTCAAGATACTAAAGCTTGTGGGCAGGCTTGCGGACAAAAGAGGATGCCAGGTATTTGCAGTAGGGGGTTTTGTAAGAGATATACTTCTTGGAGTAAATAACTTTGATGTGGATATAGTGCTTGAGAACGAAGGCTTCGCGTTCGCGAAAGAGCTTGCCGATACTTTAAACGGTTCTCTGGTTATGTATAAGAGGTTTGGCACAGCTACCGTAGTAACAGACTTAAGCGCTGGTGAAAAGAGAGGGCCTGCCGGCAGGAAAGAGAAGTTCAAGATAGATATCGCGACTGCGAGAACAGAGTATTATGAATATCCCGCATCATTGCCAAAGGTGAGCTTTAGCTCGATAAAGCAGGACCTCTACAGGAGAGATTTTACTATAAACGCGATGGCTGTTTCCCTTAACAGGAAGTCTTTCGGCAGGCTTATAGACTTTTTTAACGGGCAACGCGACCTTAGATCAAAAAAAATAAGGGTATTGCACAATTTAAGTTTTGTGGAAGACCCTACCAGAATATTCAGGGCTGTAAGGTTTGAGCAGAGATACAACTTTTCTATAGATGCTCATACCGAGAGCCTTATTAAGACAGCGGTCAGTCTCGATATGTTCGGCAGGACGCAAAAACAGCGTTTGCGTGATGAGCTTATGCTGATATTGAGTGAAGATAAGCCTAAAAAAGCCCTTATGCGTATGCATCAACTGGATGAGCTAAGGTTTATTCACCCAAGGCTTAAGTTTGGCAAAAAGATGCTTGATAGATTTGATTCTATAGATGCGGCGTGCGGATGGTATAAGTCGTTTTTTCTAAGGTATAGAGGCATAGACCGCCCGCTTGATAACTGGATAATCTATCTTTTTGCTATTATAGATGATATAGGCCTCGCGGAGACAAAGAAGCTATGCGCGAAATTTATTTTCACAAAAGGCGATGAGAAAAGAATATTATCATCCAAGAAGTGCGCG
>JBDRAM010000106.1:0-2109 GCA_043823785.1 Candidatus Omnitrophota bacterium
CCTAAAAGACCTGCTTAAGATATTTTCCCAACAGGCCGGCCTGAATTTTGTCGCCAGTCAGAACGTACAGGATCGTAAAGTCACTCTCTATTTTGAGAATGTCAGCGTGGAAGACGCTCTGAACCATATCATGAGCGCTAACAGACTTGTCTATGAGCAGCAGCCCGGAAGTAATATTTTTATTGTCAAGGAATCAGGGATGGCTGAAATAGAGACCTTGACAAAGATATATGAATTGAAATACGCTCAACTTGCGCCTCTCCCTTCAACAGACGAAGATAAAGCCGAGCAAGAGCCTGAGATATTGACTATATTAAAAGACATTGTTTCTAAAGATGGAAACATTGTGGCCGATAAGAGATCTAATAGCCTTATAATCAAAGATGTGCCGAGCCAGTTTGCGATAATCGAAGAGGTGCTCGCCAGGCTGGATGTGAAGACGCTGCAGGTTATGATTGAAGCTGAAATACTTGAGACAACCACGACTTTAGCGGATAAGTTAGGGGTTGATTGGTCAGGCACATGGACTGTTCTTACAGGACCTGTTTTAGATACTAACTGGCCTGTAACCGGCCCGCTTTTAGACCATTCTGTAAGTTATATTAATACATCCGGAAGCATGAATATGAGCGGAATGACTGCGACATTGAAAGCTATATTAAGCAGTACTGACACCAAGATCCTGGCCAGGCCAAAGATACTTACTATGAATAATGAAACAGCCAGGATAGAGCTTAGCGCAGAAACTGCTGTTGCCGATACTACAACTCTGACATCAACTGGTGGGATTGGTGCTGCCACTTCTGGTAGCGCAGAAAGGATAGATACTGGCATAACGCTGGATGTTACCCCGCAGATAAATAAGGATGGTTATATTACAATGCGTATAGAGCCCACCGTTATCGTTCCTGTCCAGTCTAAGTTTTTTAGCGACTTTGTAGACCCACAGACTAGGAGCGCAAAGACAACAGTTATGGTCAAGGATGGAGAGACTATTATTATAGGGGGCCTTATATCTAAAGACGATTCAAATGTCTTTGAGAAAGTTCCATTCCTGGGAGATCTACCATTTCTTGGCGCCGCATTTCGTTATAAAACTTCAGACAAGGATGATAAAGAACTCATCATATTTATCACGCCTCATATAGTTAAAGAGGCTACGTATGCCTTGGGAGATATTTCTGAGCGCGAGCAGGAAAAGCCAAAGGCTATTAGAGAAAAAGAGATAAAATATACACTTGATTTAATAGGTGGTTGATGAAAAAGTCCAAAGATAAGCTGGGTCAGATACTTCTTAACGAGAAAATTATTACGGAAGAGGGACTCGATAAGGCCCTTGAGGTGCAGAAAAAAGAAGGGGGCAAACTGGGTGATCTTCTTGTAAATATCGGTCTTGTGTCAGAAAAGGATATAGTAATAGCCGTTGCCAAGCAGCTTTCCATTCCTTACGCGTCTTATGCCAAGGGTTTATTAAAACCCGCAGAGGGACAGGAACTATCTAAGATGGTGTCTGAGGAATACGCGCGCAAACATATGCTTTTGCCTATATCCAAACACCTGAATTCCCTCACAGTAGCATTTGTGGATCCGCTGGACCTGATAACAATAGACAGTCTTAAGCATATGACAGGATGCGAGATAAACCCGATCATAGCCACCGGGTCAGATCTTAAAAGGGCGATAGATGAATTTTACGGGAAAGAAGATCTCTTAAAGGACGCGATAAGCGATTCATATGAATTAGAAGATTTTGCGGTTGAAAAGAGTATCGAAAGCGATGACCTGAGCCTGGATGAGCTGATCTCTCGCGCGGAAGAGGCACCTATAGTAAAGCTGGTGGACCTGCTTTTAATGCAGGCCATAAAGGACAGGGTAAGTGATATCCATATAGAGCCTTTTAAAAATAAGATAAACATCAGGTACAGGATAGACGGAGTGCTTTATGAGATACCGCCTCCGGCAAAACATCTCCTGCCAGCGCTTGTCTCAAGGATCAAGATACTCTCTAATCTTGATATTGCGGAAAGAAGGCTTCCGCAGGATGGATCTTTTCTTGTCAAGGTGGAGAAAAAAGGAATTGATATTCGAGTATCCAGTATTCCTACTATA
>JBDRAM010000107.1:0-10118 GCA_043823785.1 Candidatus Omnitrophota bacterium
TATCATCCCATATATTTTTATACTCTCTTCCCTGGCAATAATCTTATCGCCTATTATTTTCGGAGCAAACGGCCACTGGCTTATGTTTTTTATTTCTATAATAACCATAGCTGTTCTTTCGCTTGGCACAGGACGCAACGCGTATAATCTTCAATCGCTTGTTCTTCTTGGTATTTGTGTGAGTACGCATATGTTTTACAAGAAAAGAATAGATCTGATAAAGGATAAAATCTTAGCCGTAGAAAAGACAATAGAGGCTGTAAATATACTGAAAGACAAGCGTATGAAGACTGAAAATCTTAACAAGGCCTTATCCGGCAGGCTTAACAGGTATCGTAATCTAAGGAATATTGGCGAGTCTTTCAGCGCTAAGCTCTCGCTCAAGGATATATATCAGCTGGCAGTGGATACATCTTTTGATCTTATACCAGGCTCTGACACATCGGAGCTCTTCATAGTAGATGAGTCAAAACAGCAGCTTATGCTTTTTGCCTCAAAGACAACTACAGAACTGCCTAGGATAAAATCTAAGGCTGGTGATGTATACGACAATTGGGTCCTTAAGGAGAGGCAGCCCTTGCACATAAACGACATAAAGGAGGATTTCCGCTTTGATTACAGGCCGCTGCCTGATGAGAGGCCATTCAGTTCTCTGATAAGTGTCCCGCTGATCAGCCAGTCCCGCCTTATAGGCGTGATGCGGCTTAATAGCAAAGAGAAGAACGCTTATACATTTGATGACTTAAGATTGCTTGATTTTATCTCTGACCTGGTTTCGAGCGCTATTAACAACGCGAGGCTTTATCAGACCACAGAGGAGCTTTCAACCAAGGATTCTCTCACAGGATTTTATATTCACAGATATCTGAAGCAGCGCCTTGAAGAAGAGGTCAGAAGAGCGGAGAAGGGCGGGCTTGCTCTTTCGATAATCATGTTAGATATAGACCATTTTAAGGACTATAATGATAAATACGGGCATTCGGCCGGAGATAAGGTACTGATCGGGATATCAGAGATAATAAGTAATAGAGTAAAGAACGGTTATATTATTGCCCGCTACGGAGGCGAAGAGTTTGTTATGATAATGCCAAGCACAGAAAAAGAGAAAGCCGGCGAAATGGCCGAAGATATAAGAAAAGCGGTATCATTGTATCCTTTTACCTTAAGGCGCATGGAGACACGTGTAACCGTCTCTGCGGGAGTAGCGGGATATTCAGAGTCGGTCAAAAACGCGGAAGAGCTTCTTAAGAGGGCAGACTTCTGCCTTTACAAAGCCAAAAAAGAAGGGCGCAATAGGATTTGCGTTGAATAGTCAATCATGAGATGCCTTATATTGTTGATCATAGTTAATATTATTTATATAGCGGCGGTCCTTGTTACCGTAAGGACAGGCGAGAATAATTTTATCTTTAATTTTTCGCTTATACCTATTACCATAGCGGCGATATTTCTTAAGAACTCTCAAATACTTATCATTGTTGCCGCTTCTTTAGTTTTACTGGTGAGTTTTATAATAGTAGGTGTTGATATAGCCTATATAATCGAAACGCTTATATTCCTGGGAGTATGCGCGGGCGGAGGATATTATCTAAGATATCTTACGCAGAGGCTTCTGAATATGAAGGAGAAAGTGCTGGATGTGCTGAAGGAGCAACAGGCATCATGTAACCAGCTAAATGAGAAGGCAGATGCGGATAAGCTATATCTTGAGAAGGCGGTTTATAATATAAGCAGCCTATATCAGGCACCTAAGAAGATGGTATCTTCGACTACGCTGGCTGAGCTTATAGACTGCCTGAAGAAATCTGTGGATGGTTACTTTTCTTTTACAAAAACAAAGATTATAATATTCTCCTTTGAAGACGAAGAGCCCAAGGTATATAAGATATACAATATACCTGAGAACGATAAAGAAAAAGCAGAAAGCGGTTACGAGGAGTCTCTGGTTAATATCATGAAGCAGACGAAGGGCCCGCTTGTGATAGATAGAGATTCCGATTCTGTTATACCCGAGGGCTTTGTTATACCTGAGGATATCCGGACTTTTCTCGCGGTTCCGCTTATCGTAGGTAAAAGGATGAACGGGATATTCGTTGTGGAGGGCGTTTCTTCGGATGATCTTGTAAGATTTATAATACTTGCTCATCAGTTCGCGATGGTCCTTGAGAGGATAAGGCTTTATGAGTTTGTCCAGGACCTGGCGATCACAGATGGGCTTACAGGCATGTTTGTAAGGCGTTATTTTCTGGAAAGGCTGGGCGAAGAGATAAAAAGAGCGGAGTATTTTAATACGCGCCTGTCGTTTATTATGGTGGACATAGACCACTTCAAGCAATGTAATGATAAATACGGGCATCTTGTAGGAGATGTTGTGCTGAAAAGGATAGCAAAGATATTGAAAGAAAACCTGCGCGAGATAGATGTCATAGGCCGTTACGGAGGGGAAGAGTTTTGTATACTTCTGCCTGAAACAACGAAAGATGAGGGCGCGGTTGCCGGAGAAAGGCTAAGGAAAGCGGTTGAGGATTCGAGGGTCGATGCTTATGACGAGACACTGAAAATAACAATAAGTGTCGGAATAGCTGCATATCCTGACGATACCTCTGATCTTAATCAGCTTATTGACAGGGCAGACCAGATGCTGTATAAGGCCAAGGAGGAAGGTCGTAACCGAGTAAAAGTCTACGAGTAAAAAGCAAGCGCCCTATATGGGCGCGCAGTCCGCCGTAGCTCTACAGTAGCGTTCGCGTAGTAAGAGCGAAGGCGGAGAAGAGGGTAGGAATAGAGTAAAGGTGTACGGGTAGTATAAAAGTGAAAAGTTGAAAGGTATATGGTGAAAAAATATATTATTGGAGTTGATTTTGGCGCTACATTCATAAAACTCGGGCTAGTAGGCCTTAACGGTAATATAGCAAAAAAAAGTATATTTCCTGCTTCAGACTTTAAATCAAAAGATACTTTGATATCAAAGATAGTAAGAGAGGTAAATTCCCTAATAGTTAAAAAGAAAGATATCCTGGGAATAGGCATAGGTGTGCCTGGCCCTGTTGATCATGAAAAAGGTATTATATATAATTTGACTAATTTAAAAGGATGGCGCGATGTTCCGTTAAGAAGCATATTAGTCAAAAGGTTAAAACTTCCTGTATTTATGGATAACGACGCAAATGCCGCTGCCTTAGGTGAGCTTGAATGGGGCGCTGCAAAAGGCTTTAGCGATATGGTATACATCACTCTTGGCTCAGGGCTCGGAGGAGGAGTTGTCATAGATGGTAAGGTTTATCGCGGAAGAGGATATTCAGCTGCAGAGTTAGGGCATATATGCATAGAAAGAAAAGGCTTACGCTGCAACTGCGGAAGCATCGGCTGCCTTGAGACTTTTACCGGCGCGGGTTATATTAATAAAGAAGCAACAAGAAGGCTAAGGAGAGGCGAGAAGTCCATATTATTAAAATTGGCAGGGGGCAGATATTCTGCTATAACTCCCAGGCTTATAAGCGAAGCGGCAAAAAGGAAAGACAGATTTTCTATAAGGTTTTGGCAGGAGCTAGGTATTAACCTTGGCATAGGGCTTGCTGGTATCGTTAATATATTTAATCCCGAGATCATTGTAATAGGCGGCGGGGTTTCAAAGGCCGGAAATCTTATATTTGATTCTATGAACAGCGCGATAAGAAGAAGAGCGATGCCGATATTTACTAAGGGGCTTAAAATCAAGAGGGCAAAATTTATTTCAGACGCGGGAACAGTAGGCGCGGCGGCTTTGGTTAAAAATAGTTTATAGTCTCAGCCGCAGGCTGACCAGCCTTCGGCTGGTATAGTTTATAGATAAAAAATCCCAATAGCAAAAATTATTTTTTTTATAAGAGACCAAAAAATTAAATAAATATTATGACCAATAAATTTTTTTATCTTTTTTTCTTTGTTTTCCTTATGCCTTTTTCCTTTTCCCTTTTCACTTCTTACTTTTCGTATGCTCAGACTCCGGAAGACCAGGTCATATGCGACGGTGATCAGGTAGAGTATTTCGAAAAAGAGAAAAAGATCGTAGGCTCAGGTAATGTTGAGATCACTTATGGAGACATAAAATTGAATTGCGATAAAGTAACTGTATGGACAGAAGCCAAAGATGCTCAGGCGGATGGAAATATAATATTCAAGCAGGGAGATAATGTATTTGAAGGTGAGAGCATAAAATATAACTTTCAGAACCATACAGGAAAGATAGCGGATGTAAAGGCATCTGTGCCTCCCTGGTACGCGGGCGGTGAGGAAGCGGAGAGGCTTGGTAAGGATGAATTTGTATTAAAAAAGGCCTATATAACTACCTGCGATCAAGAAAAACCTCACTGGAAGATGACCGCTGATAGGGTATCAGTCATTCCTGGCAAGGTTGTAAGTACCTATAACGCATTCGCGTGGCTTAATCCATTTTCTACGCGCCACAATATTCCGCTTATATGGATCCCATATTATTCTCATCCGCTTGATGATAACAGGCCGCATGTTGTGGTAGTGCCCGGAAAAAATAGCGATTGGGGGGCCTATGCCCTGACAGCCTGGCGGTATAATCTTTCGCCCGCGCAGAAAGGTTATGTACATATTGATTACCGCGAAAAAAAAGACCTTGCGGGCGGCGTTGATTATATTTATGACAGCCATATATTCGGCAAGGGCATGCTAACCACATATTATATGAATGAAAGGCAGATAGGAAGAGATCATGTCTGGGATAGCAGAGAAGAAGGTGAGCCTACTACAGAGGAGGAGAAGGCCCTCTTAAGGCTCAGGCACAAGTGGCAGGCATCTCCGGATACGCTGGTTACCGCGGAGCTTCACAAATACAGAGATGAGGACCTGCTTAAGGATTATTTTTATAATGATTATGAGAAAGATGAAAATCCCGAATCATATATTCTCGCCTCTCACTCAAGGCGTTTTCTAAATTTTAGCTTATTAACAAAAAAGAGAGTGAACAGATTTGACGATACAGTAGAAAGATTGCCGGAAGGAAAGCTCGATGTTTACAATGTCCGCCTCCTTGACACAAATTTTTATTATAAAAGCAATTTATCAGCGGTCAATCTTAACAGGGTATATCCGCGTTATACCGATGAGTTTCCGGGTGAGATAACCGATCCCGAACATGTTAACCGTTATGATTCCTATAACCAGCTTTCCTATAAATCGAAGCTTGGATTTTTGTATGTTACTCCTTATGCCGGAACGCAGCAGACATATTATGATAGGATGCTCGACATAGACGAAGGACAGCTGAGAGGAGCTTTTTACACAGGCGTAGATGTAAGCACTAAATTCTTTAAAGTATTTCATACGAATGCCTCGCCGCTTGGCATGGAGATAAATAATATCAGGCATATTATAACACCTGCCGTAGGTTATGATTATATACCTCCGCCTACCATGCATAGAGATAAGGTATTCCAATTTGACGGTATAGATGCTTTAGAAAGAACGAATCTAATATCCTTGGGATTAGAGAATAAGCTCCAGACAAAAAGAGGCAAAGACCTGCAGAGTGTAGATATGGCAACGCTTCTCGTCGAGACCGGATATGATTTTAAGCATACGCCGGGAACTCAATTTACGGATTATGCGGCTAAGCTTGAGCTCAAGCCTTTTGACTGGCTTACGGTTGTTTCAAACGCGACTATAGATTCTCATAAGCTCTACCGTCACGAATGGCTTAAGGAACTAAGCAGCGATATATTTATATCCAGTGAAAATAAGTGGTCTATAGGCATGGGGCACAGGTATGTACAGGATTTTAATAATATGATCCTACAGGGCAAGATTAGCATGATACCGGGTTGGCGTTTCAGCGCGTATGGCGACCTTGATCTTAAGGGCCTGCGCCAGGGAAATGAAAAATTGATCAACGATCTCAAGGAACAGGAATATGTTATAACAAAAGACCTTCATTGCTGGGAGATGGATGTAAGGTATAATGTTAAAAGAGAATCCGGGGAAGAGATAATGGTGCTTTTTAGGTTAAAGGCTTTTCCGGCATTGCCTTTTGAGTTTGGCAAGAGTTACCATAGGCCAAAACTCGGTTCGCAGGCTTTGAAGAAATAGTTTACAGTTTATAGTCTATAGTCTATAGAATTTTACAATATAGTCAAGGCCGAGGGAATAGATCCCTCGACAGCTATCCACCTTTGGCGGATTACGCTGTCTCGGGATCAAATTTTCTAAGAAAATTTGAGGAGAAGATATGGAAAAAATTGCGGTTATCGGATCAGGCTATGTAGGCTTGGTTACAGGTGCATGTTTTGCTGAGTTAGGCAATAAGGTAATCTGCATAGATAATGACCTTGAAAAGATAGAGATGCTAAGGAAGGGAGAGATACCCATCTATGAGCCTGGCTTAAAGGAGCTTATACTTAAAAATATGAGAAATAAGAGGCTAAACTTTTCAAACAGCATAAAGGAGGCTGTGAAAATATCGAAGGTTATCTTTATTGCCGTAGGAACGCCTCCGGGCGCAAAAGGGGAAGCGGACCTGAGTGCCGTAGAGGATGTATCGGAGGAGATAGCAAGGTATATGGATTCGTATCGTATTATTGTTGAGAAATCCACAGTCCCGATAGAGACAGGCAGATGGGTCGAATATACAGTAGCTGCCTTTAAAAAGAAAAAGGTGAGTTTTGATATAGCTTCAAACCCTGAATTCTTAAGAGAGGGAACAGCTATAAAGGATTTTATGCATCCTGACAGGGTGGTCCTTGGCGTTGAGACCAAGAAGGCGGAAAAGATACTTAAGAAACTCTACAAACCTTTAAAAGCTCAGATATTGATAACAGATATTAAAAGCGCGGAATTGATAAAGCATGCCTCAAATTCATACCTGGCGATGAGAATATCATTTATCAATGCTGTTTCAAGGGTCTGCGACTTATCAGGCGCTGATATTGATAAGGTCTCTGAAGGCATGGGGCTTGATAAAAGAATCGGGAAGAATTTTTTAAAAGCCGGTTTAGGATATGGAGGATTTTGCTTTCCAAAAGATCTGTCAGCTTTTATACATATATGCGAAAAGCTAGGATACAACCCCGACCTATTAAAAGCGGTGGTCAAGGTAAACGAACAGCAGAAGAGATTTTTCTTCAACAAGATAAAGCGTTCTCTCTGGAACTTAAGCGGAAAAAGCATAGGGGTCCTTGGGCTTTCATTTAAGCCTGATACCGACGATATAAGGCTCTCGCCCGCGCTTGATGTTGTCAGGATGCTTAAAAAAGAAGGCGCACAGGTCAAAGTATATGATCCGAAGGCTATACATAAAGCTCGCAAGGAGATTAAAGATATAATATTCTGTAAAGACGCGTATGAAGCTGCCAAAGGCAGCGATTGCCTTGTGATAGCTACTGATTGGCCGCAGTTTAAGAGGATGGACCTAAAAGTCTTAAAGCGCGCGCTTAAAAGGCCTATTATCATTGACGGCAGGAATATTTTTGAGCCTGCTAAGATGAAAAAGTTAGGTTTTACCTATATAAGCATAGGGAGAGAATAAATTGACGTAGGAGCGGCCTCCCGGCCGCGAAATAAGAATAGCGCAAACGTAGGAGCGGTCTCCCGGCCGCGAAATAAGAAACTGGAGAATTAAACATGATAGACGGTGTAGAGGTAAAAAAACTTAAGGAGATATCAGATCAACGCGGCAGGCTGGTGGAGATATTCCGCGTTTCAGAGACCGGTATAAATCCGCGGCAGGTCTATATGACGACCGCGTATGAGAATGTTGTAAAGGATAAAGACAATTTTCACATGCATAAGGAGCAGACCGATTTTTTCTGCTGCGTAAAGGGAAGGATAAAGCTTGTTTTAGTAGATACAAGAGATAATAGCAAGACAAAGGGCGAGATAAACGAATTCGAAATAGGTGAAGGCAATTTTTGCTTAGTCAAGATACCAAAAGAAGTGCTCCATGCCTTCAAGAGCTTAATGGGTGAGTCTATTATAATAAATTGTATAGACCGGGAGTATAACGGAAAAGACCCGGATGAATTCAGGATTAGAAATGAGTATTATGATTGGGAAGACTAGCTCGCTTTGTTTGCTGATTACAAAGATTAAAATTATGATTACATAGATTATTTTTGACACGTAAATCACTGTAATCATTTTAAAATCTCCGTAATCATATTTATTTTTGAAATTACATGCAATAAATCAGAAAGGAAATAGATATGAAAGGTGTCATTCTAGCCGGAGGATTAGGCACAAGGCTATATCCTTTGACTTTGGTCAGCAATAAGCATCTTCTTCCGGTATATAACCGGCCCATGATATATTATCCTATCCAGACACTTGTGGATGCGGGAATAGAGGATATAATGCTGGTCACCGGAGGAAATAACGCGGGAGATTTCTTAAGGCTATTAGGCAGCGGCAAGGACTTCGGCTTAAAACATATAGAATATACATATCAGAAAGGCGAAGGCGGTATAGCGGATGCCCTGCGCTTGGCGGAAGACTTTGTCGACGGAGAAAAGGTAGTCGTTGTCCTTGGCGATAATATAATAGAGAAATCTATACGCAAGTTTGTCGAGAAGTTTAAGAAGCAGAAGGAAGGCTCAAGGATACTAATAAAAAAGGTCGAAGACCCTGAAAGATTTGGCGTAGTAGAATTTAAGAATGGTATGATATTAAATATTGTAGAAAAACCAAAAAAACCCAGAACAGACTATGTTGTAACCGGTATATATATGTATGATTCAGAAGTTTTTAATATTGTGAAAGGCTTAAAACCTTCCAAGAGAAAAGAGCTTGAAATCACGGATGTAAATAATGCTTATATCAAACAGGGAAAGATGCATTATGATAAATTACCGGGCTTCTGGACAGACTCAGGGACTTTTGAATCACTCTTAAGGGCAAATAATCTCGCAGCTAGGAAAACGTAAGAAAAGCGTTTAGCGTAGAGCGTATAGCGTATAATTTAGCATATTGCATATAGCATATTTTATATAGTTTTTGCGCGACATGCGATATACGAAATACGACATACGAAACGAGGAGAAAACATTGAACAAAATCCCGCTTCTGGACATGAAAGCACAGATCGCGCCTTTGCGCAAAGAGATCAATGAGGCCATGGCCAGAGTTATTGATAAGGGCGGTTTTATTCTGGGCGAGGAAGTAAAGTGCTTAGAAGAAGATATCTGTAAATATACTAATGCGAAATATGCTATTGGAGTCTCAAACGGTACAGATGCTATTACACTCGCCTTGGAAGGCATGAATATTGGCAAAGGCGATAAGGTGATATGCCCTTCATTTACATACTATGCTACCGCAGGCGCTGTTGCGCGCTTAGGCGCCGAAGTAGTATTTGTTGATATCGATCCAAAAACGTATTGCATAGATGTTAAATCAATTGAGGCGTACTTTAAACGCAATACGCACAACGCAATACGCAATACGAAAGCTATTATTCCCGTCCACCTCTATGGCCAGTGCGCGGATATGGACGCAATATCAAAACTTGCAGAAGAATATGATCTTAAGGTAATAGAAGATACTGCGCAGGCTTTCGGAGCTTCTTATAAATCCAGGAAAGCCGGAACAATAGGCGATTGCGGTACAGTAAGTTTTTTCCCTGGAAAGAACCTGGGAGCTTTCGGTGACGCGGGCATGGTATTGACAAATAATAAAGCGGTAGGTGATAAGATCCGAAGGCTGAGGAACCAGGGAGCTGATCCGTCAAATAAATATAAGCACGAATATCTTGGCCATAATAACAGGCTTGACGCGTTGCAGGCGGCAATACTGGGCGTCAAATTAAAATCTTTGGATAGATGGAATAGCAAAAGGGCTGAAAACGCCGCTTATTATAATGAAAAATTAAAAGGCACAGATTTAATGACCCCTTTTGCGCAGGAAGGTAATATTCATATCTACCACCAGTATGTTTTAAGGGCAAAAGATACCAGGAAAAGAGACGCTGCTATCGATCGCCTGCAGGCAAAAGGCATAGATTCCCGAGTATATTATCCGATACCTCTTCATCTTCAAGAATGTTTCAGTTCTTCAGGATATAAAATAGGCGATCTGCCTGAATCAGAGAAGGCTTCAAAAGAGACCTTTGCTATACCGGT
>JBDRAM010000108.1:0-16911 GCA_043823785.1 Candidatus Omnitrophota bacterium
ACATGGGCTACTCCGATATCGCCGCTTATCTTGACATTCTGTGTCTCAGCAAAAGCTGGCACTGCAAACGCAACAACTATCGCTGCTACGCAAAGTGCTGTTAATAATCTCATTTATATTCCTCCATTTTTTTATATCTAAAAAATAGGTACTGTAATACATTACAGCGCCCTTTTAATTTACTATATGCTCATCGCCATACAATTGACGACTCCCGGCTGCTATTTTTCACCTCCTATCTTTGCCATATTTAAGTCGTCTATGGCTATTAAAGCCTTCATTACTGCTTCTTTAGTGCAATGTTATCATATGCCGCATATGCTGTCAAGCATATATTGAAGATTTTCTATATTTTCATATAATAGGCAAGGCTGTCAAAATCCGCTAAATGAGGCCTCTTTACAGCGCTTATTGCCGGCTTGTGGACTTATAGCTGCTTGACCTTCCTGCTTTGGGAGCTACGGTGACTGTGATATATGTATTTAGCTTAGCGGGTTCTATAACAACAATGCATGTCTGGTCTTCTCTATCAAAATTTATTATACGCCTTCCATATTCAAGCATATTTAGAAACCGCCAGCCATAAAGCGGCATCTGATCCTTATAGAAATTTACAACCTGATCCGCATATGCCCTACCGGCATATTTAAGTATGCCAACCCTTAATGCGTCGTTCTGGAATATGAAAGATTCATTGGTGACAGCCCTAAAGCCATTTGGCACTGGAACATCTTCAAACCTTAAAGCCATAGCCACATCAAGCATTTTGGAAGAACCATCACTTTCAGCTCCCCCTGAACCCGTGGTTGCGCACCCTGATAATAATGTAATAAATAATAAAGTAAAAATGACTTTAACCGGCACTACATCCCCCTTCTTAATATGCTTATGATATAAAATGGGTTCTTTTATGTCAAGTTAATTATGCGCTTAAGGAGGTTTTCCGCGTTGGAATGTGCTATTGCTATATCAGCAGCTGTAAGGTGAGCTTGCTGCGCAACGCTATTTATCAAGAGCTCGTTAGGTATATCCTCCGGAGTGTGGCTGTCTGAATTTATCACAAGCTTCGCGGAGACTGACTTAGCCACCTGCGCAACATGAGAATTTGTCTTTGAATGTCCCCTGCGCGTTGTGATCTCAAGCAGCGTACCTTTTTTCGCCGCTAACTCAGCATCCTCTTTAAGTATATTACCAGGATGAGCAAGGACATCCACTCCGGCCTCAATAGCTGCCCTGTTAGTACCTTTTATAACAGGTTCGACAGGAGACTCGCCATGGCCCACAATGACCTTGGCGCCGTTTTCTCTCGCGTATTTTATAAGCTCGGAAAATTGCTGGAGGGGAAGGTGTGTAAGCTCGACGCCTGGAACAGCCTTGATCTTCCAATACTTATTAAGCTCATTGCAAACCTTTGCCAGGCTCGTAACAATTATATCTATGTTCGATGAGTCAGCGTGGTCTGCTATTACAACAGCCCTAAATCCGGCGACCTCATACCTTCTTACAAGTTCGCTGGGCATAAGCGTACCATCACTAAGCAAACTGTGCGCATGCAGATCTATCAATCCTTTGTTATCACTCATCACTTTTCCCTCTTTTTAATTCCACATACTTTGCATATGTTAATATCTGGTAGAAGCTGCCAAAAAATGCCATCATATACCCTAATACACCATCGCGAAAACCCTGCTTGAGGATATAGGCCTTGATAAACCTGTCTATAGATTTTCTTATTGCGCGCGCAAAAGACATCTTCCTTTTATCTCTTACCCATTTCGCTGCTTCAAAATTTGTCTGATGGTCTATCTTGCGGACCATATCAGAAAAATTCATATACGCCATGTGTATGATCTCGCCATCAAGGTCTTCGCGCTCACCTTCCATTATGGCAGGGGGATGATACTCTTCTTCAGCATACCTGAATTCGCTCTTTTTGAAAAGCTTCAGCTTCCTGTTTGGATACCAGCCGCCATGCTTAATCCATACATCGCCTATATAGTTACGATGCGGTATATTGTAACCATTATATTCAAAACCTTTTTCTATAAGAGCCATGATCTCTTCTTTAAGTTCAGGCGTAACTCTTTCGTCAGCATCTAAACTTAAGATATATTCATTCTGAGCTTTAGAGTACGCGAAATTCCTCTGTCTGCCCTCATTATCCCATTTTCTCTGGAATATTCTGTTTGTATATTCTCCGACTATCTCAAGCGTCTTGTCTTTGCTGAAATCATCTACAACAACTATATCATCAGACCACTTTACGCTTTCAAGGCATTCACGTATCTTAGCCTCTACGTTCCTTGCCATTATTACCACAGACATCGGACATCTCTTCTCTTCCATATTTTCTCCTAAATGAGCGGACAGTTTACGGAACAAAGTGACGTAAACTGTAGGCCTAAAAAGCTTCTGCCGAGTGGTACATGGCCTGCCATCCGTAGCTCTACAGTTATTTCCGCGTAGTAAGAGCGAAGGATGGTGCCCCTAGAAACATGCCTGCGTTATCCACACCACAGCAGTAGGACACGTTTAAACGTGTCCTACTGCCGAGTGGTTCATGGCCTGCCATCCGTAGCTCTACAGTTATTTCCGCGTAGTAAGAGCGAAGGATGGTGCCCCTAGGATGACTCGAACATCCGCACGCGGTTTAGGAAACCACTGCTCTATCCACCTGAGCTATAGGGGCATGATCTGTTCAACAGTTCAGCTGTTCACCAGTTCAGTAGTTAGATAATAACACAATCACAGATGAACAGACGAACAGATGGACAGATAAACTATTATTTTACACAGGACAAACAGTAAAAATGTTAGGCGCTTTCTTTACTACAAAGCTTTAGTAAACAACCTGAGAATATATATTATATCCTTTTATCTTCTCCCGGCCCCTCAGGTCTGAAAGCTCTATCATAAAAGCTATTTCTGAAACTTTACCTTTAAGTTTTTCGACAAGCTCGCATATAGCCTTTGCTGTTCCGCCTGTAGCCAGAAGGTCATCCATCACCAACACATTATCACCGGGGGCTATACCATCTTCGTGCATATATAAACTGTCTGTCCCGTATTCAAGCTCATATGTGACGCCAATGGTCTTGTATGGAAGTTTCCCTTTCTTCCTGACGGGAACAAACTTTATCCCAAGCCCATAAGCCACCGCCCCTCCTATAATAAAACCTCTGGCCTCAGCCGCGACTATAGCATCTATCCCCTTACCCTTGTATCTGCCTATAAGATTATCAACGACCTCTTTGAACGCGTCTTTATTTCCTATTAAGGTTGTTATATCTTTAAATAGAATACCTTCTTTCGGGAAGTCCGGCACATCACGTATATATTTCTTTAGATCCTTCATCTAAGGACCTCCTCTTCTTCTATACCGTCCTTTATGCCTTCTTCTACTATCAAATCCTTAACATGCTTTATGGCCCTCTCTTCTATCTGGCGCACCCGTTCTTTTGTAATTTTTAAATTCTTAGCGATCTCCTCAAGTGTAAGCGCTTTTTTATCATTTAGGCCAAAACGTAAGACCAGGATCTTCTTGTCTCTTTTGGGAAGCTTATCTAAAAGCTGCACTATATGATCATGCCTGAAAACACCGGACATCCTCTCATCCGGTGAAACAGCGGATTCATCTTCTATTAATTCAAGGAACCTTCCGCTGTCCTCCTCGCCTATAGGCAGTTCTAGCGATGTAGGCTGTGTCTGCATAGCTCTTGCTATTTCCCTGATCCTCTTGGCAGTTACCTTCATAGCCTTGGCTATCTCTCTTGCTGTCGGAGACCTTTTCAAACGGTGCCTCAAAGCCTCTATGGCCTTTTTGTATTTAATTATTATCTCTACCATATAAACAGGCACGCGTATCGTCTTTCCCTGATTTGCAATAGCTCTCATTATATACTGCTTGATCCACCAACCCGCATACGTAGAGAACCTATGGCCCATTTCGGGGTCAAACTTCTTTACAGCCTTCATTAGGCCCATGTTACCTTCTTCTATAAGATCAGGCATGGGAACGCCTGTGTATGTATAGCGTTTGGCAATATTGACAACAAGACGCAGATTTGCCTGTACCATTTTTTTTCGGGCGCGTGAATCACCCTTTAAAACACGGCGTGCAAGCTTTAACTCTTCATCCCGGGTCAATAAAGGTATCCTGTCTATATCCTTAAAATACAGTTTTAAACCATCCCTGTCTACCATATCTCACCTCACAGTAAATTTAACACTTAGTAATCGCTTCAAGCGACATACGATATGCGATATGCGATATGCGACATACGACATGCGACATGCGATATGCGACATACGACATACGATATACGACATGCGATATGCGACATACGATATACGATATGCAGCCCCTATTTATCCTTTAGCGCTGCATGCGCAGCTGCTAATCTTGCGATAGGCACTCTGAATGGTGAACAGCTAACATAATCTAATCCAACCTTATGGCAAAATTCTACGCTGGAAGGGTCTCCTCCGTGTTCACCGCAAATACCTATCTTAAGGCCCGGCCTGGCACTCCTGCCCTTTCTAACCGCAATCTTAACAAGTTCGCCGATCCCCTTCTGGTCTAATGTAGCAAATGGGTCGCTTTCCAGTATCCCGCATTTAATATAATCCGGCAGGAACTTTCCTATATCATCTCTGGAAAATCCAAATCCCATTTGAGTCAGATCGTTTGTCCCAAAGCTGAAAAATTCCGCCTCTTTCGCTATCTCATCCGCGGTAATAGCTGCTCTTGGAACCTCTATCATAGTTCCTATGAGATAGCTGATCTTGACATTGTTCTTCTTAATTACTTCCTCTGCTACCTCTTTAGCGTGCTTCTTGGTAAAGATCAGCTCATTTACGTGGCCCACAAGAGGTATCATTATCTCAGGTATTATTTTCTGGCCCTTTTTAGTAAGTTCGCAGGCCGCCTCCATAATAGCCCTTACCTGCATCCTGTATATCTCAGGGAATGTTATGCCTAATCTGCAGCCCCTGTGTCCTAACATAGGATTAAGCTCATGCAGATTCTGTAAGATTTCATATATCTTTTTTCTGCTTATCTTCATCTGTTTAGCCATATCCAATATCTCTTTTTCAGTATGCGGCAGAAATTCATGAAGAGGAGGATCCAGTAATCTTATGGTTACAGGTAAACCCTTCATAGCCTGGAATATTCCCTTAAAATCTTTCTTTTGAAGCGGCATAAGCTTCGCGAGGGCCTTTTCTCTCTGCGGCTTCTCCTCTGATAATATCATCTCTCTGACAAGAGGTATCCTGTCAGCGCCAAAGAACATATGCTCTGTTCTGCAAAGCCCTATTCCTTCCGCGCCAAAATCTAAAGCGACTTTGGAGTCATGAGGAGTATCGGCATTTGTCCTTACTTTCAGCTTTCTCACGCTGTCTGCCCATTCCATTAACGTCTTAAAACTCCCCGTTACCTGCGGCTCTATAAGATCGACCTTACCAAGGATAACATCCCCTGTGTTGCCGTTTAATGTTATATAATCTCCCTCTTTTATCTTTTTTCCTTTAGCGACAAAGTATTTATCTTTTGCGTAAACAGTTATGTCGCCACAGCCGACTACGCAGCATTTACCCATTCCGCGCCCCACAACAGCGGCGTGCGAGGTCATGCCTCCTCGGGCTGTAAGTATGCCTTTCGAAGCATCCATGCCTCCTACATCTTCGGGTGAGGTCTCAAGCCTTACAAGAACAACATCCTCCTTCTTCTCCCTCATCTGTATAGCCTTATCGGCTGTAAAGACCACTTTACCAACAGCTGCTCCGGGTGAAGCAGGCAAACCTTTCGCGATTGCAGTCACCTTTGCTTTAGGATCGATCATTGGATGAAGCAGCTGATCTAACTGCTCGGGCTGTACGCGTAATACTGCCTCCTCCTTGGTAATAAGATTCTCCTTTACCATGTCAACGGCTATTTTAATAGCTGCCTGCGCGGTCCTTTTACCGCTTCTTGTCTGCAGTAGATAAAGCTTATCATTCTCCATGGTAAATTCCAGATCCTGCATATCTTTATAATGGAGTTCCAGCTTTTTATAAATAGTGGTAAGCTCCTGATATATCTCTGGTATCTCTTTTCTAAGGTCATCTATGGGATGCGGTGTCCTTATGCCCGCGACCACATCTTCTCCCTGCGCGTTCATAAGATACTCACCATAAAATTTCTTCTCGCCATTCCCAGGGTCCCTCGTAAACGCTACGCCAGTCCCGGAGTCTTCTCCAAGATTGCCAAAGACCATTACCTGCACATTTACCGCGGTTCCCCAGTTGTGCGGTATGTTGTTTAAATTCCTGTATGTAAACGCGCGCTGATTATTCCATGAGCTGAAGACCGCGTCTATAGCCATTTTGAGCTGCTTCATGGGGTCTTCTGGAAAAGAAAAACCTTTCTTTCTTTTAATCAGTTTTTTATATTCCTCAACAATATGCTTTAAGTCTTTTGCATCGAGCTCAGTATCAAGCTTTACCTTTTTCCGCTTTTTGCTTTCCTCAAGAATATGCTCAAAATCATGGTGCTCAACACCAAGTACAACATTGCCGAACATCTGGCAGAATCTGCGGTAAGCATCATACGCGAAACGTTCATTATTAGACTTTTCGATAAGCCCTTTTACGGTTTCGTCATTTAACCCAAGGTTAAGCACCGTGTCCATCATCCCGGGCATCGATACTCTTGCGCCTGAACGGACTGAAATTAGCATCGGGTCTGCTTTATCGCCAAAACCTTTATTCATGACCGATTCCAGCTTCTTAAGGTTCTGCTCTATCTGCTCCATCAACCCTTTTGGATACTGCTGGTTATTCTCATAAAAATGTATGCAGGTCTCGGTGGTTATGGTAAATCCCGGCGGGACCGGAATACCAAGATTTGTCATCTCCGCTAGATTAGAACCCTTGCCGCCCAAGAGGTTCTTCATGCTGGCATCGCCTTCCGTTTTTCCTCCGCCGAAGAAATATACGTATTTCTTATTTGTTTTTGTATTATTAGTATCACTGACTGCAGCTGCTGATTGCGACATTACTTCGTTCCTCCTTGTATTTGTGTTCAGTTGTAGGCTCTAGGTTCTAGGGTGCAGGGTAAAAGAAAAGATAAAAGCTACTCCTTAACCCTACAGCCTGCGGCCTAGACCCTACGGCTTACACATTAATCATTGCTTTCCTTTGATATAACGATCTTCGAGAGATCCGCGATGTTGTCAACGTAGAGTTTATTTATTGCGGAAAGAAGCGCAATACGGTTCTCTTTTAAGTCTTTGCTGTCAACATTAACCATGACCTTATCAAAAAAGTTATGTATAACAGCAAAGAGCCCTTCGCCAAAAAGCCTGGTCGCCTCTGGATATTTCCCGTCCAAACATAGAGACTCTACCTTTTCCTTAATACTGTTAAAGCTATTCCAGAGCTGCCCCTCTTCCTGCTCCTTAAAAAGTGAGGCCTTTACCTTCTCTGCCTTGCGCTTTGATGGCCTTATTATATTATGCGTCCTCTCAACCACACAGCGCGCACTCTCAAAATAAATTTCATCAATTATACTATTAAGTGACTCTAATTTCAAGAAAGATTTATATAGATCACATTCGCCGGACACCATGACTGAATCGAGCAGATCATATCGATAACTAAACCTCTCCTTAACAAAGCTTACAAACCTCTCTCTGAAAAAATCTATATATATTTTCCTGAGCTTCTCTTTATCGTATTCACCCGGTGAAATCTCATAGGTATAGTCAAAAATCTCGCCAAGATCCAGGGATATCTTCCGCTTTAACAGTATTGATATAATGCCGATGGACTGGCGCCTTAGCGCGTATAGATCCCACCCGCCTTTTGGAAATTTTCCTATCTTAAAATAAGATGCTATATTGTCAAACTTATCAGCCAAAGAACATATCGTCCCCAGGCCAGACGCCGGCACATCATCATCCGCGAAGCGCGGCAGATAATGCTCGCCTATAGCCTCCGCAGCATCCTCATCTTCACCCGAAGCCAGCGCATAGTATTTCCCCACAATACCCTGAAGGCTTGGGAACTCTCTCACCATGCTGCTTAAAAGATCCGCCTTGCAAAGAGAGATGGCCCGGTTAAGCGATTTTTTCTCATCGGGATCTATATCTATATACTTTGTCAGGAACTGGGCAATATTTTTTAGCCTGGCAACCTTATCTTTCAAAGTGCCGAGCTGCTTATGAAATACTACGCCGTCAAGGCCCTCTGCCCACCTTGAAAGCTTGATCTTTATATCGGAATCGTAGAAGAAAAGCGCGTCCTTCAACCTTGCGTCAAGTACATTTTCATAATGCGCCTTTATGGTATTTCTCCCTCTACACTTGCCGTTAATAACAGCGGCAAATGAATTTTTAAGGTTACCCTTTTTATCTTTAAGGCAAAAAACCCTCTGGTGCTTTGCCATGCTTGCCAAAAGCACCTCCCGGGGCAACTCGAGGTATTCTTTTCTAAAAACACCCTCGATAAAAAAAGGATACTCTACCAGGTAATTTACCTCTTCTACCAGCTCTCTATTTTCAACCCAATTCTTTTTTCGCAGGTACGATAGAATCTTCTCTTTTCGTGCTTTATCATCAAGCAAAACATTGTTTTTTTCCATTATCTTAAAATAAGAATCCGGATCTTTAACAACTATTTTTCTGTGCCCAAAAAATCTGTGGCCATTCGTAAGATTAGACGACTCTACCCGCCCTACGGAAAACCTCAACGTATCATTGCCAAAAAGTGCCAAAATCCATCTTATTGGCCTTGCGAATGATATGCCGGATGAATCCCAGCGCATTGTCTTTGGAAAATCTAATCTTGCTACGATCTTTGGAATAAGCTCCTCAAGCATCTGCTTATTAGAAACATCTTTTTTAAGAAGCCTTACCCTTGGCTCCTTTTCACCTTCATATGTTTCTATATCATCTACGGACGCGTTATTCTTATTTAGGAAAGCCTCCAGGGCTTTTGTTGGGTTCTTGCCATCATCAAAAGCTATTCTTGCGGGCGGGCCGTCTATATTGACATTCTGGCATAGAGGGATATCATCTACGCATAAGACTATTCTGCGAGGCGTTGAATAGGCGCGGGCGCTTCCTATCATTATATTCCGGGCATCGAATAATTCCTTTACAGGGCTTCCCTGGCCGCAGGAGAGCATGTCAAGTATGTGGCTAAAATATCCTGACGGTATCTCTTCTGTTCCTATCTCTAATAATAAATTCGCTGTTTTCATGTGAGTTAAAAAGTTTAAAGGTTAAAAGGTTAAAAAGTTATACGTAGGAGCCGCCTCTGGTTCGACAGGCTCACCACTAATCGAACCATCCCGAGCGAAGTCGAGGGGCCGGCGGCGAAAAAATATTATTGGCCTTCCCTTTCGATATACAACTTCGCACAGAGCTTTGCCAGTTCCCTGACCTTACCTATATACGACGCCCTTTCAGTTACGCTTATAGCGCCTCGGGCATCCAGAAGGTTAAAGGTGTGGGATGTCTTAAGCATATATTCATACGCTGGCATCAGAAACCCTGCCACGGCGAGCCTCTTGGCTTCTTTCTCATAAGCCTCAAAAAGCTCAGCTGTCAACTTCGTTTCTACAGCCTCAAAATTATACCGTGAACACTCCTGCTCATCTTTCTTATGCATATCAGCATAAGTCGTATCCTTGTTCCACTGAAGCTGGAAAACATCTTTCTTATTCTGTAAAAACATAGCTATTCTCTCAAGGCCGTAAGTCAACTCGCATGAGATAACCTTAAGCTCAAAGCCGCCCATCTGCTGAAAATAAGTAAATTGAGTGATCTCTAAGCTATCGAGCCAGACCTCCCATCCAAGGCCGCTTGCGCCTAATGTCGGAGACTCCCAATCATCCTCAACAAATCTTATATCATGCGACTTTGGATTTACGCCTAAAAATTTTAAACTCTTTAAATAGGTATCCTGGATATCATCGGGCGAAGGTTTTATAATAACCTGATACTGATAATACCTCTGCGTCCTTAACGGATTATCAGCATATCTTCCATCAGCTGGCCTTCTTGAGGGCTGTACATAAGCAACTTTCCAGGGCTTCTCATCCAATGATTTAAGGAAAGTAAACGGGTGAAAGGTCCCTGCCCCGACTTCCATATCATATGGTTGAGCTAATACACACCCCTGCTCTTTCCAAAACTTATTCAGTCTTTCTATAATATCCTGAAAAAACATCAACCGCTCCTTATAATTACACTAATTCTAACATATGTACTATAAGAATGTCAAGCCACATACTCCAGGAAATAATACGCTTAGGTTACGGATGTTACTTAAGGTTACAGATGTTACGGAAGTTACAAAGATATAAAGCAACTTTCGTAACTTTCGTAACTTTCGTAACCTACGTAACCTACGTAACCTCTGATATCGGGGTACTATACGACAGACATCTGGCGCATGAATTCACCGGTCTTCAGGTGATCGCCGATATGGTAGGTTATAAAGCCTTCGAGCAAACGCTTAAGCTCCTTGTTGATATCATTTGTCATTGTCAGGCGGCTGAGCTGGCTTAAACTATTCTTCCTTATTAGATTGACTGAGGATATGGCTCCTTTTGAAAGCGGAGTTGCTTGTATATCCGCCCCGCGGCAGCTCGCGCATAGAAGCCCTCCCATCCTCACGCTAAAATACGCGCTGCTTGAAACTTCACGGGAACAGTCACAGCAGGCTTCAAGCACCGGCAAAAAGCCGGCATACTCTAAAAGCTTAAGCTGAAACATTATAACAGCCCTCGTAATAAACTTCTCCTTACGAATAAACTCTAATATCCACAATAAGAGCTCATATATCTCCGGGCTCTTATCATCCTGCGATGTAAATTTATCTACAAGCTCAAGGATATAGTACGCGCTAATCCTCTTGTCCAGGTCTTCCGCTATCTCCGTATACGCGTCCTTAAGATCGCATTGTGTGGTCAGGTATGCGGCAGCCTTCTGCTTTTCATAGTAGACAATATCATACTTGGCAAATTCCCGTAGATATTGTCCAAACTTTGCCTGCGGCCCGCGTACGCCTTTTATCAGGCTCTTTATCTTTCCAAAATCCCTGGTAAAGAAAAAAACCATGGAGCTGGTCTCTCTTATATCTCTTTTGGAAAGAAGGATTGCCTCAGACTTTTGTATGCTCACTGCTTTATGTGGGTTTTTCTATCTCTTTACTGGGTGGGCAAATGACACCGGCAGATATTATTACCTTGAGCGCATCCTCAACGCTAATCTTAACAGGTATAACATCTTCTTTTTTAAAAAGTACGAATAAGCCGCTTGTGGGATTTGGTGTAGTAGGTATATATATGTTAAGAAAACCATCCGAGCCTACAGCTTCGCGCAGTTCTCCCTTAGTCGCAGAGGTTACAAAGCCAAGCGTATAGATGCCCCTTCGGGGATACTCTACCAGGACTACCTGCTGAAAACTACTCGATTTATTTCCAAGGAAAGCGTAACTTATCTCTTTTGTGGTTCCGTATATCTTATTTACCATGGGAAGCTTATACAGTAATCTCTCAAAAAAAGTAAATGTCCGCCTTATTATAATAACGCGTGTCATCAGCCCTATAAGGATTATCAGAACAAGCACATATAAAAAAACGCCTGCCTTCGCGAGAAAGAGTACATGATGCTCAAGCATGGAGTAAGGCTGAAGCTGCTTCATCATAGGATTAAGCATTACGCTGTTTACCTTTACAACTATGAACCTTATTATCCATATTGTAATAGCTATCGGCAAAATAACAAGAATACCCGCCAAAAAGTTATCCCAGAAAAACCTTAGTATTTTTTTTATCATAAAACCACCCCGTACCTCCATAATAAGTAATAAGTTATTTATGTGTAACAACTATTTTGCTGACTTAAAATGTTCCAACCCCCAAACTCTATTTATACTAGAGGTTCGGGGTCACCCCGTAAACAATCGATACAATAGTACAGTCGCCACAGAACCGAGAACCGCGCCTACCAGAACTTCCCATGGCGTATGATAGTGGCGGCTTACCCTGCTTTGCGCGATCATAACAGCGAGAAGAAGCACGGTAAATATCAGCAAGGTATTTTGCGATATCAGCGCCACCAGCATCCATATTGAGAATGCCACTGACGTATGCCCGCTCGGCATTCCTCCTCGCAAAGGTTTGCCTCTGTGAAAAAAGGTCTTGCCTATAACAACTATTCCAACAAGGCTAAGAAGTATAAAAAAAGATATATGCCAATCTGACTCGCTTATCTTTAGTATCTCCCTCGTTGCAAATGCGTGTATCGTAACATTGCTGAAAAAAAGAAAATAGCCTATTATTATAGCGTTTATCGAGGCTACCAGCACAGCCCCGGCAGCAATATCTTTTACTGTCTTTACCCAGTATGAATAAGCCGCGTAAGCCTTGGTGAGGATGATCTCAAGCGCGGTATTCAGCATCTCCGTTATGAGAACCAGAGCTATGGTGATACATAGGATCATTATCTCAATCCTCGTCAGATTTATGCTTATGCCGAAAAGTATGACAATGAGAGCAAGTAGAAAATGAATGCGCATATTACGCTGGGTCCTTACAACATATAAAAAACCCTCTATCGCGGCATTAAAACTGTTTAATATCTTATGTGTTTTTAACAGCATAGCTTCGCCAAAACCTCTTCTTGCTTCTTCTGCATCTTAAGCTTGGGCTTCTTTCTGGTATCATCATATCCGAGAAGATGCAGTATGCCATGTATCATGTAAAGAGTAATCTCATTTGAAAATGTATTTTTATATATCTTTGAATTCTCAAGCGCTACTTCAGGGCAAATAATTACATCGCCAAGGTAACCGCTAAAAAAGTCTCTGCCGTAACTTTTCTTAAAACCTGTGAACTTTCCCCTGAGGCTCTTTTTCTTATATTCGAACGCTATTACATCGGTAGCCTTTTTTTTGTTGAAATATTTCGCGTTCAACCTGGCTATCTCTGACTTGGCGGCAAAGCTTATGCTTACCAGCGTATTTGAAGGTGCTTTTAGCATCTTTAAGATATCCGCGGACAGCCTCTCTAATCTTTTTTTAGAGAGGCCTTTCCCTCTTTGCGCGTTTATTATTATTTCCATTTCTATTACCTGGCTTTCCCTCAGGGTATTCTACGCGCGAATGGTATATTCCGGTCAACACCCTTACGAAACAATCCGCTATATTGTTTATATCCTTTAATGTAAGGTCGCACTCATCCAGCTGGCGGTCAATGAATTTATTATTGACTATCTTACGAACAAGCTCCTTAAGCCTTTGCGGAGCGGGATTCTGCAAGACTCTCGACGCGGCCTCGACTGAATCAGCAAGCATTACTATAGCTGATTCTTTTGTCTGCGGTTTCGGCCCAGGATACCTGTAACTCTCCTCGCTCACTACCTCCTCTGGCTGGGCTTTATTGTCCGCTGACTGCTGGTTCTTTTCGACAGCCTGATGATAAAAATAGGTTACAAGGCCCTTGCCATGGTGCTGCTCGATAATATCTTTTATGCGCTCTCCCAGCTTATATTTTTCAGCAAGCTCTATGCCGTCTTTTACGTGGTTAGTAATAATAAGAGAGCTCATCGAAGGTGTAAGCTTATCATGCATCTGACCAGGATCCTGTTTGTTCTCCGCGAAATATTCCGCCTTCTGGATCTTGCCTATATCGTGATAGTATGAGCCTACGCGCGCCAAAAGTGAATTGGCACCTACAGAATCGGAAGCAGCTTCCGCGAGATTTCCTACCACAAGGCTGTGATGATAGGTTCCGGCAGCTTTCATTACCATATTCTTAAGCAGCGGGTGGTTTAGGTCAGCAAGCTCGATCAGCTTTAAGTCTGTAGTAAGCTTAAAGATAGATTCAAAAAGCGGCAGGAACGCCATGGCTAGCCCCGCCGAAAGAATACCATTACCCAATCCCCACAGGCTCTGTTTTAAAAATATTGAAAAGTGCAGGTTGGATATGATTCCTATAGATGATATAGTTACAGCATTTAAAAGCCCTACATAAAGCCCGGCCTTCATAAGCTGGCTTCTGTGCCTTGCTCCGTAAACTGTACATATTGCTGACATGCCGCCTATAAACGCCACTAAAAATATATCGAATCTTGCCCCGGCTATCAGCGCTGCTACAATAGCGGCAGTCATAGTAGCAATAGCGGCTACTGTCCCGCCGACCAAAAGAGTTAGGAGCATTGAAACCGCGGCTATAGGTATAAAATAGCCCGGAAGCGGCAGATATGTTACAACAATACGCGCTAATAGTGCCACCAGCAATATTAAAAAACCGATAAGCAGGAGAAGTTTATCCTGCTTAAAAATATTTGCCTCAAATAACTTAAGATATATATACATCAGAAAAGTCAAAAGGCACATGATTATAAAAATACCCCATAGCCTTGATGTCACTGTGTCTCCTGATGAAAGGGCATCAACCTGGTCAAGCTGCGCAATATGGTCTTTTGTTACTCTCTGGCCTTTGCGTACTATTATCTCGCCCTTATACCTTTCCGGCATAATATATATAGGTGAAACTAGCGATGCGGCTTGTTTTTTAGCGGCCTCTGTTGCCTGATTATTTCTAATAAAATTCGGTTGTATGCGATTATATATTATTTGGCGCAGGATACCTAGAATAGCACTGTCTTCTATTTCCGCTTTGGCAAGCAGAGGATCTACATATTCATGGGATCCGGCAATATCACGTATATCTGATACATTCCTGATCACTTTATCATTCTTTGCCGTCTGCTGCATCAAAGCCTTATCCCTGCCTGAATCAAGAAGCTCCTTTTTGGCTTCATTTGATATAATAGGCTGAGAATAGACTCCGGCGAGCATAAGAAGCGCGGTCTCCTTAAGCTTAGTAATATCAGGATATTTAAGCAGCGTCTTTATCTTATCAGCTTCAATCAATATAAGCGCATTAGATCTTAAACCTTTAATAACTTCATCTGTAACATCAACTCCCGATACCTTAAGCGATAGTAACTCATTGAATATCTTTTCTGTTGTTGATTCGGCGGTCTTATAAACAGCAGGGTCGACAGAATAGACATCAAGCACTTTATCCTGCGCTTCCTGCTGCCGAGCCTTAGTCCTCTCTTCATCAATCCCTGCCTTAAAGCTGAAATCAAATGGCGCGTATATATCATCCCTAGCTACATCTCCTTCGCTATGCATAGTCCTGACGGGAAGCTTTCCCATATGGATGATGCCTATTGCTAAAAAGAGAATCAGGGCAGTTAAGATACACCTCTTAAACCCTTTTGCTGAAATTATACTTCTACTCCTGTTTGGCTTAAAAGGGCGCTTTAATTTCTTGATCCTGAACAATGTCTTCTTGACTAAAGGGCTCATTTTTTTATACTCGACTCCTCGTATGCTTTTATTATTCGCTGGACAAGCTCATGCCTTACTACATCTCGGCCGCCCAGATAGATAGTCTTGATCCCATCCACGTTCTTTAAGATACTGGTTACCTGCAAAAGCCCTGTCGCCTTGCCATCAGGCAGGTCGCTCTGAGTAATATCACCTGTAACAACCGCCTTTGAATCAAAGCCAAGACGGGTCAAAAACATCTTAAGCTGTTCAGGGCTGGCATTCTGGGCTTCATCCATAATTATAAAGGAATCATTTAAAGTACGCCCCCGCATAAAAGCCAAGGGCGCTACCTCTATAGCACCGCTTTCTATAAATTTATGTATTATGTTCGCGTCCATCATCTCATACAAGGCGTCATAAAGCGGCCTAAGGTAAGGCGTGACCTTTTCATAAAGATCTCCCGGTAAAAACCCTAAGCTCTCTCCGGCTTCCACAGCGGGACGGGTAAGAATTATCCTGCTTACTTCATTTTTTTTAAGGGCGTTGACAGCCATTGCCATCGCAAGATACGTCTTTCCTGTTCCGGCGGGGCCTATAGCTATAACTACATCATACTCCCTTATAGCATCTACGTATTCTTTCTGGCCCTTTGTCTTTGGCGTAACAAACTGCTTCTTCGACGGTACATCTATCCTGTCTTTATATATATCCTCAATATCAAGTTGGGGATCTTCAGCAAGGGCTTTTATAAGATACTGGATCTCTTGCCTCCCCATGCCTCTGCCGGCACGTACTAGCTGCATAAGCTGGCTGAAGACCTTCTCCGCCTTTTCAACGGATTCTGTATCACCGCTTATCGTAAGGTTTTCACCACGCGCTACTATCTTTACTTTATACTCACCCTCGATAGTCTTAAGATACTGATCGTGGTTGCCAAAAAGCAGCCTTGATTCTTCATCATTGTATAGCTTAAATGATCTTTCCGTAAGTGATGCGCTCATTTACTTGCTATACCCAGACTCTGACTCTTCCAGAGCGGGTATTACAAGGACCGTTCCTTCTTTTATTCTGTTTGGATCTTTTATCTTATCCGCGTTTGCTTCATATATGACAGTCCACTTTGACGCCTTACCGTAAACATCCTTGGATATCTTCGAAAGGCTGTCACCGCTTTTGACCTTATATGTCTGAGACTCAAGTGCGGGTTCAGGGACATAGGACTCTTCTTTCATATTCTCTTCGTAATCTTGCTCTATCTCTTCATGCGCTGCAGCCGGCGGCGGAATTACTTTTTTCACAGCAGCAGGCCTTGGCTCTTCTTTCCTTACGGGCGGAAGCTCTTCCTCAAAGCCTGCGCCTTTTGAAAGATAACCCTGGTTACCGTCTCCTATCTGATCGGCAGTGCGTTCTTTCTTTTTAACCTTAGCTTTCGGCAGGTTATCTTTAATCTCCCCGAGGTTAGGCAGTTCAAACTTTATATCAATATATTCTCTCTCTATAGGCTTTGCGCCTTCATCAACTTCTGCAATACTGCCTTGTATATACCCCTTGTTACCGGAAACATCCTGATCG
>JBDRAM010000109.1:0-3890 GCA_043823785.1 Candidatus Omnitrophota bacterium
GATAATTTTTCTTTAAGCTGGTTAAAATTGGGCTCATAAAATAAATTTGTAGAACTTAAAAATATGGCCGATACCCCCTCCGGAACATAACGGTTATATATATTAGTTATATTGCCGTTTGCGTCATAGGTAAACTCTGTCTCAAGATCATTTGGCTTTAGAATCTTTAGAGGATTATTGTTATCATCCCTCTCTATTTTGGTAGTATTACCCAGAGCGTCAGTCTCCTCAATAAGGATTCCTGATTTATCAGTAAGGCCTGTTGTAACAGAGGTGCCGTGTGTAACAGTGTATCTTATATCATCATATCTTACAACAGGAGCGGGATTTTCAGGGGTGCCTACTCCTGCTTCAAGATTATTTACAATCCCAAGGCTGTCTGATGGCTGGAAAGAAGTCTTTTCTCTTTTTCTTACCGGAAGGCCGCCTTCCAAAACTTCTGCCTCAGAATATATCTCATCCTTTATTCTTCCTGATGTATCATAGGTATAGTCAGTCGTATAGCCTCGGGGAGTTGTCTGGGATGTTATAAGATGTTTCTCATCATAACCATACTGGGTAATATTGCCATCCGGAGCTGTAATATTAACAAGATCTCCATTTGTATCTACTTGAAATAGAGTCTCTCTTCCCGTAGAGTCTGTTGCTCTGTTTAGATAACCTGAAGTATCATAGTTAAAGCTTGTAGTCTGTCCGACAGGGTTGGTTATACTAATAAGTCTTGATTCGACATCATAGTTAAAGCTTGTTGTATTACCGTTACGGTCAATGATGTTTGTATGCAGGCCTTCTTCGTTGAAATTTATCTTAACACCGTCTTTGGTAGCTCTGGTAAAAGTATTATCCGCATTTTTGGTAAGTCTTGTGTATTCTCCGGCAGGCGGGATATATGAGTTTGATGGCTTAAGGAAAGAGACTGTGTTAAAAAGAGAGGCGTAAGGATATCTTAGAAAAAATCTGTTAGTACAGAATAGATTGCCACTATTATCAAAGCTTAAGTCTTTCGGTTCAAAGAATCCGATACTTCCCGTAAATGTAGGGATGCTGCTTCCAAATGTATCGCCTAAAACCACAGGTTCAACCATATGCTCAGGAGTTACACGAAATATCTTATGAAGCCATGTATCCGCTACATAGAGATTGCCATCTGTATTATTGAATGCTATGCCGCGAGCCATTGTAAATCCGGTAGCATAGGTAGAGACAGCCTTATCAGGTGTAACCTTAAATACCCTGTTTGCCCCTGACATGGAAATCACACCACCACCCAGATCGAGAATACCAGATATCATCTCTGAGCCATAAAGATTACCTTTATCATCAAAGCAAAGGCCATATAAAAACCCGTCTATTATAACGTATGTGGAACCCTGGCCATCGGGTGTTACTTTTATAATCTTGCTCTTGTTAAAAGCAGGCGCGTCTGCTATATATAAGTTGTCATCCTTATCAAATACTAAATCCCAATAATTGGCAGGAGAGCTTGAGTAAAATACGCTTTGAACGCCTAAAGGAGTAATCTTATATATTGTTCCTATGGGGCCTGTTAAATCCGATACATATGCATTGCCTAAACTATCAAATGCTATGCCGCGCGGTGAATTAAAACCGCTCGCGAAAGTAGTAATAGTGCCATCGGGTGTAACTTTTATAACTTTTGGAGAATACGCGCGCTCAACCGCATATAAGTTTCCCTGCGCGTCAAAGGTCAGGCTTTCCGTAGCGCTTCCCATTCTAATCTCATACGGAGATTCGGGATCCTTCTGGTTATTAGGCAGGATACTATGCGCGTAAAATTCGGGTGTAAATGTCAAAGCAGTGCCGTCGCCTTCTGTTAGAAGCAGAGTGCCGTCAGGATTAGAATGAATTCTTTGGAGGCCATCCAGAGACCATCCCGCGCCAAAGGCAGACTCTGTCTGGTTATTTACCACTACTCTTGCTGATATAGGAGTAGTAAGTGACTCAAGCTCTGGAGCAAAAACACCTGTACCTGCTACAGGAGGCCCGCCAAAATATTCCGCTGTGGCGTATTCTGTCTGGTATTCATTGGAGAGCTTAATGCTATATTGATAATTTCCTGTTTCAAGCATCTCGCCGCGTGCATTCTTTGTATCAAGCAGTATCCTCTGGTGAGTATCCCACTCCTCTCCCTGAAATGTAACTTTATGGATCTCGCCCGCGAAGTTGACATCAAAGGTAGTGGTCTCTGGTTTTAAGAGCAGGCCCGGATTAAATATCGCGGATGTGCCTATTAGTAGATTAGAGTTGACTGTAGAACTGTTGTAGGTAAGAGTCAGAGCTGTTGCTCTGCCAAGACTGCGCACCGACGGCAAAGTATAATCTATGCTTACAGAACCGTCCTTAACAAGTATGCGCGCTTCGCCGGGGTCTTTTGCGGCATCCGGGTTGACTTGCTCTTGACTTTCCTGCTTTCCCATGTCCGCGGCTCCGGCTTTTCCGGATGCGACTGACGCGCAATTAAGGTCATACGGCGAAAAGTGCGTTATCTCAAATTCAGCCCAGTTACCATCAGGAGTAATCACACCCATGCCTTCAGCTTGCCACATAAATATCTCTTTATTGTAATAGCCCATTGGGATAGGGGTTCCTGGGGCAAACCCAAGATGATTAAAAACCCTTAATATTACGGGCTGATCAAAAGTAGCACCGTCAGGGGTAAAATCTACCGCGTAAGTAAAGAATGACTGTTCCGGCAGTGTTCCCGGAAGCTCTCTTGATGCCTGATACTGCGTTGCGGTAACATCTATATCTGAAGATACCGCTCCCTGCGGGAATATCAGCTCTATTGTGCCGGCAGCGTTAGAAGCTGTGCCGCCCTGTGGGGTAATAGTAGTAACCTGTGAATCTTCAGGAGTCAGATAGACCGCGTCTACCGCTACATCACGAGTAGTGATAACACTAGCCTGTCGCTGGGCATAGGTAAAACCGGGTTTTGTAATTGTAAGATAGAATGTGCCTGTTCCGGGCGTGGGAAAGGTAAATTTACCGTCTGCGTTTGTAAGAACCACGCCTGCTATATCTTTTACCTCTATTTGCGCTCCTTCTAAAGGCGCCTCTGTCCTGGCATTATAGACATATCCGTGAATAAAGCCTGATTCCGGTGTTGTGATCGGAGGATCCGGAGGCGGTGGCGGCGGCACATAAGTATCTACTTCAAATGTTATATTTGTCACAGCATTATTGCCTGCCATATCGCTTATACTTGCCTGGATGCTGTGGGAGCCATCTGCCAGGGCAGATGCAGGGGGAAGCTGGTAAGTAGCAGCACCAGAAGAAATATTGAAATCTCCTGCGCAATCTATACCGTCCATTAGTATCTCAAGCGTTGTAATATCTACTCCGCTATGAGCATCACTATAAGTTATATTAACAAAAGGTGTATCGTCAGAGATAATAGAGCCATCTCCTGGCTCAACTATATCAATAACAGGTAAAACATTATCGACATTTATATTTACTATGCTTACAGTAATGGCATTGCCTGGCATTCCTATCAGCCTGACCTTTATTGTGTTATTGGCTTTAAGCGTAACCGGTATCTCGATGAACTCTGCGCTTTTTATGAAGTCTCGGGGCCTGAGCACACGATTTCCGTTAATATAGATTGCGGAATAGTTAAATATGCACTTCTTCCAAAAGCAAAACCTCATGTGCCACTTGTGAAATGGCCCTTTCTTCGGACACCAATGCTTTATGCGTCTTTCGCTGTATACCCGCAAGATAAATTCACCGGCAGGGTTAGAAACAGTAAAATCCCTTGTGATTGTCTGCGGAGCGCCTTTCACGCGTATAAATTCTTCAGGACCAAAGACAGTCAGCTCTTCTGCCTGCGCCAAAGTATGCATTGTCATTAATAATAGTGAGATTAA
>JBDRAM010000110.1:0-2860 GCA_043823785.1 Candidatus Omnitrophota bacterium
AACCAGTATCTTCTCTTTTCTCTGTGATGCCTTTTTAGTGGCAGCTATTATGACTTTCGCGGATGGCTTTTGAAATATTTTCGCATTTACAGGAGTTTTTAACTTACTATCAATAACTATCTTGGTCGGCTGTCTGTGCGACATACGACATACGATATGCGATATGCGAACACTCAAGGATGGATCATCCTTCAATACCGTATTAACTCCCACCATAATAGCGTCATGTCTGCTGCGCAATCTCTGAACTACTGTTCGTGAACTTTTAGAACTTATCCACTTTGAATCGCCTGCTTTAGTGGCTATTTTTCCATCAAGACTTTGCGCCAATTTTACTGTCACATAAGGCCTCTTTTTTTTCATTCTATCTATAAAAGGCTTATTTAATGCTTCAGCCTCTTTCTTTAAGATACCTGAAATTACTTTTATACCCTCTCGGCGCAATTTCTTTAAACCTTTGCCGCTATTGGCAGGGTTTGGGTCAACCATCGCAACAACAACTTTTTTTATTCCGGATATTATAATAGCGTCTATGCACGGAGGCGTCTTACCAAAATATGAGCATGGCTCTAATGTCACATAGATCGTTGCGCCATAAGCCTTTTCTTTAGCTCTCTTCAAAGCAATTATTTCGGCGTGGGGCCCGCCAAATATCTGATGGTAACCCTTAGATACTATTTTACCTTCTTTAACAATTATACAACCGACCGCAGGGTTGGGAGATACCCTGCCTAAGCCTTTTTTAGCTTCAGCTAAGGCGATAAGCATGAATCTTTTGTGCAGTAAAAGGTCATTCATCGAGGAGAATAGGTTTGAAAAATTTTATTACTTGCTTAATCTCTTTAATTCTTCTACGCACGAATAGGGCACAGTCACGTTTCCCATAAGCACATCGCCCTTTGAGTCACCATGGCAGTCAGAGCCGCCTGTATATACCAGGCCGTGCTTTCGGGCATACTCTACATAATGCTCCGGGACAGAGCCTCTATGTTCGCTATGATAGGCCTCTATGCCTTTTATGCCTTCTTCTATTAATTTTGGCAGCAGCTTATCTACCTTATTAAGGCCAGGATGTGCTATAACAGGCACACCCTTAGCATCTTCTATAAGGTCTATTACCTGCTTTGTTGAAAGCCTGAAACTTGCCACATAGCAAGGCTTATCATCGCCTATATATTTCTTAAAGGCTTCTCGCCATGAAGATATTAGGTTTTTCGCTTTCATGTATTGCGCTATGTGCAGCCTGCTTATCGAAACATCACCGGAATATCTTATTATATCCTCAGGATCTATATTAAAACCGTGCTGATTTAAGGCAATTACCATCTTGTGAAGCCTTTTCTTTCTGTCATCCCTTATCTGCTGTAATACTGCCAGGAGCTTGCTATCTTTGTAATCTATGAGATAACCCAGCATATGGATCTCTTTACCATCCTCTTCGGCGCTTATCTCAACAGCGGGTATAACCTCGACTCCTACGGAAGAGGCTGCTTCCATAGCCTGGCCCAATCCATTAACACTATCGTGGTCCGCTATAGCGATACATTCTAAACCTTTATCTTTTGCATATTCCACAACCCTTTCAGGAGTGAACGAACTATCAGAATATGTCGTGTGGATATGCAGGTCAGCTCTCTTTTCCTTCAATCTCTTTCCTTTCACTTTTGCCTATCTTATCTAAAATACCGTTAACAAACTTTCCGGAATCCACATCGCCGTATTTCTTGGCAAGGTCTACGGCCTCATTTATAGAGACCTTGGGTGGTATATCATGCATAAAAAGCAACTCATAAGTAGCCATGCGCATTATATTTCTATCAACAACTGCCATCCTCTCAAGCTTCCAGTTCTCCGTATATGATATGACCATAGAATCTATTTTTTCAAGATTATCAATGGTACCCTTTACCAGAATTGCGGCAAAATCCCTTACAGAATCGTCCAGCTTGTTTTCAGACAGGTATTCACGCTTCCAATAATCATCTATCAGCATTCCTGGGTCTTCTTTACGTATATCATACTGATAAAGTATCTGCAACGCGACTTCTCTGGCCCTTGTGCGCTTTCTCATCTACTTTTCCCTTTTTCTCCGCCTTCGCTTTGGCAATTAGAATTATCGTGTCCAAGCTACGGCGGACTGCGCGCCTCCCCTCTGGGGACTTCGTAGCCTCTGGCTACCTCGCTCTGGGCGCTTGCTTTTACTTAATCTCACCCAATAGATTTACCATCTCAATAGCTACAAGCGCGGCGTCCCTGCCTTTATTTCCCTCTTTACTACCGGCGCGGTGTATGGCCTGCTCGATGTTTTCAGCCGTGATTACGCCGAATATAGTCGGGATATTGCTGTCTAGGGCGACCTTTGCCACGCCCTTTGATACCTCAGAGGCTATATAATCAAAATGTGGAGTCTCACCGCGTATAACAGTGCCTAAACATATGACGCAATCATACTTCTTTGAATTAGCCATCTTCTTTGCTACAAGAGGTATCTCAAACGCGCCTGGAACCCATGCGACCTCTATTTCAGGCTCCTTTGCGCCATGCCGAGCCAAGGTATCGATACAAGCTTCAAGAAGCTTCTTTGTTATAAAGTCGTTAAACCTTGACGCGACTATCCCAAACTTTTTACCCTTTGCTATTAAACCACCTTCCAATGTCTTTACCATATCACACCTCCTCGTATAATATATTAACAAACCTGGTCAGGCAACCAGGCTAAGGTCAAGATGCCGGTTTGGAAAATTGGGTTTGGTAGTTGGTCATTATCGGATTTAATCTTTTCCACCAACCACCTAACCTAACTACCACCCTGGCCTCCTGACCTTTACCCAACAACATGACCTCTCGTATTCATTTTACC
>JBDRAM010000111.1:0-19446 GCA_043823785.1 Candidatus Omnitrophota bacterium
CCTTAATCCCAAGGGAAACACGCTTTTTAAAGAAGCCTCCCGCATACACGGGAGCAACAAGGAGGAGCAGATTTTTCCCTCTCATACCCCTTAAGGATATGATAAAGGAGTCTCTCTTAAATATAAAGAACAATTTGGGACCCGCTGTAGATAATGATGGATAACTCCTTCGGAGTAGTTACCCACATTCTCCACAGCACTACTACTAAAGATTCACTAACAAACATATTATACGAGGAGGCGTATCATGAAACAAGTGTTTAAGGTACTCGTTCCGGTTGCTTTGGTGAGTTTAATGATCACTGGATGCGGCGGCAGCGGAGTAAGCGAAGACAAGCCCATATCAGAGGTGAAGAGCGAAGCTCAGACAATGTCTGTTGAGCAGCTAAAGGGCATTGTAGCTAAGTATCAAAAAGTAGTTGAATCTAAAAAAGGTGAGATAGATATACTAAAGAAGAAAATCCAGGAAATTCCTGTAACGGAGATGCTCGGTGAAGAAGCAGGCAAGATCAAGTCAGAAGTAACAAGCATCACTAGTTCCATAAAGGCACTTACAGAACGCCTAAGTGTTTATTCACAGGCACTCAGGAGCAAGCGATAAGTTCGTTATAAATAGGGAGAAATATTTAAAAAGGAAGATATTTTTATACGCTATCAATATCATTTGCTTTGTTGAGGCGTTTATATTCACCCCTTACAGCAAAATAGGTTGCAAGGGGTTTTTGTTTGTGTTAAGATGAGACAAAATTAAACAGTTTATCAGGGAAATATTATGAAGATAGGAATAATAGGATTACCACAAGTTGGAAAAAAGACGCTTTTTGAGGTTCTTACTAACCATAAGCCTTCAGAGAACGAGATCGCCTCGAAGAAACCTATTAAAGCCATAGCTGAAATAAAGGATTCAAGGTTTGATAGGCTGGCAGAGGCCTATAAACCAAAGAAAGAGGTAAGAGCAAGGATAGATATTGAAATGCTCCCAAAGCTTGAGAAGGATGTCATTGCTAAAGGAGATATCTTCGCGGATATAAATGAGCTTGACGCGATATGCCATGTAGTCAGAGCCTTTAAGGATGATTCGATCTATCACGCGGAAGGCTCTGTCGATCCAAAGCGGGATATGGAGATGGTCAACTCTGAACTTATTCTTCATGACCTGCTCTTTATTGAAAAAAGAATAGAAAATATCGAGCAGAAGATAAAGCGCGCGGGTGAAAGCGAGTTTGCCGAAGAGAAAGCGCTGCTCACTAAATTAAAAGCTCATCTTGATAAAGAACTGCCATTGCATATTCTGGAATTTACTGCTGACGAGAGCAAGATCATATCAAGCTATCCTTTTATTACTCGTAAAATCATGATAACAGTCATCAATATATCAGAGGAGGATCTGAATGAGGGCTCGCTTATAAGCCGAATCCAAAAAGACTCCAAGCTTGATGTGGCGTATATTATGCAGGTTTCAGCGAAAGTAGAATCTGAAATAGCAAAATTAGATTCAGAACAAGAGAGAGAAGAGTTCTTAAAAGATCTCGGCATAAAAGAATCGGCAGTAAACATGCTTGCCGGGATGTGTATAAAGGCATTAAAGCTTATATCTTTTTTTACTGTGGGGCAGGATGAGGTAAGGCAGTGGACCGTAAGGGCAGGTTCATCAGCGCCTGTGGCCGCGGGTGCTATACATACGGATATGCATAAAGGCTTTATACGCGCGGAAGTGATAAAATATAAGGATTTTGAGGAATTAGGCAGTGAGGCAAAGATCAAAGAAGCCGGGAAGATGTACCTTAAGGGAAAAGATTATATAGTCGAAGACGGGGATATGCTGGACATAAGGTTTAGTGTGTAAAAAAAGAAGGATTTAAGCGAAAAAGATAGTGCGGATAACACCTATTTTTGGTATAATCATACATTATGAATGATAAGAAGAAAAGTAAGATATTAATTGTAGATGATGACCCCGATATATTGACCGTCATGGAGGCGGTTCTCTTAAACGCCGGTTTTGATGTTATCAAGGCTTTTGGCGGCAGGGAGGCTATTGGGCTGGCTGAGGCCAATCATCCTGACCTTATTTTGCTTGATGTAAGGATGCCCGGCATGGATGGAGTAGAGACAACGGATATTTTAAGGAATAAGAGCGCTACAAAAGATATACCTATAGCATATTTAACAAACCTGGTCGAAGAGAAGCAATTGATAGAAAACCGCATTCTTGGCAGTAAGATCGGCAACCTATTTTTTATTCCAAAGACATATTCTTCGAAAAAGATAATAGAGATGATAAATCTGACGCTTAGGAAGGGTAACGATAATATATAGATAGGCTGCTTCTTATTCCTATTACCTAGGCTGTTCCGCATAATAAAAAAAATCAAAAAAAGGCTTGACATTTTCTATTTTTATGGTATACTTGACATACATCATCAAGAATATCAAGAATAAGGAGTTAGGCTTGAATATAACTAAGAAGTGCGAATATGCTATAAAGGCGATGATAGAGCTGGCAATAAACAGTGATAAAGGTATAGATACTACGCTAATATATGATATCGCGGAGCATGGGGATATACCACCGCGCTATCTTGAGCATATAATGCTAAGCCTTAAGAATTCCGGCATATTACAAAGCAAGCGCGGGGCAGGAGGAGGCTATTCTTTAAATAAATCAGCTGCTGATATAAGCCTGGGTGAGATAATAAAGATAGTGGATGGCCCTATTTTTGATCAGTCTCAGAGCAGGCAGATAAAAAAACTTAATGAATCAAACGCAGTCTCTTTCTGCCTTAATAGTATAATTAGGGACGTTGGGGATTCTTTTGTCAATGTATTGAATAGCATATCTTTAAAAGATATGGCTAAAAAGGCAACAGACCACATGGAACAGGAGAGGAATATTTTAAACTATGCTATATGATAAAGGATCAATGAAAGAAATCACCAGCTATATCTTGATGTGTTTTATGCGCATGTGTGTGTTCCCAAGCAGAAGGGGAGCGCCTATGTAAAGTTTATATTGTATTCACATAGCGAAACACCCACTGCTGAAAAAAAGTACGTGGGTTTTATTTTTAAAGGAGGATTAAATGGAAGGGCATAAAAGGACAATATTTAAAACTATAACATGGAGAGGTTGTGGAGCGTTTTTCACGATAATGCTGGTTTACTTATACAGCGGCGATGTAAGGGAATCGTTTACAGTGGGCTTTGTGGTGGAGATTATCAAGATGGGCATATATTATTTGCACGAAAGAATATGGAACAGGATACATTTTGGGAGAGTAAAACGGCCGGATTACCAGATATAAAAAACCATAAAAGGAGGAAGGAGGAAGGAAGATGAGTATACTAAATGCAGAAGAAGACCTAAAGAGACTTGTTGAAACATTGAATTTTAAGGAAAAGGTAGAACGCTCAAAGGAGTTAATTAGTAAGGCCTATAAAGTCTATGGCGATTCTCTTGTAGTCGCAAACAGTCTTGGTAAAGATTCCGTAGTTGTATGGGACCTCGCTAAAAAGGTAGAGCCGTCAATAAGAGGTTTTATAGTGACTACACGTTATAAGCCTCAAGAGACGATCCGATTTATGAATGAGACTGTCGCGGAATATCCTGAGCTTAAGATATATAAGAATGACTCCGACATACCTGAGGGCTTGTATAATTCAGATCCTGATAAATGCTGTGATATTTTAAAGGTCGAACCGGTAAAGCGTGCCATTAAAGAGCTGAAGGTTAAATGCTGGGTTACGGGCTTAAGATGCACAGAAGGACGTACGAGGACAGATTACAAGGAGATAGAGGAAAGAGACGAAAACCTCGTCAAGCTTAATCCTATACTTATATGGAAAGAGCGTGAGGTCTGGCAGTATCTTGCTTTATATGGTGTGAAAGTGAACCAGCTCTATGGTGAAGGATACAGGTCTTTAGGCTGTGAACCCTGCACAAAGATAACAACTGATGACAATGAGCGCGCCGGAAGATGGATAGGCACAAGTAAGTGCGGAGGCGAATGCGGTATACATACAAAGCCTCTTATAGATGGTGACGGAATATGATTAAAAGGCCTTTATTGCGATATTATCCTATAGCTGTAAGGTTAGAAGGTGCCTCTGCTCTTGTAGTAGGAGGTGGAATGGTCGCGCAGCGGAAGATCCTGTCTCTTCTTGAGTCAGGCGCTAAGGTTAAAGTAATATCGCCGCATCTTACATCGGATCTGGCAAAACTTGCTAAAGATAAAAATATTCACTGGGTTTGCAGGCGGGTGCAAAGGAAAGATATAAAGGATGCTGCTATCGCTATCGCGGCTACGGATGATAATCGCGTAAATGAGAGAGTGAGCAGGTGGGCGCGCATAGAGAAGATAACCGTAAATGTAGTAGATAAGCCCGCTCTGAGCAGTTATATATCGCCTGCGGTATTTCGTACAAAACAGGCTATAGTCGCCGTATATACAGACAGCAGAGATCCTGTGCTTTCAAGAGACCTAAAGAATTTTCTTAAGGAGAAGTGGGATGTTTTTTTACGCTATAGGGATAGATCATAATAATGCTTCGCTTGAGATACGCGAGGCCGCGATAAGAAAAAAGGCTCAAGTTTCAGACTATCTTACCCGTATTAAGCAGGCAGATATAGCTGCCCTTTTTACGTGTAACAGAGTCGAGATTTACGGAATTGCCGATAACTATGATGAAGCCAAATCTATTGATAAGTCTCTAAGGATTCTATTTCCTGATATATTCAAGGACGCGTATCTATTATTAGGCAGGGACGAAGTCTTTAAGCATGGGGTAAGGCTTGCTTTGGGCCTTGAATCATACCTGCGCGGTGAGTATCAGATATTTCTTCAGATAGAAAACTGGGCCAGAAAAGAGAGCCTTACCTATGAGCTGCGCGCTTTTTGGAATGAGATAATGTCTGTTTCAAAGTATATAAGAAAGGCTTCAGGGCTTGATGAAAATACCATAAATATAGCTGATCTGATATTTGCTGACATAGCTAAGCGCTCAGAAGGAGAGAAGAGTAAGGATATTATTGTAGTGGGAACAGGCAAGATAGCGGACCTTATCGCGGATAGGGCACCGGATTGGGCCGCGATCTCGTTTGTGGCCAGAAAAAAGCGCAAAAAAGCGCAGGCATTTGCCAAAAAGGTAAATGGTAAGGCCTTTCTGCCCGATGAGATAAGAGATAGGCTGGGCTGTGCCGACGCGCTTATAAGCGCTACATCGAGTCCGCATTATATATTTGATAAGAGCTATTTTGCGGGACTAAAAAGGAATAGGCAGGAGCCGCTCTATATATATGATGCCGCGGTTCCAAGAGATATAGAGCCGGCAGCGGCTGATGTAGATGCTGTTTCTATCGTTGATATCGAAGATATAGTATACAGATGCAATAGCGGAAATGAGTTGATAAAAACCCGCTTAGAAAGAGCGGAGAACTTGTCAGAAAAGGCTATCTCCGCATACAGGGTAAATGATGAGAATACGAATAGGGTCAAGGCCTAGCAGGTTAGCACACGCGCAGGTTAAAGAACTTATGGAGCTTTTTCCTGGCGTGAGCTATGAGATTATACCTATAAAAACAGAAGGAGACAGGGATAAGATCACCCCATTGATAGATCGTGAAGCAACAGATTTCTTTACCGGAGATATAGAAAAATCACTTATAAATGGGGATGTAGATGCGGCCATCCACAGCGCGAAAGACCTTGAGGATAGTATACCTTTAGGTTTGACAATAGCCGCGATTACAAGATCTATAAGTCCTTATGAATCCCTTGTATCAACAGGAGGGCTTAAGCTTTCTGAGCTTAGGCCAGGCGCTGTCATAGGTACCAGCAGTAAAAACAGGAGATCTGCAATATTAAGATTCAGAGGAGACCTTGTTGTAAAGGATATCAGAGGTGACATAGATGAACGTATAGCCAAACTTGATAAAGGAATGTATGATGCTATTGTTGTAGCGCACGCGGCGCTATTACGGCTTAGGCTTTATGACAGGATAGCCGAGGTAATATCAACAGATGTTATTAATCCTCATCCTCTTCAGGGAAAGCTAGCAGTACAGGTAAGGGGTGACAGAAAAGAACTTATAGATTTGTTCAGGAAAGGTAGATGAAAAAGGATAAAGGAAAGGTTTATATAGTAGGTGCCGGCCCCGGAGATCCAAAGCTTATTACAGTCAAAGGGCTTGAGATTTTAAAGAAAGCAGATTGTGTATTTTATGACTTCTTAAGCAGCGCCGAACTTCTTAATTATACAAAGAAAGCATGCGATAAGGTCTGCGTAGGTAAAAAAGACGGGCTCCATCTTAAAGAGCAGGATGAGATAAACAGACTTTTATTTAAAGCCGCTAAAAAATATGAAAATGTAGTCCGCTTAAAAGGCGGAGACCCGTTTATATTCAGCCGCGGTTGGGAAGAAGCAGCTTATCTTAAGAAAAGGAAAGTCAGAGTAGAGGCCATACCGGGCGTTACCTCGGCAATAGCCGGGCCGCAAGATTATGGCATCCCTCTTACAATAAAAAATAAGATACAATCTGTAGGTATTGTCACAGGAAGAAAGAAGGATAGAAACGCTCCGATAGACGCTCCGGATTGCGCAACCCTGGTCTATCTGATGGGTGTAGGTAATATCTCAAATATTGTAAAGGCGCTAACTTTAAGCGGGAGGGCGCTTGATACGCCATGCGCTTTCATAGAGCGCGCAACTTGTAAAGATTCAAAAATAACATATGCTACCATAGAAACTATTGAAAAGGCAGCGGAAGAAGCCGATGTAAAAGCGCCTGCTGTTTTGGTGGTAGGGGAGGTTGTTGATTATGGAAGATATGGTTCGAGATAATATAGGTTCTTTGGTCTACCCCTTATTTATTAAAAAGGGGATAGGCGTTAAAGAGGAGATAGCATCTATGCCGGGCCAGTACAGATTTTCTGCAGATACTCTGATAGATGAAGCCGGTTTTGTATATGAACGCGGCATAGACAAACTTCTTCTTTTCGAAATTGCTGATATTAAGGATGAATATGGAAGCAGCGCATATCGGCAAAATAGCGTTATACCTTACGCTGTAGCAGAGCTTAAGAAGAATTTCCCGGATATTATTGTCATGACAGACATATGTTTATGCGCGTATACTTCACATGGACATTGCGGTATTCTTAAGGATTGCGCGCAGGTATCTATAGATAATGAAAAGACACTCGACGCATTATCAAAAATGGCTCTTTTACACGCGGCCGCGGGGGCAGATTATGTAGCACCTTCAGCAATGGCAAAGCAGCAGGTTTCTGCTATACGTCACGCACTTGATAATAATGGTTATAGGAATACAAAGATAATGGGGTATTCAGCCAAGTTTTCATCGCAGTTTTACGGCCCTTTCAGAGGCGCTGCTAAATCAGCACCGAGATTTGGCGACAGAAGAGGGTATCAATTGTCTCCGGATGACAGCTTCACAGCGCTTAAAGAGGTAGAAGAAGACATAAGGGAGGGCGCGGATATAATCATGGTAAAGCCGGCACTGGGTTACCTTGATATAATAAGGCAGGTAAGGGATAGATTTCCGCATACATTGGCCGCGTATAATGTGAGTGGAGAATACGCGATGGTTAAAGCCGGCTCAGCCTTAGGATACTGGGATGAGCGCAAGATGGTTTATGAGATAATAGCATCGATAAAGCGTTCAGGCGCGGACCTTATTATAACTTATCATGCACGGGATATAGTAAAATGGCTTTTTGAGAAAGAGGCGCAATATGAGAAAGAGATCTTATTCACAAAATAAGAAGCAGATAAAGTCAGCGAAGAACTTGTTAGTAGGTGGAGTGAATAGCCCTGTGCGCGCTTTTAAGGCCATAGGTATTGACCCCATACCTATAAGAAGAGGAAGCGGATCAAAAATATATGATTTTGACAACAAAAAGTATATAGATTATGTCCTTTCTTTCGGCGCCTTGATACTGGGGCATTCGAATACGCGTGTAGTAAGTAAAGTAAAAAATATATTGAACAGAGGCTTTTCTTTCGGGGCTACATCTTCCGGTGAGATAAAGCTCGCGGCACTTATTAAAGATGCTGTACCTTTTATTGATAAAGCGCGCTTTGTGAGTTCAGGTACTGAGGCTGTTATGGGTGCTATAAGATTAGCCCGGGGATACACATCGAGGAATAAGATATTAAAATTCAGCGGCTCCTATCATGGGCACGCGGATTATCTTCTTGCGCGTGCCGGCTCAGGGCTGGCTGCCTTAAACATACCTGTAAGCAAAGGTGTGCCGGATGATTTTTTAAGGCATACGCTTATTTCAGATTATGGGGATAAAGGATCCCTGTCCTCAATTTTCAGAAAATATGGAAACGATATTGCCGCGATTATTGTTGAACCGGTAGGTGGAAATGACGGTGTAATCGTTCCTGATATAGATTTTCTTAAAGAGCTTCGAAGAGTGACAAAGAGTACCGGCTCGTTGCTTATTTTTGATGAAGTCATTACAGCCTTCAGGTTTATGTATGGGTCCGTGGCAGGGTTATTTGGAATAAGGCCAGACATTATATGCCTTGGCAAAATAATCGGCGGAGGACTCCCCATTGGTGCTTTTGCCGGTCCTAAAAGAATAATGAATTATCTGGCTCCCGAAGGCCCTGTTTATCAGGCATCTACTTTTGCGGGAAATCCTGTTGTAATGTCAGCCGGTATCGCGACGCTTAATGAACTCTTTACGCGTAAGAATGACTACTTGGCATTAAACGGCAAGGTAAAGGAGATATGTGAGACTATTGTAAAAGAAGCCGCACGAAACAATATAGCTGTTGATGTATCTTTTTTTAAGAGTATGTTCAGCTTAAGATTTGCCGGGAAAGATATTTTTAGACATTTCTACAAGAAGCTTTTATCTTCAGGAGTATATATTGCGCCTTCAGAATATGAGTCGAATTTTTTATCTTTTGCGCATAGTAAGGCAGATATTGATAAGACGAAAAAAGCTATAAAAGACGCGCTTAAAAGCTTAAAAGGAAGAAGAAGTTGATTATGGATGAAAGAATAGATTATGACGCTTTGAAGAGAAGGGGTTTTTTGAAATCAAGGCATGATGGGTATTTTACTCTTAGGACTAGGATGCCGGCAGGAAATTATGACTCTTTGCACCTTGATAAGGTTGCCTATATCGCTAAAAAATATGGGCGCGGTATTTCACATCTTACTACACGCCAGGGAATAGAGGTCCCATACATTAAATTTTCAGATATCGATAAGGTAGAACAAGATTTCAAACAGGCAGGGATCCAGGCCGGAACTTCAGGCCCAAGGCTTAGGCCTACTACCTGTTGCCCGGGTAATAACTGGTGTAAGCAAGGCCTGGTAGATACTTTCGCGCTTTATAAAAAAATAGAGGATACGGGTATAACATGCCCCATGGAACTACCTCATAAATTCAAGATAGTTATTTCAGGCTGTCCAAACGCCTGCACCCGTGCGCAAGGATCAGAGATAGGAATACATGGTGTGGCCGATACAACAGGCGCGGTGAGACGCATAGGCTATGCTGTATACCTTGGCGGCTGCGGAGGAAGAACGCCGCGCATGGGTTTTAAGCTTGATAAGATATATGATGAAGACGGGGTATTAGATATTATAAAAAAGGTAGTTACATATTTCAGGGATAATGCCAAGTCAAGACAGAGGCTAGCGCTTCTTATTGAAGAGATGGGAAGAGAGAAGTTCCTTAAGGCTATCAGTATTTAATAGGGGCGCTGTCCCCCTATTAATCCCCTATTAATCAAAACGTCTGTACTTTTACAAAAATTAAGCCGTCTTCAAGAGATGCTATTTTTGAAAACGCGTTTTTTGTCAGGTCTATAAGCCTGCCTTCATCAACCAAACGCTTTGCAGGGCCGCGGTCATTAACCCTTACCACTACAGTTTTTCCGTTATTGAGATTAGTGACTTCAAGCATGGTACCGAAGGGGACGTCCCACATCGCGCATGTAAGGCCTTTGTCGTTGAAGATCTCCATATTAGCGGTAGTCTTTAATATACCGGGATCATCTTCTGAATACCACGATGCGATGCACTTAAAGATGATTTCCTGATTTTGGGATGAGTCTTCTGCCTGGATGGGGTTTACAAGTAATAAAGCAGAAATAAGAGGTATTAAAGCTAACCTTTTCATTTGGCGGCAACCTAGCTACCTTTTGGCAATATGCCAATTAGGTCTATGGTTTTGCCTGCCCGCCCTTTTCGACGGACAGTCCCGGCTGCCTTATCCTGGCAGGCGGGCGTCCCATCCTTTCAGATGGTTTGCCTTTTTCACCTAAACTAAATGACCCCTTGCATAATTTCTTTCTGCAAGAAGGGGTCATCCTGAGGCCGTAAGGCCGAAGGATCTCAACGCCGCTTTGTGTTCCCCGGGCATGCCCGGGGGGACCCACTTAGATCCTTCGTCGCTTTGCTCCTCAGGATGAGGGGTCGAAGAACTCAAAAACTCACCGACCCCTCAACTAAATTGTCAAAGCTCTCCATATAAATATACCATATAAAATATACCAAGACAAGGGGCTTGGGAAAGAATTTATCGACGGATTTTTGATTTATTTTAACTTTTTAATACCGATGGCGCAGACTTTTGTTTCCGGGATCTTTGCTATTGGGTCACGAGCGGAGTTAGTGAGAACGTTTGTGGGGACTTCAGCGAAGTGGAAGGTGAGTGATGTCACACCTTCTGGGCATATATCTGTGATCTTTGCTTTCACCTCTATCTTACCGCGCCGCGAAAATACCCGGACTGTTTCACCGTCAGATATCCCAAGTTTGGCAGCGTCCTTAGGATTGATATTAAGAAGTTCCTGCCCATTGAGTATGTCAAGCCCTTCTACTCTGCGCGTCATGGTGCTTGTATGGAAATGGAAGAGGCTGCGGTCTGTCGTAAGTATAAAGGGATACTTGCTATCGGGCAATTCTTTAGAGGGTTTATATTCAAGCGGCATAAATTTAGCTTTACCATTTTGTGTCGCGAATTTTTCAGCATGCAGGAACAAGGTACCCGGGTGCTTATCGTCAAGACATGGCCATTGAAGGCCCACACTTTCTAAGCGCTCGTATTTTATCCCTTTATAACTTGGCGTTAAAGATGCTATCTCTTTCATTATCTCTTCGGTGCTTTTAAAATCAAACCCCTTAGCGTGCATTTTCTTAGCTATTTCACATACTATAAGCCAGTCTGCCTTTGATTTGCCTACAGGTTCTATGGCCTTGCGTACCATCTGCACGCGGCGTTCTGTATTTGTGAATGTACCGACTTTCTCCGCGAAGGTGGCAGCAGGAAGGACTATATCAGCCATCTTCGCGCTTTCAGAAAGAAATATATCCTGGGCAACGAAAAACTCCAGTTTTTTTATCGCCTCTATGACATGGCCTGAATTTGCCTCGCTTAGAACCGGGTTTTCACCCATCAGGTAGAGCGCCTTGATATTGCCTTTATGTATCTCATCGAATATCTCAAGATGTGTAAGGCCGGGAGAGGAAGGCAGGCAGTATCCCCAGGCTGATTCGAATTTCTTTTGTACTTCAGGGATATTTACTTTCTGATATCCTGGATATACATTCGGAAGAGCGCCCATATCGCAGGCACCCTGAACATTATTCTGACCGCGTAAAGGATTGACGCCTGCCGAAGGTTTTCCCACGTTACCTGTAAGCAGTGCCAGATTGCTGGTAGCCAGAACATTGTCAGTGCCATGCGTGTGCTGGGTAAGCCCCATGGCATAGAATAAAGCAGCTGGTTTATTCTTAGCGTACATGCGCGCTGCTTTTTGAATATCCTGCCAGCCTAACCCGGTAGTCTTTTCAACAAGTTCCTTAGTAAAGCTATCAAGCGATGCCTTGAAGGCGTCGAAATTTTCACAACGCTCATCTACAAAAGTCTTATCAAAAAGTTCTTCTTCATATATCACGCGCATCATTCCCATCATAAGCGACACATCACTGCCTGGTGAATTCTGCAGGAATATATCGGCAAAGCGGCATAAGTCTATCTCTTTAGGATTGGCTACTATAAGTTTTGTACCGTTTCTTACGGCGTTTTTAATATTAAGCGCTATTATAGGATGCGCTGCTGTGGTATTGGTGCCTATGGCAAATATGCAGGCGGCATTTTCTATCTCGTTTATGGAATTTGTCATAGCACCGCTGCCGAAACTTTGGGCCAGGCCCGCTACCGTAGGCGCGTGACAGAGCCTGGCGCAATGGTCTATATTATTTGTGCCCATTACAGCTCTTGTAAATTTTTGCAGGATATAGTTTTCCTCATTTGTGCATTTAGCGGAGGACAGGGCGGCAAATTTTTCTCCACGGTACTTAGAGAATTTTTCCGCGATAACCTCAAGAGCCTCTTCCCAGCTCACCTTTACGAATTCACCATTTTTCTTTATAAGAGGAGAGGTGAGGCGGTCAGGATGATTTATAAAATCATAACCAAAGCGCCCCTTTACGCATAAGCGCCCTTTATTTATCGGGTTATCTTTATCGCCCCTTGAGCTTACTATTTTCCCGTCCTGTACGCCAAGATATATACCGCATCCCACACCGCAATAAGGGCATGTAGTCTTTACTTCTCGTGACGGATGCTCGATCTTTTTAAGCATAAGCGCTTCTGTCGGGCACCTTACGAGGCACTCGCCGCAGGACTCACATCTCGATTCCTTAAGGGGCCCATTACCGAAGGTGCTGATAGTGGTATTATAACCGCGAAACGCGAAGTCTATACAGCTTACGCCCTGGATATTTTCACATGCGCGCACGCATATACCGCATAGTACGCATTTGTTCGGGTCGCGGTCAAAGAAAGGGTTTGAGGTATCAATAGGGATCTTTTTTTTCGGGCGCCTCAAACGTTTTATGTGTTCTTCTTTTATCCCTATATAATCCGCTATCTGTTTTAGTTTGCAGGGATTAAGATCATCACAACAGTTCTCTGTATGATTGTTTACCATAAGCAATTCTACCCCAACATGGCGGACCTTATCTATCTCAGGGCCTTCTGTTTTTATAACAAGGCCTTCTTCAGCATAAGTTTTACATGAGATCACGAGCCCCCTGCCTTTGATATCTACCATACATAACCTGCACGCGCCAACAGGTTCTAAGTCCGGATAATAGCAGAGGTGGGGGATGTAGATATTGTTTTTAAGCGCCGCTTCCAGAACGCTCATGCCTTTATCGGCTGCAATTTTGGAATTGTTAATCGTAAGTGTAACCTTATCCATTATTTAGTTATTCCTATAACTTTTTTCTCAATAGCCATTTTTCCGTCCTCAGTCTCTAGATCGCATCGCAGACAACGCCTGGCTTCTTTTACCGCTGCTTCTTTAGACATATTTAAACCTACCTCAGCAAAATCAGCTACCCTTTTATCTGCGGGAAGAGAGGGTATTTCCGGCCTTTCGGCTTCTTCAATTTCCCGCTCAGTTAATTCTACAGGGGCTACATACATCGATGGCCGGGTAAGTTTAAACTCTCTGACTAAGTTTTCCCCGCGTATGTATTTATCTATCATCTCAGCAGCCCTCTTACCGGCTGACATAGCATCTATTACTGTATTAGGGCCCGTTACAACGTCTCCGCCGGCAAATACTCCATCTATTTTTGTTGAGAATGTTTCCGGAGATACGGCTATCCGGTTTCCCTTAGAGGCCTCTATAACTTTGTTTTTACCCAGGAAAGAAAGGTCAGGCTCTTCTCCGACAGCTATTACCAGAGTGTCGAGTTTAATAACCGACTCTGTGCCTTTGACAGGGATAGGCCTTTTTCTTCCGCTTTCATCAATTTTTCCTAATTCCATATTTATGCATTCGACCCCCGCGATCCTTCCGTTTTCAGTTATTATTTTAATAGGGGCTTTTAAAAATTGAGTCTTAACACCTTCCTCTATGGCAGCATCTACCTCCTCTTTAAAAGCAGGCATCTCAGACATTGTCCTTCTGTATATTATAACCGCATCATCGCAGCCCTTGATCCTGAGGGCGGCTCTGGCTGTGTCCACAGCAGCATTGCCACCGCCTATAATTCCTACTCTTTTACCTATGTTTATTCTTTTTTTAAGGTTTACATCTTTTAAAAATTCCATAGCGCCTATAACGCCTGCTATATCTTCGTTTGGGATATTAAGCTTGCGTGAGACATGAGCGCCCGTTGCGATAAACACGGCTTTATGGTTACGCAGGAGCTCATCAAATGTTATATCTTTTCCGACACAGATGCCTGTTTTGATTTTAACGCCCGCATTCTTTATGTTTTCTATGTCTATATTAAGTACATCTTTGGGTAGTCTGTATTCCGGTATATAAACAGCCAAAGCCCCCCCGGCTACGGGAAGGGATTCGAAGATTGTAACATTATATCCTTTTTGCCCAAGGCGCCAGCCAGCCATCAACCCTGCCGGCCCGGAACCGATTATTGCAACCTTTTCTTTGGTGGTTTTTTGTTTCTTCTTTGCTGGGTGAAAACCTTTTTTTAGTAAATAATCAACAGCAAACCTCTTAAGCGCTCTGATAGCAATAGGGCTTGCCCATTTACCGGCCTGGCATTTGGACTCACAGGGATGATGACATACCCTGGCGCAGACAGAAGGAAGAGGGTTGTCTTTTAAGATAATATCATATGCCTGCTTAAAACGTTTTTTGGCAATAAGAGATATATAGACCGGAGCTTCTGTTCCTATCGGGCATACATGTTGGCACGGTGATGAGATTATCTCTTTACAAACAACAGCAGGGCATCTTTTCTCTTTTATGTGCGCCAGATATTCATCGCGAAAATAACGTATGGTAGTAAGCACAGGGTTAGGGGCGGTTTGCCCGAGGCCGCAGAGTGAGCCTTTTTTTACCGACTCGGCTATTTCCAGCAGCAGGTCTATATCGTTAATAGAGGCCTTGCCGCTTGTTATATCCTCTAATATATCAAGCATCTGTTTTGTGCCCAGCCTGCATGGCACGCATTCCCCGCAAGACTCCTTTTGCGCAAAATCCAGAAAATAACGGGCAATATCTACCATGCAATTATCTTCATCCATTACCACCATGCCGCCTGAGCCCATGATAGAACCGGCCTGGGTAAGAGAGTCGTAATCTACGGGTGTATCAATAAGTGATTCCGGAATACAGCCGCCTGAAGGCCCGCCTGTCTGAACAGCTTTAAATTTTTTGTTATTTGGTATGCCGCCGCCTATTTCATATATTATCTCTTTTAAGCTGATGCCTAAGGGGACCTCTATAAGCCCTGTGTGTTTTATTTTACCAGCGAGGGCAAAGGTCTTTGTGCCTTTACTCTTTTCACTGCCGTATTGACTGAACCAGTCAGCGCTTTTTTCAAATATCCGCGCTATTGACGCCAGCGTCTCTACATTGTTTATTACCGTGGGTTTGCCATGGAGCCCTGATACAGCGGGAAAGGGGGGCCTGGGCCGGGGCATGCCTCTTTTTCCTTCAACAGAAGCTATCAGTGCCGTTTCTTCACCGCATACGAACGCGCCGGCGCCTTCCTTTATTTTTATCCTGAAAGAGAAGGAGGAGCCCAGTATATTCTTTCCTGCCAGATTATATTTTTCCATCTGCGAAAGAGCGTGCTTTAACCTTTCCAGGGCAAGTGGATATTCAGCCCGGCAGTATATAATGCCTTCATGTGAGCCGATAGCATATCCCGCGATAAGCATACCCTCTAATACAGAATGCGGGTCTCCTTCAAGAAGTGAGCGGTTCATAAACGCTCCCGGATCGCCCTCATCCGCATTGCATATAATATACTTCTCCTTACCCTTTGCTTCGATGCAGAACTGCCATTTGCGCCAGGTTGGGAATCCGGCACCGCCCCGGCCTCTTAACCCGGATTTTTTGACCTCATCTATTATTCTTTCAGGACCCATTTCGAGTGCTTTCACCAGGCCGCTGTAACCACCGTTAGCTATACAGCTGTTAATATTAGCTGGGTCTATAAAGCCGCAATTACGCAGGATCCTTCTTACCTGGGGCTTGAATACAGGAGTACTGAATAGTTGAGGTATTACATCAATAGTCATATCACCAATAGTACCCATCGCGTAGTCCGGCATCGGGTCATTATTCTTAATATAGCCCTCAAATAGCTTTGAGGCTTTTTCATTTGTGATATTGCGGTAGCAGATGCCGGGGTGTCCGGGCCCGCCTGCCCCTCTTATGCTGTGGCGGGCAGGTTTTGTGATAGTTACGATCGGTTCGGCATAGCATAGCCCTATACAGCCGACTTCGATAATATTGCAATCGATGCCGCTGTTATTCGATTGTTCCTTGAACAATTCCAATGTTTCTAAAGCCCCGGCAGAGCGCCCGCACGTAGCAGTGCCAACCGTGATCAAGGGTTTGTTGCTTTTTTTCAAAACCCCCCATTCCTTTTTTGCTGTGGCTGATATATTTAAATAGCTGTTCATGATTTTTTATTATTTTTCGCGAAGAGCGAACTTATTTTTTCAGGCGTCATCTTGGCCTCTACTTTTTTATTTATCACGATGCAGGGTGATAGCCCGCAGCAGCCGATACAGGCTACGGTTTCGAGTGAATACTCCATGTCGGCAGTAGTCTCGCCTTCATTTATGCCAAGTTCATTTTTTATCTTATCCAGTATCTTTGGCGCGCCTCTAACGTGGCACGCGGTCCCACGGCATACGATAATATGTTTTTTGCCTATCGGCTTAAACCTGAATTGCGCGTAGAAGGTAGCTACCGCGTATATACGGCTTTCAGGGAGCCGTGTGAACTTAGATATCTCAAGCATGGCTTCTTCAGACAGGTAACCGTGTTCTTCCTGAACATGCTGCAGGATAGGGATAAGTTCTTCCTGCTTGCCTTTATATTTTTTAAGAAGAGCCTTCAGGCTTTTCGCCATATATATTTCTCCGGAGGGTTTTAATTAATAGACTATTTTACCACCTTAAATATTTTTTTCAATGAAAAAGACTTACCCAGCCGTAATTAGAGAATGGTACTTTATATTTTTTTGCTTTGATATTGATATATATAGGAGTATAATTTACCGCAATGGCAATAATAAGAATGTATATATATATATTAATAATTATTCTTCTCGTTTATTTTACAGGCTGCGGCAGGACAGAGAGAAAGAGCGTGTATTTCAAAAATAACTCTTTTGTCGTAGAGGTAGCAAGGACAGGAGAGCAGCAGGAAAAAGGGTTGATGTTCAGGAGGAGTTTGCCATCTAATGCCGGCATGCTCTTTATCTTCAAGGACGAAGGGCTTAAGCCTTTTCATATGAAGAATACTTATATACCGCTTGATATAATCTGGATGGATAAGAATAAAAGAGTCGTGGCTATAAAAAGAGATGCTGAGCCGGTCAAAGACGGTTACGCTGAAAGGATATGCCCCAAGAAGGGGGCTATGTATGTATTGGAGCTTAACGCAGGCATGGCAGAGAAAACAGGATTAAAAGAGGGCGATATTTTAAGATTTTAAAAGTAAAAGGAGTGGTTGCGCATGAAACGTCTTTTAAGCTGGCAGGTATTTTTAGGGTTGATATTGATCGCGCTTTCAGCGATAGTCTATTGTGTCCATTTTCTTATATTCAGAGATATGCATCATATTATGATCTATCTTATCGGAGATATCGGGTTTGTTTTTTTCGAGGTTCTTCTTGTGACTCTGGTTCTGCATCAACTCCTGCACTACAGGGAGAAGAAAGCTCTTCTTAATAAACTGAATATAGTTATAGGAGCCTTCTTTAGCGAAGCAGGAACTGATCTTTTAAAAATGTTTTCTGCTTTTGATAAAGAAACCTTTAAGATAACGCAAAAACTTATTATTACTAATGACTGGTCTGAAAAAGAGTTCTCGAATATATGTAATAGTGTCAAATGCCATGATTATAACATAGACAGCAAGCCCAAGGACTTAGAGAGCATTAGAAATTTCTTGAGGGAGAAGAGGCAGTTCTTACTTACTTTACTTGAAAACCCTAATCTCCTGGAGCATGAGTCTTTTACAAACCTGCTCTGGGCTGCATTTCATTTAACAGAAGAGCTTGCGCATAGGCGCAATCTTCTTGAATTACCCGCAACAGATTACCGGCATCTGGCAGGAGATATAAAGAGAGTCTATCATCTTTTGATTACAGAATGGCTTGATTATATGAAGCACCTAAAGAGTGGCTATCCGTATCTTTTCTCACTTGCCATAAGGACAAATCCCTTTGATGCCAAGGCATTGGTGGAGGTAAGATAGAAACCGGCTGTGATTGATTCTATACTAATATCCTTTAATCGCAATGGGACGCAATTTCCTTATTTACAATTGCTTTTCTTAGGCCTATAATAATCTCTACGTATTTTCTAAGGGGTAGTCTTATGCCGCCTATTTTTTTGGGTATAATCGGTTTTTCTATTCTTATTACCGGCGCACACCTTTTTGTCAATGGGTCGATAAATCTGGCAAGGATACTCCGCATATCGGATTTAATAATCGGCCTTACAGTAGTGGCTTTCGGCACGTCTGCGCCGGAGTTATTTGTCAATCTCATGGCCAGCCTGAACGGTAATTCCCAATTAGCACTCGGTGATATCTGCGGCAGTAATATATTCAACATTTTTTTTATTCTGGGCGCAAGCGCCATAATCTATCCTCTAAAAGTTACCAAGGCAACCGTATGGAAGGAGATTCCTTTTAGCCTGCTTGCGGCAATCCTTGTCCTGATTTTAGCAAACGATATCTTTATGGATAGATCGAACATTTCCATACTGGGCAGGGTCGATGGCCTGGTTTTATTATGTTTTTTTATAATTTTCATATATTATTTATACAATATTTCAAGAGGGGATATAGGCAGGGTGTCAGAAGGCCATGATATAAGATGCTCAACTGTTAAGACCATGTTCCTTATGGCATTAGGTTTTGCGGGTTTAATTATAGGCGGAAGATTAGTTGTTAATTCAGCCCTGAGCCTCGCGTCTATTTTAGGTGTCAGCGAATCGGCAATAGGCCTATCAATAGTTGCCATAGGCACCTCACTTCCAGAGCTGGTAACATCGGCTGTGGCAGCTTACAAGAAGAACGCGGATATAGCTGTGGGTAACATAGTGGGGTCAAATATATTCAACATATTTTTAATATTGGGAATAAGCAGTATTATAAATCCGATACCTCTTTCTGCGGGGAATAATATAGACTACCTGGTTCTGATACTTGCAAGCTTATTTCTTTTTATTTCCATGTTCTCAGGTAAAAGGCATACCATAGACAGATGGGAAGGAGCTTTATCCATTGTAATTTATATAATCTATCTTTCTTTTCTAATTAAAAGAAGCGTATAATATAATAGGGTGTCACAAAAGTGCCGCCCTTGATTACAAAGATTACTAAATGACAGATTACGGAGATTGTTTATCGACTAGGTAATCGCTGTAATCTTTT
>JBDRAM010000112.1:0-16131 GCA_043823785.1 Candidatus Omnitrophota bacterium
CAGTAATATTGTTATATCTCCTCACCATATAAGTATATATCTCACGATATGAAAAGTCAATGCCAGCTGAGGGGTTTTGTGAAAAATACAGCATGCGGGGCTAATTTGCAGATATGGTGCGGTTTGAGTGAGCAAAGCAGACGCCGCGCTCTGATGAGCGTATAAAGTCAACAAAGTGGCTTACTTCTTCTGTCTTTTCGGTCTTATCTATCTCATCCAGCGCGTGTGAAAGATTAAGGCCGGAGCGGTAAACACAACGATAGGCCTCTTTTATGCCGCTTCGCACCTTTAGGTCAAGGCCTGCTCTTTTTAAGCCTACGAGATTAAAGGTGCTTACTGTGTTATCATCGCCTGCCATCATAAAGGGGGGCAGATCCTTAGTAAGCCTTACTCCGCCCGCAAGAAAGCTTAATCTCCCTATGCGGGTAAACTGCTGGACTCCGCAGCGCGCTGAAATAAACGCCTTGTCTTCTACTACGACATATCCGCCAAAAAAACTGTAATTGCACATAGTCACATTGTTGCCTATCTGGCAATTGTGGGCAACATGCGCGAAAGCCATAAAATAGTTGTCATTGCCTATAACTGTTGCGCTGTCTTTCTTTGTCCCTCTGTGTATGGTCGTATATTCCCTGAAGGTATTTCTCTCCCCTATCTTAAGATAGGTCCTCTCACCCTTATAAGCAGTGTCCTGCGGCGCGTCGCCTAAAACCGCGCCCTTGTGTATGTGGCAGTCTGGCCCGATAGTGGTACCATTGCAAATATAGGCATGCGGGCCTATCCGACAGTTTTGGCCGATCGCGACATCTTCTTCAATAACAGAATAGGGCCCTATCTCAACGCCTTCTGCTATGCTCGCGCTTTCCGCGATTACGGCGGTTGGGTGTATCTTCATTTAAGCTCCTGGTCTTTTCGCCGCCGGGAGGCGGCTCCTACTTCGTTGGGTTAAAGACTATTACAAATTCACCGCGGGGCGCGGTCTTCTCAAAATGGCTTAACAGCGCGCTGACCTTTTCTCTTTTGACTTCTTCAAATTTCTTTGTGGCCTCCCTTACGCACGCGGCCTTTATATCTCCGAGAACATCTAAAATATCTCTCAGGGTCGCCAACACCCTGTGCGGCGATTCATATATTAAGACTGTTCTTTTGCCGCCCTTAAATTCCAAAAGCTTCTTTTTGCGCGCCGCTGTCTTGTTCGGCAAAAAACCCGCGAAAGTAAAGCTGTCTGTAGGCGCGCCCGACAATATCAGCGCTGTTACTAAAGCGCTAGCTCCCGGAAGGGCCTGTATGTCTATGCTGTTTTCTATGGCTTCTTTTATTATCTTAAAGCCTGGGTCACTTATGCCCGGCGTGCCGGCGTCGCTTACAAGCGCGACATTTTTGCCTTCTTTAAGAACGCTTAAAAGGTATCTTGTCTTTTGTATTTTGTTGTGTTCAAAATAGCTTGTCAGGGGTTTATCAATATTATATCTCGACAAAAGAATCTTTGTGTGGCGCGTATCTTCGCACGCTATAAGGTCGACCGCTTTCAATGTTTCTATTGCCCGGAAGGTGATGTCTCCGAGGTTTCCTATCGGCGTTGCGACTATATAGAGGGTGCCGCTCATCATTCGACCGTAACTGATTTTGCCAGGTTGCGAGGCTGATCGACATCGCGTTTATTTTTTACCGCGATATAATAAGCGAGGAGCTGCAGCGGCAGTACTGTCAATATGGATGAGAAAAACTCATCTATCTGCGGTATATATATCACATAATCCGAGTGGTCCTTAATATGCGTATCACCATCTGTAGCAATGCTTACGACTATACCGCCCCTTGCCTTTATCTCCTGTATGTTTGACACCATCTTATCGTAAACCGACGAGCTTGTCGCGATGCACACAACAGGCATGGTCTTATCTATCAGCGCTATGGGCCCATGCTTCATCTCGCCCGCACCATAGCCTTCCGCGTGGACATAAGATATCTCTTTTAACTTTAGCGCGCCCTCAAGCGCGTTGGGGAAATTAATATTCCTTGCCAGATAAAGAAAGCAGTACTTGTTGTAATGGTGGCTGCTTATTCTTTGTATAATCTTAGTATTTTTCAATATCTTCGCTGCTGCTTGGGGCAGCTTCGCTATCTCTAAAAGTAAGCTTTTTGCCTTTTGCCTTACTATGGTTTTTTTGAGCATAGCAAGGTATATTGAAAAAAGATATAAGACGCAGAGCTGCGCGGTATAAGCCTTTGTTGAAGCCACGCCTATTTCCGGGCCCGCGTGAGTATATATTACCCCGTCCGACTCCCTGGTTATGGTAGAACCAAGCACGTTTACAATCGATAACACTTTGGCGCCGCGCCGCCTTGCCTCCCTTATGCTTGCTATGGTATCCGCCGTCTCGCCGGACTGGCTTATTGCTATAACAAGAGTATTCTTGTTCACTATAGGATTTCTGTATCTGAACTCGCTTGAGACATCGACTTCTACAGGAATGCCTGTTAAATTCTCAAGCATATATTTTCCTGTTAAGCCGGCGTGATAAGCTGTGCCGCAGGCTACTATGGCTATCTTATCCGCGCGCTTAAGGTTATCCTCATCTATGCTCTGCTCTTCGAAATATACAGAATCTCCCTTTTTAGATATCCTATGATTCAGGATCCCCTCAAGCACCGAGGGCTGTTCATATATCTCCTTAAGCATAAAGTGGGGATAGCCCTTCCTTTCTGCCTGCGAGACATCCCACGTCACCTTTGCGGGCGGCCTTTTAATCCTTTTTCCGTCAAGATTCGTGATGGTAACCGACGATGTGGTAAGCACCACGACTTCGTTATCCTCTATGTATATGACGTTTTTTGTGTGTTTAAGCAGGGCGGGGATGTCGCTTGCGATAAAATTCTCATCTTTTCCTAAACCCACGACAAGGGGGCTTCCAAGCCTTGCCGCTATAAGCTTGCCAGGGTGGCGGCTTGATATGATGCCTAACGCGAAAGAGCCTTTCAGAAGCTTAAGGCATGCCCGCACCGCGGGCTCAAGGTCATCCTTATAAAATTTCTCTATTAAATGGACGATGACCTCTGTGTCTGTGTCAGATTTAAATACGTGGCCTTCCTTTATGAGCTTCTCTTTAAGCTCTTCATAGTTCTCTATGATGCCATTATGCACCACTGCTATCTCTTCTTTGCAGTCTGTGTGCGGGTGGGCGTTTCGCTGGTTAGGAATTCCGTGTGTCGCCCACCTAGAATGCGATAGGCCTATAAAGCCTTTTAGCGGTTTGTTCCTTAATGATTCCTCAAGTACGGCTATCTTGCCCTTCTGCTTTCTTACACAGACCTTATCATTTAAAATAGTAGCCATGCCGGCAGAGTCATACCCGCGATACTCAAGCCTTTTAAGGCCGTCGAGTAATATGGTTTGAGCGTTCTTATGCCCTATATATCCTACTATTCCACACATAGTTCTGTAACCTGGTTTGCTTATCGCGCAGATTTCGCGTTAAGCCAATGTTCTCACAGATGAGCGCAGATATCATCCGTGTCCATCTTGCGCATCCCAGTCTGTGCCCATCTGTGTTTAATTAATATATCAGAGAAGGGCTGTTTTTGCAAGAATAATTGGTGGCGCTTCATGCCGCCTGAGATATCTTCTCGAATGCGGCTCGCGATCTAAAAGCAGAAACCGTCACAGGGCCCGGAACCGTTGCTAAAGATAGAAATAGCGGTTCTTCCGCAAGCACTTCGTAATAATAATGAAGCCAGGCCTTTGCCTTGCCGAGCCTCGCCGATGGATAAGCTATATAAGACAGCGCCTTAAGCACGCGCTGTCTTGCGGAACGCGTAACCGGCAGCGGCCTAAAGCCATTTAATATAAAAAATGGTACTGTGCCTGACTCAATAATGTCTTCGTAGCGCTCCGGCCGGCCCGCCTCTTTATACCTAACCATTGGAGGAATGCGAAATGTATTAAGTTGCCCGCCGGCTTTGCGGTATGTGTTGGCCAGTATAACGCGCTGCGCTAAGGCACCATAAAGTTTTCTAAGCCTTTTATTGTCTTTCGGCGTTATATAATACATAACGCTTGCCATCTTCCTCAATGTGCCCGGCGTAAACATGAATCGCCCGTGGCCTATGGCTTCTTCGTCTTTTAATATAAGGTAAAACCAGGCATCTTCTTTCTGTGTCTTATCAGAAAAGCAGACCCACTTCAATCCTTTGGTCTCTGAATATACGACGCCCTCGCTATCTAAAAGATTCTCTATGTTGTAATCTGATAAGCCATCTGTAATACTAAGGGGCGGCTCCTGCGAAGATAGGAATTCCCGGAACTTGTCTATGTAGCCTGCTGCCTCGCTTGCACTTAACGGGCGAAATTCTATTTTTGTATTTACAATAAATCTTATAAGCTCTGCTCTTCTGTGCACACCAAACGTTACCAGATGGGCATAATTATCCTCGTCCGCTGACGAAAATTTTGCCTGTTTCCCCTGCACAGCATCGACAGAGATATCGTTTTTTATGGCTTCGGCATTTTCTGAAGTGGCAGCAGGCCTAAGCGTATCCTCTTTCGCCAAGGCTGTGGAAGACAAGCAGCTTGCCCCTGCGCTTTGTAGGATTAGGCTGCATACTGTTAATAATGCTATTAATTGTTTCATCTTTTTCTTTGCGTTGGTAAGCTTGCGTTTATTGTTGTGGCCACGAAACCCTTAAGTAAATAAGAGCGTGCCCCGTACCAAATTTAAAAAAACTGCTTTTTGGTATTAAGTATGTTCGGTTAAAAGGCTTAGGCTGGCAGCAAACAAGCAGGATGTTAGATTTGGTACGGGGCGGGCTTCTTAAGTTTCCTTAATCGACCCGCCCTTTAAAAAACGAGCTCCCACCTGGCGCAAGGCCCGTTTTTTATTACTCTTCTTCTTTTCCTGACTTATATTTTAATATATACCTGTAGAGCTCCGGGTCTGTCTGCTGTGTTGTGTGCGGGGCTACAACTACATATGACATACCGCATTCCCTTAGCTTTTGTTTAAGCGCTGGCGTATGAAACCCTCCCGCTATAAGGACCGCCAAGCTCTCTTCTTTTTCATTCATCAACCTTATGGCGTTCTTTACAAATGTGTCGTCTCTCTCGTTCGCGATATCATAAAATTTTACCAGCGTCGCAAGGTTTTTGTCCACTGTAGCGGCAGGCCGTACGCGCGCGGTCTTTATCTTCTGCCGCCCTATCTCTTTCTCCAGAAAATCTACCGCGTTCGCGGTAATGAAATCACTTTTGTGCTCCTTGTAATATTTGAAGTCATTCGGCACGAGTTTCAGATTAAGAAAATTATCAAGTATGTTCAGGCTTCTTGAGATCTCGCTAAGCCGCTTCTGGCGCGAATCTCTGGTCAGGTTTTCACCTATTAGGTGCGTAAGCTTCTCTGCTTCTTCGAAAAGCGCGGTAGTGTCTATGTTTTCATGCGAGGTTATGTAGTTGACATATTTTTTCAGGTTCGGGAAACTGTCAAGGCTTTCACCGGCATCCTGCGCTTCTTTTATCAGGTAGGTGTGGTATTCTGCGGGAGTAAGTTTATTGAGCCTAAACTCAAGCGACCTTGTAACCAGCGCTGTCAGCTTCTGCTTAGGGAGGTCTTTCGACAGCTTCTCTATAAGCGTGCTGCGTTCTTTTTCAACCTGGGGAAAGTTTATATGCTTCTCTGACTCTGTTACGCCTATAAAACTATTGAAGTTGGGGAAGGGGGAGAGATCCTGCTTTGCCTTGTTGGCCTGGGCGCTTATCTGCCTGTAGAAGTCTGCCAGGCTTATCTTCTCGTCTTCATAGCCCTGTTTCGCGTTTTCCAGCTCAAGCATCTGCGGCGAGTAGATCTTCTCCTTTAACTTTTTAACGGCGTGTCTTAGGCCCTCTATCTCTTCCGATCCCTTTTTCCTGAACTGCTCTATCTCAAAAAACGCTTCGAGATTCTGCTTATATAATTCTTCTGTCTCAAGCCCCTCAAGCTCCATGTCGTAGTCGGATATAATATTTAAATATTCCTCGCCGGATATCTTTCCTTCCTTAAGATACTCTTCCGCCACCTCGACCCTGCGCTCTTTGTCGGCATACGAACGAAGGTAAGTAAGGCTTACGTTGCCCCAGCCGCCTTCAACCATAATAAGCTTGAGCTCGTTATCTTTAATAAGGTTTTCTATTATCCGGCTTAGATTTTTCTGCGCCTCATAGTTGGTATGTATGTCTTGTATGTGGATTATTGTTTTGCTGCCGTCTCCTGTGGCCTTAAAGCCTTCTATTATGTGGCCTGCGCCCTCTGGCACCATAAGCTCTATCGGCAGAGCCTTTCTCGGGCTTAGGGCTTCTGTGTTGGCCGGGACAACTGTCGGCAGGGCCTGCTGGTCCGCTGCGCCCGAAGCATTGTTTGCGCCGGGTTTTTTAGAATATATAATAACTGAAGTAACTATTACTACAAGAACAGCTGCTCCCAATACCACGATTGCCTTGTTTCTGTTTTGGGAAGAATGCATAATGGTCTCCTGTGTTGGTTGCGGCGCGTTACTTATAAAAATCTTTTTCTAATTTAATAAAAAGTATACCATACAAAATGTTTTTTGTCAAGTTTTATCATGAAAAAGTTGGAAAATTTTTGTTCGTTCTGCAAGACTACGTCATCAGCTCTCTTATCTTTCCAATAACTGTCTTTTCAAGGTAGGTTATGGGGAATGGCTTTGAAATAAAGGCATCCGCGCCAAGCCGGGTCGCCTCATCTTTCTTTTCAAGCGCCACGCTGACCATTATAACCTTTGCCGCGGGGTGCTTTTCCTTTATTCTCTTGAGAAGCTCTATGCCGTCTGTATCAGGCATCTTTATATCTAAAAGCACCGCGTCGGGCTTCTCCTTTTCTACTATTGCCAGGACTTTCTTCGGCTCTGCGGTGCTGTACGCTTCGTAACCTTTTGCCTGGAAATAGCTCTCCAGAAATTTGCACATCGCTTCCTGATCATCTACTATAAGAATCTTATAAGCCCCTCTTTTTCTTCTGGCTAGCTCCTTAAGGTCTGCTTTCTTCTTTATGTAATCTATAGCCGCCTTAACCGTGCGCATTGTGCCAACATCCTCATCGGGCAGCTCAATGCCAAAAACATCCTCAAGCGCCATTGTAAGCTCAATAGTATCTAATGAATCCACCCCCAGGTCTTCGACAAAAGAAGCGTCTTCTGTTATCTTGTCTTTTCCTATGTTCAGCTCTTTCGCGATCGCGTCTTTTACAAACTCACCCACATCTTCTACAGTAAAGCTGCTTTTGAATTTCTGCAGCGCTGGTTTCTTTTTTGAAAAAAATTCCTCATCCACCAGCTGGTGCTTTATGGCAGTCTCTTTTATCAAGTCATTCAGCCTGTCAAGATAGTCTGGATCTATAAGAGATTTTTGCATAGAGTATATAGAATAATATGTGTCAGCAAGTTTCTCTTTTTCTTCCTGCTCGCCCGGAACATTATATATAATAGCCTCTTTTGGCCTATAGATATTCTTCGCGATATCAAGCGACAACCCCTCCGCCTGTTTGGCAAGAAGGGCGCTCAGCAGCACTATGTCTGGTTTAAAAGACATGATCTTCTCACGGGCCGCGGATGGCGGCGTAGGGTTTATCGACTCAACATTAATATTGTCTCCCCAGCTAAGCTGCATATAAGGAAGCACGTAATCCTTTAATATATAATCCATCGCAGGGTCTATAAATAGCACCCTGACCGGCCTGTGGCCTTTATATTCCAGGTCTGGCACGGGCTTTATGTCCGGCTCCTGCCCCAAAAGCTCCTGGACCTTATTCACAAGCATGATCATGCCAAAGGGCTTTGTTATCACCTCTTCGACTTCTACCGACAAGAGCTTCTTCTTGTGCTCTTGCGCATACGCCGTTAATATCAATATCTTTGTGCGCGGGTATTTTTCTTTGGATACTTTCGCTATCTCTGCCCCGCTTACCCCTGGCATGTTAAGATCCAGTATCATCAGATCTACTCCCTGTTTTTTCAAAAGATCCAAGGCGTCCTTTCCCGTGTGCGCGGTATGCACATTGTGCCCCTTGGTTTTGAAAAAACTTTCGAGCGCCTGGACAAGGCCTCTTTCGTCATCAACTATTAAAATGTTTTTGCTGGCTGCCATTCCGAATCTTTTCTTTTATTCATCCGCCGTGTTGTATTTGCCGCTCTTTACAAGGTTGCCCCTAAGCTCTTTTAGCATTATGCCGCAGGTAAGCGCTTTTTCTTCTATTGTATGCAAAAGGTTTATTATCTTGCTGTCTAACGAAAGAGTGCTTCCCGCAGCAGCGCCATAATCAGCAACTGCCTGGCCGAGCTGCTTCCTCTTTTCTTCTATATCCAAAATGCCGGGCTCAACCACCTTAAAGAAGTGTTCGTTATCTTTGTAGCAGTCAGGTTCTTCCGAAACAGTTTTGATTATCTCATCCAGCATCTGCCGAGCTTTTGCGTTATATGCTTCGATACTGCTAACCAGTTTCTTTAGCCTATCTTTTGTCTCTGGGGTTATTGCCGTGTCTCTATCGCTGCTTTCTATCTCAAGCGCGGTCGTCCCGCACATCAGGTTAATAACATTAAACTTGTTTATTATATTATGTATAAGTTGATTCATCTATGCGTTTAGTCCTTTCATTTGATCTCATCCAGTACGTTTTTGATCTCTGTGGCTGTCAATGGTTTACATAAAAACTTGCTTGCGCCCAGGCTATAGCACTGGCTAGCTATCTCTTCCTCGTCGCCAAAGCCGGTAAGCACGACCACCTTTAAGCCCGGGATAATTGATTTTGCTTTTTTCAGTGTGTCGGTGCCGGTCATGCCGCCTACGAGGTGAAGGTCCAGAAGCAAAAGCTCGGGCAGAAAGCGCGCTGCTTCCTCAAGGCCTTCTTCGCCGTTATGAGCAACACGAACATCATATCCCTTGAGGCTTAAAAATGCTTTAAGGCTGGCGCTTAAGCTTTCTTCATCGTCTATGATAAGAAGTTTTCTCGCCACAAGACACCCCCTGTTATGTTTATTATTGTAGCACTCGTAACCAGCATAATAAAGAAGAAAATAAGGACATACGAAAAAATAAAAGGCGCATCCTGTTTTATATAAAACTGGTGCGCCTCTTGTTTTGGCACATGGCCTGCCACGCACACCGTACCAGTCGCTTCGCTCCGGTACAGTGCGAGCCCGAGGCCTTCGCATGCGTTTCTGCCGAGTGGTACTATGGCTGCGCCATGTACCCGAGGCTTTTGCTTGCGTATCTGCCGAGTGGTACATGGTGACCCCAACGGGTCTCCTTCAACTCTGATAAACTATCTCTTCTGTCAACTTGCACTGCTTATCTCCCATCATATCTGATAATGGCCTACAATAGCACCTTATTGTAGCTTTTTTGCTCTTTGGATCCATGCATGATTTACTGTTCCTATTGCCGCATCCACAATATCGATAATCCCGTTATTGTTATCTAGATACACTATCTTAAAAACCTCTGTTTTTAAATCCCTCATCTGCGGTATGAGAATATCAACAATATCCTTGGCTGATGATACTTTTTGCTTACCGGCGCTTGCCTCATCTTCACGAAACCGCTTACCAATCTCAAGAGCCGCCTGAATATGCGCGACCTTTGCGTTTCCTAAACCTTTGAAATCTCTCCAATCGCGCACGTCCGTGTGTGCCATATTCCTGAATGTTCCGAATTTTTTTAATACATCGCGTGCAAGGTCAATCGCGCTAACGCCTGATGTTCCTGTACGCAAAAGAATCGCCAATAGTTCAGAATTGCTGAGCGCGCTAGCTCCTTTCTTTAAAAGCTTCTCTCTCGGCCTGTCATCAATCGGCCAAGATTTGATTCCTGTTAATTTTACTTTATTCGCTTTTTTCATATACCCATAGCCTTTAAAATGCTGTTTAATTCATCAACAACTTTTCTCTTTTCATCCAGTATTTCCTTAGAAAACAACCGTTCATATAACCGCTTATCTGTTTTCTTATCTGATGGCAAATACCTTGATTCAAAAGTGTTTTTACATTTTTCTCTCGCAACATTTCCATCATGCCCTAAAATAGTTAAAAACATCCCTTCTATGCAAGGCGTTGATTTGAGAAATTCTATCTTTGGTTTTCTGTTCATGCGAGAGAGCAATTTTTTATCCGCGTTGAAAGGAATATCGGCATCAATCAAAACAAAACACTTATCATACCCTCTGCTTCCGCATAATCTGATAGCCTTTTCAACAACATTGCGAGGAGAGCCCCCAGAGCCGCACCCAACGCTTACTGAGATATTCATATCACGCGTTATGTATAATTCCTTTACATATCGCAAAAATGCTTTTTCTGTTGAGCCCTCTCCGACAATTAATATCGTTTTTTTAGTTCTTCTGACCGGGCTTTTGCGTCGCGCTACCATATTATCCCCTTTTAAATATTGGGTACCGCGCCATAAGCGCCAGCCATATATTTCGCATAAATATTATCATCTCTACGTATGCCCTTTAATTCATCCAGCCTATAAATTTCACTTCTACATTCGTTATTCTTTTCCACTAAAATCACTTGCTCTTTTTCTAGATGGCTCAATATCTCAAGTGAATGAGTAGTAAATAAAAGCTGTGTGTTCTTGGGATTTGTAGCCGGCTCCCCAAACAACTCAATAATTCTCGGCAAGGTGTGCGGGTGCAAGTCTATTTCCAGCTCATCAATTATCGCAATCCCACCTTGTTCAATTGCCGGCAAAAGAAAATGTAACAGAACAAACATGTTTTTTGTACCGCTTGATTCAAAAGCAAACGGAAGCTGGTGTTCTGTTTTATCAACTAGGTGTACTCCAAAAGGTAAATGCACCTGTTTTTTTTCTCCTGTCTTTTCGTTGTGCGCCTCTCCAGCAGTAATGCGAATTCCTTCCAGGCCAAGGTCAATATCTTTCAAAAAAGAAACTGCCTTTATAAATAACTCTGGATTTTTATCATAAAACTCTGCTGCCTGAAATAGTCTCTGCTTTCCCAATGAAGCTGTATCCCATGCTTTGCCCATACGATAAACATTTGTAAAAATCGTTTGCCAAAACGTTGCTATTTCAGTAAGTATATCATTTTTTATCGCAACAGACGCTGCCACAAGAGAAACGTTTTTTCTCAAGATCTTTTTTACCACTTCTGTTTGCAAATTAATTCGTTGCGCTATCTCAGACCCATGGATAGTCGCATTCCACATTCGTTTAAACAGATAATTAAAGTGGTTTGTCTTTTTATCTTTTTTATGCAACTCTTCTTTGATAACATGGGTCTGAGATAAATGAAGTACATATTTATAAATTTCTTTTTTGTGTTCAAATACTATTTCAAATTCAGCAGGCTCTTCTTTTTGGTTTGAGAAAGCAAAGGTATCTACCGGGATTTTCTCCTGTTCGCCCTCAAGCCCAACAAAAGAATTGCGAACAAACCAACTCAAAAAAGCCAGGGCTTTTAGAGCATTTGTTTTACCTGAAGCATTAGGCCCGATAACAGTCGTTATCTTACTCAAGCGAGTGCCAGCTGGACTGTCGGCGAACATATTGCTCTGGGTTTCTCGTCCCGCCCGAACGTTCTCAAAACTAATTCTTGATTCGACAGAAAAAGAACAGAAATTTTTAAACGTAAACGAGTGAATCATTTTATTCTCCTATATTATTTACAGTTACCATACTTTGAGCTTTTCAACCAACGAAATAATACCATTTTAACGAAATTTTGTCAATATTTATTTTTATTGTATTGCCTGCGCCTTGCATTTCTCTGATAGCGCAAAGAGCACCTTTGCTGTAGCTGCAATTTTATTGAAACGCTCTAAGGCGCCATATGGGGTTTATTCCGGGTTAATTCAACGACAAAATAATCAATATTTGCGAAAACCTCATCCATTACGTGCTATTCCATCCATAACACACAGTACCGACTGCTGTCGTTTCCTGGCACCTTCTTTTCGAACCCTGTTAATATGGCTACCTGGCCTATGTTATATAATGAGTTGTTCCTGCATATTGGCTAATATGCCCTTAACGTAAGCATAGCATCTTTTTGAGTTATCTATGCTTTTCTTAGCCACTATATTAAAAGCCTTCTTTATGGGCCCCTCGCCAACGGCCTTGATTGTAGCAAGGATATCTTCCGCTACCTGGGGGTCGTTCTCTTTAAAGACTATCTTTGCGTATTTCCTTGCCTTCTTAAGCTCTTTTGAGCCATATGCTACCTCTAACCTATCCCATTCTGTTTCCAGCCACTCAGGGTCGTATAGAGACAGCACCTTATAAGACTTAGCCAACATGTTTTCGTACTTGCCGTCCTTTGGTGTATCATATGAGACATCTATAAGATTTAGGCTTCGTAGTTCCCCCATGCCTTTGCTGATAACCCATTTGCTTATATTAAAGCGTTCAGACAGAACGTCTCTGCTTGAAAACCACCAGGGATTATTGTTGCTTATGCCCACATATGCTAAATTGATAAGGTAGCAGAATTTTGCCCTCATCGAAAGATTATTATTCCATCCATATCCCCAGAAATCATCCGGTATTTGGAAATACCACTCTTCCGGCACTGCATAAGGACCTGCGGGCTCCTCATAGCTTAAGAGCATGACTGTTGCATCTTTTGCAAATTCTGGTTCGAATTTTATAAGGTTATATGTCTTTTCGAGCTCTCTTAGACTTTTGGTAATCTGCCTTCTGTAGCCTGTCCTTGTCATTTTATCACTTAGCCCTAAGCATGCTGCTACCTTGTCATAATCTAACGTTATCTTACCTTCAGAATCCCCGTCAAGCTCTCTTAGCAGGAAAAGGTATATGTCAAAAGCCCTCTCTGCGTGCTTGGTAAGCATGCGACCAGCCAATTTTGGGTTTTCCAAAAATCTCCAGGATACAGGAACCCCGCCTTGTTGGATTGGGACCACATCTGTTGCTTTGTCGTCTGTTTTGATGGTCTTGAAATATTCCAGGATTTCTCTTGCTAAATCTTCCGATTTTACCAAGAGATTAACTTCTGCGTTCTTGCTAAACGCGCTCTCGCTCCAATTAGAGCTGCCCATTATAACGATCTCGTTATCTATCACGATAGCTTTGGCATGTGTATATGTTGCAAGATTGTCATAGTGCACATCTATGCCAGCTTCTTTAAGCACCTTAAAGCAGAAAGCATTTTTGCCTTCTGCCATCCACTCGTCGATATTGCGCCTTCCGGCAAAGTCTACATTCTGGTCCAGGATAACTTCTACATCTACACCGCGCTCATGCGCATTTATAAGCTCGCTAACAAGGTTGTGCACCTGTGAACCCTTGCCGTATGACCGCAAGCTCACCTGGTACATAACCATACTCACAGACTTCTGCGCCTCCTGGATCGCCTTTCTAGCTGCAGGGTAATAGTCTTTTCCGCTTATATTAGTTACATCCGCCGGCAAGGCGAAAGCAAAAGATGCGGGCAGTAAAAAAATAGCCAGCAACATTAATGCCGAAACAGCCTTTTTCATTTTGATTAATGAGTTGTTATTAAACATGGCCTATTACTTATTATATAACATACCTATGCAAACAAAGCAAGTTTTTACTCCTTTTCAAGCTTTAGCCTTGATAATCTCATGTATATGATGTATATTTACATACAAGACAAGAAGTTATAGCAACAAGGTGCATAAGATGAGTAAATATCATATATTAATCTGTGATGATGAAGAGATCATAAGAGAGTCGGTGAAAGCCTACCTGGAAGATGACTTCGAAATATCCTTAGCAGAGAATGGATTACAAGCTATAGAGCTTACAAAAACTGAAGATTTTGGTGTAATCATTATGGATATCAAGCTAGGCGGCGATATTGACGGCATTAACGCTATAAAAGAGATTAAAAAATTCAAGCCTGATCAGAAAATAATTGTCTTAACCGGATACGAAAGCGTAGACAGTGATGAAGAAGCTTTAAAGCTTGGCGTATCTTCTTATCTTGTTAAGCCTATTGGAAGAGCAAAACTGCTAAAAATCATAGAGGACATCCTTAAATAAAGCGGGTTAAAGATGGGTCTATATGTAGTTACCTCTGTACTCACAGCTTTGACAGGCATATCCGTTGGCACATTTGTCTTCTCCAAGAACCCGAAAGGGCCTGTCAACAGGACGTGGTTTGGCTTAAGTACCAGCCTTGCCTTCTGGAGCATATTCCTTGCCTTCATGTTTAATTCAAAAACCGCCCCTGGTGCTCTGCTCTATGCCAGGATCTCACAGATTGGCCTGATACTTTTACCTGCGCTGCATCTTCATTTTATTATTTCGCTATTAAATTATTCTGGAAACAAAAGAAGGATAGTCTATCTATGCTATTCTATTTCAGTTATATTCCTTATCTATAACTTTACCCCGTACCTTGTGGATAAAGCATTATACGCCAATATAGTAGGCAGCTATTACCCGCAAGCAGGTCCACTCTATAGTTACTACATAATCTTTTACACACTAGCCGCTGTCTATACTCTATATTTAATGCTTAAATCTTTTGCCTCAGAAAAAGGCCTTATAAGAAACCAGATAGCGTATCTTCTTACTTTCTCGGTTGCGGGCTTTGCCGCGGTCTCAAGCACTTTTCCACTATCATATGGGGTAGAATTTGCGCCTGTTGGCATTTATTTTATGTGGCTGTATGTGCTGACAATGGCAATTGTCATTGTGCGTTACCAGCTGACAGGTATATCTATTGCCGTAACAAGGATAGGCATATTCCTTCTTGTATACCTTATTATACTGGGTATTCCTTTTTTAGTAGCCGACAGGTTCCGCCCTCTCTTAATAGAAAACATGGGCCAAAGCTGGTGGCTATTTCCTCTTCTGCTTATGGTAGTCTTTGCCGCTTCGGGGCCGTTCTTATTTTATAATCTTGAACGCAAGGCCGAAATCCGTCTTCGTAAGAAAGAGATTCTTGCCCATAAGGCATTAAACAGGCTAGCCTTAAATATGATGCGCTTTACTAGACTAGAAACACTGCTTAAGCTTATAGTACATCACGTAGTTAAAATAATGCGGCTCGACTGCGCATCGATATATCTTAAAGACGAAATAAGCAAGGATTACTGCCTAAAAGCAACCAGGAGTGCCTCAGACAAAACCGCTCCTTTAGACAAGTTCTCGCAACACTCCTCTTTAGTACAAGATATTATCTTAAGAAGAGTACCTATAAGAGCGGAAGAATTAAGATACAGCCTGGTTGCCAAGCTCTCACCCCACATAAAAAAGCTCCAGAATGAGCTTGGTAAAGCCAAAGCAGTTATAATAATCCCTGCTTTTAAAAAAGGCTCGCTTTTCGGTTTCTTGGCGCTTGGGGCAAAAAGGGATAACTCCATATTTACACAGGATGATGTGGATACCTTTGCCACACTTACAGAGCAATCAATATCAGCTATAGAAAACGCGCACTCTTATGAGGAGCTGATAAATACGCGGGACCAGCTGATAAAGGTAGAAAGGCTGGCTACTTTAGGTAAGTTTTCAAGCGAAGTAGCTCATGAGATAAAAAACCCCTTACAGGGCATTAAAGCCTTTGCGGAACTTATTACGCAGAAATACGATGATGAAGGTTTCAGAGAAAAATTCTCAAGGCTCGTTACGACAGAGATAGACAGGATAGATAAGTTCGTCAGGCAGCTGGTGAAAGTATCCCATCCCCTCCTTCCTAATTTCGGGACTGTGGATCTAAATAAATCTTTGGATTCAGTATTAGAGCTGATGAGTAATGACCTTGAAAATAACAACATTTCAGTCAAAAAGCAATACGAAATACCACCTATAAGCATAGAGGCTGATAAAGATCAGATGAAGCAGGTTTTCCTTAACCTTATAGCAAACGCCATGGATGCCATGAAAAGCACGGAAACAAAAACCCTTGCTCTTTCTACCTCCTCTTCTTCTTCTCAGGCAGTCATTAGAATAACAGATACAGGATGCGGAATACCGAAAGACTCTCTACATAGCCTTTTCAATCCCATGTTTACCACCAAAGAAAAAGGCTCAGGACTGGGCTTAAGCATCGTGGATACTATAATAAGAAATCACAAAGGCAAGATAACCGTAGAAAGTGAAACAGGCAAGTGTACTACCTTCACCATCACTATTCCCAT
>JBDRAM010000113.1:0-6474 GCA_043823785.1 Candidatus Omnitrophota bacterium
CTCTTTCCCTTTAGGCAGACAGAGACAACTTCTTCTATCAGTTTTGCGCCACAGTCAGCAAGGAGTTTAAGTATATCTTTTGTGTGAAAATATCTCCAGAGAGAGCCTGGGACAGTCAGGATAATATGGCGGTGTTCAATCTTGGCAAATATAGTCTGTTTCATTTTGGCTACCCAGTTATCAACATAGACCTTAGAACATCTTAGACAGAATCTTGACTTACAGCTAAAGGCGACTCTTTTAATATAGCCGCATCTGCAGCGATATTCCGCATAACCATTTGAGAAGAGGCCACAACCTATCATCTTCTGAACATTGGCTTCAATGTCTTCATTCACAAGATGGGGGTGGAAATGCTTAAACTGCTCCCAGTGGTCGCGGAATATCTGAATAAGCTTGTTTTTGTAATAAACGGGACGTTCATCTACCAACATAGACATGTCCAATTATATCAATTTTGTGCTTAAAAAGGTATGTATAATTTCCTATACTATCAAGGAAAATCTGCCCTTCGGGCAGAGGCTTTAGTAGATTTTCCGCAGACCCCGACGAATGTGGGTAAATTATCGTAGAGAATTTACCCACATCATATGAGCCGGGGTAAAGATATAATTTCCTATGCTTTCAAGGATTAAATAGCGAGAGAGAAAAAATTCTACTACGCAGCTGCGGCTATAAGGTTACGAGTCTTATGTGTTAGCCGCTGTCTGATGCCTGAAGAAAACGACTTTTGAGGGGCTTCGGGCTTGAGATTTTCTTTTAGAATTTTAGTTAATGAATAATTGGGAACAAAATTTCCTGCTGTATCAAAAGCTTTAAACTTTCGCATAAGCTCATCAAAGCTGTCTGTTCTGATATTTGGCAGATCCTCATCATCTCCCTGCCAGTTATACAATCCCCAATTTGACGGGCTGTACCTTGATTTTAGTGACCAGAGCATCCATCCTAATCCTTGATTATCAAATGCCTCTATGTAATTAGTCCAGTTTTCTCTTACATCGAAAGCGCTAAACTCACCGACTCCTACAAAAACATTGTATTCAAGCTGCTTTATGGCTGCCTCGGCCATCTTTTCATCAATAAAAGCCTTATGGCTCGCAACATCTTCATATCCATAATGGCCCCAATAATAATAATGGAAATGATATGCCACGTTCTCCCATTTTACATCAGCAGGGCGCGGTAAGGTATCCCAGTCATAAGCACCCTGCGCGTCAAGCCAGGTGCCTTCCATTACTATGATATGATTCTCATCGATTGCGCGTATCGCCTTATACAGGCTGTCGTAAAGTTCAAACAATGCCTCTTTTGAAGGCGCGCCTATCGGTTCATTAAGCAGGTCATATCCGCAAATAGCGGGATTATCTTTATAATGTTCGGCTATTGCCTGCCATATCTGGATAGTACGCCTTCTATACATCTGACCTTCTCTGCTCTGTTCAAAGAGTTTATTAAAATTTTTACGCCCAGAATGAAACTCATTACTTTGAGCTCCGGGAGCAGCATGCAGGTCAAGCAAAACATATATGCCTCTGTTGGCACAGATATCTACAATATGGTCTATTGCGCTAAAATCTATCCGCCCCCTATAATCTGTCATCCAGTTACCAAATTCATCCTGCAACAAGAGATAATTAAGCGGCAATCTCACGCAATTTATACCTAAATTCGCTAAATTATCAAAATCCCGCGTATCGATATATGCCTGCTGATATGCCGAAAGCAGCTCTCTCGCCCTATCCACGCCAAATCTCTCTGATAATATCTCGCGCAGAGTCCAGTCATCTTCTATAATAGGAATATCGTTCGCACCTATACCTGTCAGCCACGGCTCATTTACAAAAAGTCCGCCTAAGTTTACGCCGCGCAGGGTTACTGTATTGCCATATTGGTCTTTTATCAAAGTCCCTTCAGTTTTCAATATCCCGTTATCAATTCCTGTAAGCACCGGCAGCGGTGTATACTCCGCTACATAGCTATAATCAGAAACATGTTCCATACCGCTTTCATCAACCGCAGCCACCCTATACCAGGATCTCTCAATATCCGATATAATAAAGCTTGTATCCGCACCCTCATAAATAATCTCCCATGGGCCGTCAGAGCCCTGCGTACTTCTTTCCAAGCGATAGCTTGCTGCACCCGCAACCGAGGCCCACTCAATTACACCATCTGATAACAGCCCAGGGTCTATTTCAGGCAAAGGCCCTGTTATACGTATATCATCTATATAATGAACCCCTTCCCACCAGAAACCTATCTGTATCTTATCTATATCATGCAGGTTTAAGGTTTCAGGCAAATCCTTAAATAAAATAGTTATAGGTGTCCATTTTCCGTACCGAGCTGCTCTCTTTGTCCATACCTCAACCGGGATGTTTTTATGATAACCCTGGTCAAAGAACTGCACATACAGATTATTATCAAGCCCGTTCAGGTGCTCTGAATATACCCAAAATGTAAGCCGGTCATGTTTTTCAGGATGGAAATCCACGTGCCAGGGAGTAGGGCCTTGAAATTTTATCCCTACTCCTGTAGGCGTCTTTAATTCCTTTGTTCCTTTAGCAGTTATTGTTGTAGTGAGCTTTAAGGAATGTTTGCCGGAATGCAGCGGCTCACCCCGGTTCGAAAGCCTTACATTATCAGCTAAATCTAACGCCCAGCATCCATGGTCAGCGTATTCAAACTCCTGATACACTATACCGTTAAAAGCTAAAGGATTATCAGAAGCAGCCGGGCCTGCTAAAACCTTGCTATTAGTCAACCCATAAATTGAAATAGATGCCGCGCCGGCTGCAATGCCTCTTAAGAATTCACGCCTGCTAATTTCTTGACCTGCACTCGATGTCTTTATAGCAGCTTCATCTTCGCCATCCTCCGCAATATACTCTATCCTTGGAATGGCATAATAGGGAATACTACCCATGCGCGATGTTACTGACTTAAACCTCTCAGGAAAATTCTCCTGCATAAAGAAAGCTTGGGCAGTAATATATCTCGGTAAAGGCTCAAGCAGCCACTTCATAAGAGGTTCTGGATCATAATGCTTGGCATAAGGATCATTATCATCATACAGGCGTCTGTGTAATTTATCTTTTTTAACCATTCCTTTTACAACAAACACATCATATAGCTTTGGTAACCCTAGCAGTAATGCGGAAAACTCACCCATAGATACTATATCTTTATCTGCTACGATATCTTCCAATAAAAAGGTAGATTTAAAAAATGTTGTCTTCTCAAAAGCGCCAAAGAGATCGTGCGGGTCATTACCCCCTTCTAAAAATAGCTGGAGAAGAGACGGTAAATCGCTATCCCACAAATTACGTCGTTTGTAGTCTCCTATCTTTTTTAGAAACTCTTCGCCGTATTTTTGCTTCAGGTTTCTTTTTTCAGCGATTGCCGCTTCTTGGTAACCAGCGTAAAATTTATCGAAAAACTCTTTTGTAGCATGAGGCCCCCTGATAAGCATATTATAATAGAATAATTTCAATATAGCTAAGTAAGCATAATCCGGATGTCCCTCAAGGCGCTTAGGGTGCAGGTAACCCTTATTCAGAGCCCAATTCCCCTCTTTGATTCTGCGCTTTGCCACTTCTATGTAGCCGCCACAGATTTCTTCTATTTTTTCCATAAAATGTTTTCTTATAAAACTTTCATAGTGCCCTGAATACTCTTTTAATAGCTTCTCAATCTCTGATAAAGGCGTATGCTCTCCTATCCTTTTATCCGTAAGAATCCTATCTCTCATTTCAGAAAAAAACTCTTCACCTTTTCCGGGCTTGGATAATTCTTCCATGATATCATGTCTAGATAAATCAGCAACCACCTTCGAAGTTCTTAAATGCTCAGGATTTTTATGAGCATCGACTATGGTGTAGGTTTGATGAACTTCAGGCCTAACAATAATTCCTTGGTCTTTATAGCCAAAAACACTCTTATCAATAACTTCTTTCATTGTCGTAGACAGTAGGTCGCTATTAGCAGGAATAGTTGAATCTACATTGCCATCAAGCGATGGCGTTCCATGTAATGTTGCTTTATCACCAAAAATAATACCTCCTATATGATTTAAAAATGCATGTCTATAAGCAACATCTATGCGGTTCTCTGCTATAATGTCCACGATCTTCTTAGTAGTTGGATAGCCTGGAAAAGATGGATCAGGTTCATCATACCCAAGCCCAGTAAAACCCATATCAGTTAGAATGTTGTATACTATATTGCCTTGTGGTTCACCTAGTTTAGGCTTGTATTTTTCCAATAATACTTTTACCGGTATTGGCATGCTTTTCAAAAGTCCGGCTGGTGGTGCTGCTAAAGTAACTGTTACAGCACCAGTCAAGCCCAAAAAGTCTCTTCTTGTTATACCACTGCCCCTCTTGCTATCAAGGTTATAGGTCTTTATCCATTTAACAAGAGAAGATAATGTGTTGAAAAAAAGTTCATCCAGTGTCCGCTTAACAGCTACATTCTTTATAATATGCGCTACACTCCTAACAGGTAGCAAAATACCTTCCCTTACAGTGGTAAAACGATCTTCTTCTACTTTACCTCCTATCTGTTCAAACAGCTCTATGGCGGCCTCTGCAATAATGGTCTGGTCTCTTTCATGCTCCGCGATAATCTTACTCTTTATCTCATCGAGCCAAACCTTAGGATGTTTCTTCTGCTTGTAACATATATCTTCAAACATACTTAAGAGGTCATACTTAACGTCTTTAACAGCTGCTTCATGCTCAATATTAATTTCAGCTTCTGTCTCTTCTTCTAACGCCTTTGCTGCTTTGGCAAGTACAAAGTCCGGGCTTGCTACTCTTTCTCTTACTGCTATCATGGGCTCAAATCCTGATAAAAACATAGCTCCTGTTTTATCAATATGAGAATTTTTATCAGTAGACCTTACTAAGCTCCAGTATGGCTCTAACGATAGATGAATAGGAAAAGCCTTCTTGGCCTTGCTAAAACAACCTTTAGAATATATCCATCTTGAGTTAAAATAATCATCTATCATAATAAACTCAACACCATCTTCTAGTAAACTCATTGCCAGCATCTTATAATCATTGAATTCAGGGTTAATGCTGATCGCGCCTTTTATTAAGAGGTCTTCTCTGGCTCTTTTCTGATAGAAGTTAAAATATGCCTGGGCTTTTTTAGAATCCGCTTCCGGCATTTTGGCTAGTTGAGACTCGAATTCTTCTTCAGCTCGGTTTAATATTCTTTCAATTACTTCAACTATTCTTAGCTCATCGCCCTCTTCGAATATCTTATATACATACTCATTGCCATATATATATCCCGCAAGCACGCGCGGAAGCTCTATGTGAAAATACTCTTCAACTGCCCAGGAGTCATCTATGGGTTTATATTCCCCAAACCAGTCAGAAGATATGGAGGGCATATCAGGAAGAGCTGCCTTAAAAGCCTGCGGCCGCAGGGTATCGGGCCCATACCCGTAGCATGCGGTTGTAAAAGCCAGACTAAGCGTTAATATTAATGATATTGTTTTTTTCATATGTTATCCACATATGTAGCGCACGTTTAAACGTGCGCTACCGATAAAATCAAACCCCTGCGCTTAATTCGCCAGGGGTTTGATTTGTTAGCTATAGTCTTATAAAAGTATTTATTATTATACTAAATACTAAAGGCTGTGTCAATTACTTTTTCTTATTTTGCTAACTTTTTGATGGATTCTGGGAGAGATGATTTTAATTTAGGATAGGATTCTGTTAAACGAAGAATGTCAGCAATGTCCTTTTGGCGTTTGCTTGGGCGCCTCTTTTTATCCGAATAGGCCCAGACCTTTCCTTGCAAGACATCCTCTAAAGAGGCTGCTTTCATCCTATAGCCCATTACGTTTTTTACGGAAGATTTTTTAATAAACGGCTGGTAGCGCGGGTCTGTTTGTATCTGGATACGCAGATCTGACTTTGAAGAAGTCAGGTTAATACTATGCGCGAATCTCTTCTTCTTAAAAATTTTGCCCGATGATCTTATGAGACGGTCGAGGTCGTCTGTAATAACAATAATATCCAGATCAAGGCTTACTACAGGCTCAACATAGGAGTTGACTGCCAACCCGCCAATTACGCAGTAATCTATCTTTAGTTTCTTTAATAGCCCGATAAATTGCTGGAGTATGTCCACCTTGCCGTTTCCTATTCTATTCATAAATTCTTTTTTGGTCATATTGGTTTTCTTGTTGTAACTATCTTATCATGAATTTTTCAAAATGGCAAGAAGCGTATTAGAGCAGCGCCGTTTTTACATCCAACGTTTTCTTTTGAAATAGACTATCATGGTTAAGGCTACCAACGCCATGATCACCCATACAGAGATATACCCATACTTGGAATTAAGCTCGGGCATATTAAATATGGAAACTTCCGGATTAAAATTCATTCCGTATACGCCCGCTATAAATGTAATAGGTATAAAGATAGTAGCGATTATAGTAAGGACCTTCAT
>JBDRAM010000114.1:0-42341 GCA_043823785.1 Candidatus Omnitrophota bacterium
AAACGGTGACAAGGTAAGATATTTAGGCATAGATACGCCGGAGTTGCACCACCCGCATAAAGTGATAATCCCGGGGTATCTTGCGAAAGAGGCCCAGCAGTTTAATGAAAAACTGGTATCCGGAAAGAAGGTAAGGCTTGAATTTGATTCAAGAAAAAAAGACAAGTACGGAAGGCTGCTTGCCTATGTGTATGTAGGAGATGTATTCGTAAACGCCAGGATGATCGAAGAAGGATATGCCCGCCTCTTAATAATCCCGCCAAATGTGAAATACGCGGATGAATTCCTAAAGTTACAGGAGAAAGCCCGCAGCGAAAAGCGCGGCATCTGGAGTAAGTAGGAGCCGCCAACGTGAACTACAGAAATAGTTTGAATTTTTATCGAAACTGTTGACAATCGGGTGACAATCGTGTATAATTATGGTGACAGTGAAAGGATGGTGATTGTATATGAAGTTTATTACAATAAGGGATTTTAGGTCAAATTCAGCAAGGATACAGAGAGAGCTCCCTAAAGAGAGGGAGATGATACTTACATCAAACGGCAAGCCTATCGCAATCCTGTCCGCGGTTTCTGAAGATAATATTGAAGGCGCCATTGCTACTATACGCCGCGCTAGATCTATAGAAGCTGTAACTGCTATGCAGACGCAGTCACTAAAGGCAAACAAAGATAAGATCAGCCTTAATGAGATTGATGAAGAGATAACCGTGGTACGAAAAAAACGTAAGTCAAGATGAAGGTTGTTTTAGATACCAATGTTATTGTCTCAGGCTTGCTATCGCCATATTCTGCCGCAGGTGAGATTGTCCGCATGGCAGCCGGAGGCATTATAACTCTTTGCTATGACGCACGCATTATTACTGAATATCGAGAAGTTTTACAGCGTCCAAAATTTTGTTTTAGCAAAAACCATATCTATAGCCTTCTTGATGAGATAGAGACTTGCGGCTATGCTATTTGCGCACGGCCACTTGCTTTAAAACTGCCGGATTTAGATGATGAACCTTTTTTAGAGGTGGCGATAGTAGCTGAGGCAGTATGCTTGGTGACAGGAAATCTCAAACACTATCCTGCAAAAGTGCGCCAGGACGCGCTTGTACTATCTCCTGCCCAATTTTTGGAAAAATTCTTCCGCTCCTGAAAATCCGCTTGACATATTAATTAATACATATTATAATACTAACAACTTTTATAAAACTAAATATTACTAACCCCTGGCATTCACCAGGGGTTAGTATATTTCGGGGACGGTCCTAAAAGGGACCCCCTAAGCACCCTCCTTCGCTCTTGCTACGCGGATATTATTGTAGAGCTACGTAGGGCAGGCAAAAAAATGAAAAAACTAACATCAATCATAATAATTTTAATGAGGCCGTCACTTACGGAGCAAAGCGACGTAAGTGATTTGGCCGAATTAATCCCGAAGCCTGCGCAGTCAATTTCGAAGAAATTGACAAGCGTTTAGGCGAGGGATAAGGTTCAACATGTACAAGATAACACTCAAAATAACACTTATAACAAGCCTGCTGTTAAACAGTGCAGGGCCAAGCTATATGTCCCGAGAGACCTCTGGTGAGCAAAGCACTGAGCTTGTCGAAGTGCGAAGCCTCTCTGCAGAAACGTTATAAAATACTCCCAAGTAATGACGTTTAAGAAAGAAATTTTTTTATTTTTTTAAGATTTTTACCTACCTGAAGATTCACAACATATAGTGCTTTAAGTTCTTAAAGCCACTTTATTTAGTGTATTTTTCCCCTCTATCAAAACTTTTTAAAAACATAATCTTCCCTTACAAAAAATTACCCCTTGACAAAGTCCCTATAGTAGTGTAAGCTTTGTACCGAAGTGGGATAAAGTGGAGGAAAGTGGTTAATACCAAATCCTTCTCGGTGGATAAGAAAAGTTCCTTCTCGGTGGAACTAATAAGGCCAACAGGCCCTTCTCGGTGGAACGAATAAGGCCAACAGGCCCTTCTCGGTGGGGGGAAGAAAAATATGTTCTATGGAGAGTTTACACATACGCTGGACCGCAAAGGCCGCTTGATCATTCCATCCAGATTTCGCGATGCCTTGAAAGAGGCGTATGTTGAAAAACTTTACATTACAAGAGGCCTAGACAAGTGTCTTTTTATGTTTGCTGAAGAGGAATGGAAGTCTCAGGAAACAAAGTTTCGGTCTATGCCTTTTACGAAATCAGAACACCGTAAATTTAACCGCTTATACTTTTCAGGCGCGCAAGAGGCGATCCCGGACAAGCAGGGCAGGATACTCATACCTTCTTATCTTAAGGATTTTGCGGGCATAAAGAAAGAAATGGTATTAATAGGTGTCTCCAACAGAATAGAGATATGGAGCAAGGAGCTATGGAAGAAGTATTACGAGGGTTCCAAGGAATCATTTGAGGAGATAGCTGAGAATTTGATCGAGTAGTAGAATGTTGCTGTAGAAAGATAAAAGGGGAAGGAGAAAGATATTATGGCATCAACACCAGACATATTCAGCAGGAAGAGAGAGCTTTTAGAGGAGAGCTGTGTTCTCATCGAAAGGCTTAAGAAACTGCGCGCGCTTAATGCGGATCCTCGGCTCTTAGGCATAAACCCCCGATTGCGCAATGTAGAAGGCAGCGGCGTAATAATAAGAGCAATAAAAAGATTTAGATAATCTATCTCGGGGGCCTAATGCATAAGAGCGTGTTGATCAAAGAAACTCTCGAGTATTTAAAGTGTGAAAAAAAGAAGGTCATTTTAGACTGCACGGTTGGCTGTGGCGGGCATGCAAAAGAGATACTAAAAAAACTCCCGCTTGGCGCAAAGCTTATCGGTATAGATGCCGATAAGAAAGCACTCGAGATAGCAGAAGAGAATTTAAAAGATTTTAAGGGTTCATACGTTTTAGTACATGAAAACTTCAGGAACCTTGATAAGGTATTGGCCCAGCTCAATATAAGAACTGTGGATGCCATGCTCTTTGATTTAGGAATATCTTCATTCCAGCTTGAGGATACTGATAGAGGTTTTAGTTTTTCAAAAGACAGCATCCTTGATATGAGAATGGATACAACTTTAGGCAAACCTCTCTGGAAGATAATAAACAACATGAGTGAAAAGGAACTCGGTTATATTATCAAAGACCTTGGAGAAGAGAGGCTTTGGCATAGGATAGCCTGGGCAATTGTAACAGAGAGAAGAAAGCAGCCCATAAAGGATACCTACAGATTAGCATATATAATAAGGCGCGCGGTCAGGTATAAAGAGAAGGGCAGAATAGACCCGGCTACCAAGACATTCCAGGCTTTTAGAATATTGGTTAATGATGAGCTTGGCGCGCTTAAGGAAGCTCTGAGCAAGGTGACCTATTATTTAAGCAAGAATGGCAGGGCAGTAGTCATATCCTTTCATTCTCTTGAAGACAGGATTGTAAAGTATAGATTCAGAAAGCTTGAGAAAGAAGGGCCTCTTACTATTCTTACAAAGAAACCGATAACACCCGGGAAGGAAGAGAAGAAAGAGAACCCGCGCTCAAGAAGCGCAAAACTGAGGGCGGCTCAAAGGCTTTAACTATGAGCATAAAAAATTTTCTGATAAGCGTTTTAGTCTTAACCTCGATATCGATAGCGTATATATTTCAGCATACTAAACTGCTGGAATACGGCTATAGTATAAATTCTCACCAGAAATATATGTCATTATTAGTTGACCAGAATAGAAACTTAAGATATAATATAGCTAAACTTGAAACACCTTCTCGCCTTGAAGAGACTGTGCAGATAAGTGATGACTCAGAATTTCATATGCCTCAGTCTTGGTATAAAATAAAAGTGAAAGAAGATATTTCTAATACTGCAGAAACTATTACTCCCACAGGCACATACAACAGGATGGGCAGTATTTTATTGAGCATGTTCTCTTTTGGCGATGAAGCAGTAGCAAATGAATCAAGTGAATAATAAGTTTCCTCAATCGTATTTACTATAAAATTAATAATATATATAGAGCCCCACATTGTATACTAAGAAATATAGATCTAGATTAAGATTAATAACACTTATTTTTATAACATTACTTACACTTATTGCCTTCCGCATTATCTATTATCAGGTATTTCAACACGAAAAACTACTTAGGCTTGCCGAAAGCCAGCATTCTATAATAATAGAACTTGAACCAAGGCGTGGCGCTATATTAGATAGAAATATGCGTGAGCTTGCTGTGGATTTGAGGGTGGATTCTGTCTATGCCGTAGCCAGGGACATAGTAAAGAAGAGAAAGGCCGCAAAGATGCTCGCGCAAGTCCTGGAGAAGGATGAGTCCCTGCTTTACGAAAGGCTAAGCAGGGATAAGCTATTTGTATGGCTTGGGAGAAAAGTATCTGAAAAACAGGCCAGAAAGGTAAAAGAGCTTAATATCAAGGGTATATACCTTATTGACGAATCAAAGAGATCTTATCCAAAGGGCAGCCTGGCTTCTCATACAATAGGTTTTTGCGGAACTGATAATGTGGGCCTTGAAAGCCTTGAAATGCTTTATGATAAGTACATGAGGGGAGATAAAGGCTATAAGTCTATAATAAGAGACGCTAAGGGAAGAGAGATACATGCCTTTGGCGGGAGCTATATACCGCCTAAAGACGGTTATAATCTTGTTCTTACCATTGATGAGGTCATACAGCATATAGCGGAGAAGGCCTTACGCAAGGCCGTAAAAAAACATAACGCAAAAGCAGGCGTAGCTATTGTAATGAACCCATCGGACGGTGATATACTTGCCCTGGCGGTTGAGCCTACATACGATCTGAATAATTTCAGCAAGACAGATAGTGATACAAGGCGCAACAGGGCTGTTACCGACTGCTATGAGCCTGGCTCGGTATTCAAGGTAGTCACAGCATCTGCCTGTCTTGATAAAGGAGCAGTTTCGCTTCAAGATAATTTTTTCTGTGAAAATGGGGCATGGTATGTTGCCGGCCACACGCTGCACGATCACCGCGGGCACTGAAACCTGACGTTTCGGGAGGTTATTGAAAAATCATCAAATATAGGAACTGTCAAGGCCGCTATGAAGCTTGGCGAAAAGAGTCTGTATAAATACATCAAATCATTTGGTTTTGGTTCTCTTACAGGTATAGACCTTCCCGGTGAGATAAGCGGCATGATACGCCCTTTAGATCAATGGACCAGTTATTCTATTACAGCAATACCAATGGGCCATGAAGTAAGCGCTACCCCTATGCAGGTAGCGCGCTGCATATCTGTCATTGCCAACGGTGGAGAGCTCGTAAAACCGCATGTTGTAGATAGGATAATAGATTCCAAGGGAGTCACTATAAAAGAATATAATAGTGCTGCGAGGAGAAGAGTAATATCAAAGGATACCGCGGAAAAGATAAAAAGCGTGCTCCAGGGCGTGGTCGAGAAGGGCACGGGGAAAAGCGCGGCATTAAAGGGTTATACTGCGGCAGGAAAGACCGGGACATCGCAAAAGATAGAACCAGATGGCAGATATTCGCATAGTAAGTTTATAGCTTCTTTTGTAGGATTCGCTCCGGCAAAGAATCCCGCTATAAGCATATGCGTAATGGTGGATGAACCGCATCCTGCATATTTCGGCGGAACAGTTTCAGCGCCTGTTTTTAAGGAGATCGCACAGGAAACACTGGCCTATCTTATGGTTGAACAAGACAAAGAGGCTTAAGTAAATAGCGGAGGAAAGACTGAGGCTATGAACCCCGAACCTCTAGTATAAATAGAGTATGGGGGGGGGGAGCATAGTCTGGACTGCAAAATAGTTATTACTGATAAACAAATTGATACTTAGTGGGAGGTACGGGGTGAAATTAAATCATCTGCTTAAAGGTGTCGAGGCCGTAGCGGTAAAAGGCGACAGGTATCTTGAGATAACCGGCATCTACTATGACTCAAAACAGCTTAAGAACGGCGGGCTTTTCTTTGCTATCAAGGGCTCTAATAAAAACGGCTTAGAGTTTATAGATGAGGCTATAGAGCGCGGAGCTGTATGTGTGGTATGTGAAGATGATTTTATCACATTTAAGAATGTCTGCAAAATAAAGGTTAAAGATGTAAGAAAGGCATGCGCTGTAATCGCTAATAATTTTTACCAGAGCCCTTCTTCGAAGGTGAGCGTAGTGGGTATCACAGGGACAAACGGAAAGACCACTATTCTTTATCTTATAGAGGCCATATTACAGCAGGCAGGGAGAGATTGCGGCACCATAGGAACCATAAGTTATAAGGTCGGTGAACGTAATATACCTGCCGTAAATACAACTCCATCCGCGATAATGATCCAGATGCTATTGCATGATATGCAGAGTGCCAATATCCCATATTGCGCTATGGAGATATCAAGCCATTCCATACATCAGCACCGCGTTTATGGTGTAAAGATAGATAGCGCTATCTTTACTAATTTAAGCGGTGAGCACCTGGATTATCATAAGGATATGGAAGAATACTTTAAAGTAAAGAAAAGCCTGTTTGATGGGCTCAGAGAAGATGCGCAGGCTATAGTAAATGCTGATAATGATTATGGCAACAGGATAGTGTCCGATACAAAAGCAAAGATTTTAAGGTATGCTATCAATTCAGACGCGGATGTAAAAGCAGTTAATATAAAATATTCGATAAAAGGTACTTACTTTAAGGCTATAACCCCATACGGGGAGCTTGACATCAGGACAGAGTTGATAGGTGAGTACAATATATATAATATCCTGGCCGCGATAACATTCGCGTTGTCAAAGGGAACAGAAGCCAGAGATGTGGAAGAGGCTGTCAAAAAGTTTAGAGGCGCGCCAGGCAGGCTCCAGAGAGTAGACAGGGGGCAGGATTTTTCTGTGTTCATAGACTACGCGCACACAGATGATGCCCTTGCTAACGTGCTTAACGCGTTAAAGAAGCTTACAAAAAAGAGAATAATTGCCGTATTCGGATGCGGAGGCGACAGAGATAAACAGAAGCGCCCGCGCATGGGCAGAGTTGCCGCTGAACTTGCGGACTTTGTTGTCATAACCTCAGATAATCCACGCGGCGAAAATCCTAAAAGTATTATAGAAGATATAGTCAAGGGCCTGCCTGATGGGTTTAAAGATTATAAGGTATCTCTGGACCGTAAAAAGGCCATAAATCTTTCACTGTCTATGGCTGAGGATGATGATATCGTGTTAATAGCTGGTAAAGGCCATGAGAAATACCAGGTTTTAAAGGATACAACTATAGCGTTTGATGACTTGATGATGGCTACTGAGATGCTTGAATCTAAGGATGTTACTTAAAAAAAATATAATGACAATATTCTCACTTAAAGAATTAGCCAAGATAGCGGGCGCCGATGCCACTGATATAAAGAAGGATATCAATGTTAGCGGTATATCTACAGATTCAAGAACCATCAAAAAGGGAGAAGTATTCCTGGCTCTTAAGGGTGAAAACTTTGATGGAACAGATTTTATAGATGACGCTGCGGCAAAAGGCGCGGTTGCTGTTATTACGTCGGAAGACGTAGAAGCTAAAAAAAATTACGCGATTATAAATGTAAAAAATACTGCCAAGTCATTGTCTGATATAGCAAGGGCGCACAGAGACAAATTTAATATACCGGTAATCGCTATAACAGGTTCAAGCGGAAAGACCACAACAAAGGATATGGCCGCGCATATTCTAAGCGTCAGGTATAAGGTCTTAAAGACGCACGAGAATGAGAATAATAATATAGGAGTTCCATCTACTATTTTGAAGCTGAAAGATGAGAACATAGCGGTTATAGAAGTGGGAACAAATTCTTTTGGGGAGATAAGACAGAGCGCTGAAGTACTAAGGCCTAATATAGCGGTTATAACAAATATAGGCCCATCTCACCTGGAAGGCCTAAGAGACAGAGACGGGGTTCTTATGGAAAAGATCGCGTTGGTAGAGGCGCTTGCTGAAAAAGGCACCTGGGTTAAAAACTGCGATGATGAGATGCTGATGAGCGTGCCAAAGGTTTTGAGAAGCAAGGCAACCGATAGCTTATCTGTATTAACCTACAGCATCAATAGCAATAAGGCTGATTTCAGGGCTTTGAATTTTAGATATGTCGATAAGTCTATAATGTTTGATCTAATCGCGGATAATACGGTTACAGCTTTTAGCCTGCCTATGATGGGTGTGCATAGCGTATATAACGCGTTAGCAGCTATCGCCTGCTGTTCACCTTTTGTAAGTATAGTCCATATGAAGGAAAGGCTGTCTAATTTTAAACAGCCGCATATGAGAATGGAGGTTCTAAGCATAGATGGTTTTACCATTATAGATGATTCTTATAATTCAAATCCTGCTTCTTTAAAGCATGCTCTGTCTGCTTTAAGTGAATGCCCCGCATCAGGAGAGAGAATAGCTGTTATTGCTGATATGCTTGAGTTGGGTGAAGACTCGAGAGAACTGCACTATGAGGCTGGAAAGTTCTTAGCTGAAAAAAATATAAGTTATCTCCTGACATTTGGCGAAAGGGCCCTTGATATCGCGAAAGGCGCGATATCAAACGGCATGCAAAGGAACAATGTAGTATCTTTTAAAAATAAGGACGAAGTCGTCAATCACCTGCGTGATATTGCAGGAGAAGGAGACGTTGTTCTCATAAAAGGTTCAAGAGGCATGAAAATGGAGGAAGTTGTAAATTGCTTTACCACCTGCTCTACCCGTTAAGGGATCTATTTTTTGGTTTTAATGTATTCCGTTACATAACGTTTCGGACCGCGGGCGCTATGATAAGCGCATTTGTGTTAAGTATCACACTGGGGCCTTTCATTATAAGGCTGCTGGCTCGACTTAATGTGGGAGAATGCATACGCGGCGCGCATGAAACACCCGGTATATATCATATGCATAAACACAAGGAAGGAACGCCAACTATGGGTGGTATTATAATACTTCTTGTGATCCTCTTATCTACTCTTTTGTGGGCAAAGCTTGATAATCGTTATATATTGATAACCATAGCTTCTACTGTATGGCTGGGCATAGTAGGGTTTCTTGATGATTTTATCAAGCTTGCAAAAAAAGACGCGGATGGGATCAGCAATATCACCAAGCTCGCGGGCGAAGTCATCCTGGGCCTTATAATAGGGGTCATATTATTTTATGATAAGAACGTGGGCAGCATGATATATTTCCCGTTTTTTAAAAACGCGGTTATGGATATAGGTGTTTTTTATATACTTTTTGTTATGTTTGTCATTGTTGGCAGTTCCAATGCCGTAAATCTGACGGATGGCCTTGATGGTTTAGCAATAGGATGCATGGTTATGGTAGCGCTTTCTTATACCGCTATAAGCTATATTGTTGGAAATGTTAATTTTTCACATTATCTTTTGCTTAAAAATATACCCGGCGCCGGAGAATTGGCCGTATATTGCGCCGCGATAGCGGGCGCGGGCCTTGGATTCTTGTGGTTTAATTCTTATCCCGCAACAGTTTTTATGGGGGATGTCGGCTCACTTGCGCTTGGCGGCGGCATAGGAGTAGTTGCCTCATGCATAAAGAAGGAGATGCTGCTTTTAATAGTCGGCGGCATCTTTGTATTTGAGGCATTTTCAGTTATACTGCAGGTCAGTTCTTTTAAGCTTAGGCGACGTAGAATATTTCTTATGGCTCCGTTCCACCATCATCTTCAGATGAGAGGATGGCCTGAGCCAAAGATCGTAGTACGCTTTTGGATAGTTGCTGCTATGCTCGCATTGTTTACATTGGCTACATTGAAATTGAGGTAAGAGATGGATGTAAAAGGAAAGAAGATAACTGTAGTAGGCCTTGGAATCAGCGGAAAGGCTGCCGCGATATTATTAAAGCAAAAAGGCGCGGAGGTCTATGCTACAGATTCTTCAAGCTCAGACAACACTAAAGCAATCTCAGAGGAACTTAAAAGAGCTGGTATCTCTGTTGAGACAGGCAGGCACACCGAGGATTTCATAAAAGGTTCTGAGCTGGTGGTTGTAAGCCCCGGAGTTATGGATTCATCCGATGCATTAAGATTCGCAGATAAGAATTCTATGCCTGTGGTGAGCGAGATAGAACTTGCTTCTTGGTTTTGTAAAGCTCCGATCATAGCTGTTACAGGCACAAACGGAAAGACTACTACCGCAACGCTGATAGGCTTGTTTCTTAAGGCAGAAGGCAAGGAGAGCGTTGTATGCGGCAATATAGGCGAAGCTTTTTGTGAAAAGGTAAATGATATAAGATCTGACCAGATAGCTGTTGTAGAAGTAAGCTCTTTCCAGCTTAAAAGGATTAACTCATTCAGGCCAAAGGCGGCTGTTATTACGAATATTACACAGAACCACTTTGATTGGCACGTAGATTTCAAGGAATATTTTGATTCAAAAAAGAATATATACAAGAATCAAAGAGTAGAGGATTATACAGTATTAAATTATGATGACCATAATCTAAAAAACCTCGAATACGAAACTCATGGCCAGGTATATTTTTTCAGCAGATATACTAATGTAAAAGGCGCGTATTTTGACGGAAAGCGCCTTGTATTAAATAAAGACGAAGAAAATTCACCAGTATGCTCAATAGATGATGTGGAGTTGAGGGGCCTGCATAATGTAAGCAATATATTGTCTGCTTGCATATGCGCTGATATATTCGGAGTATCAGCCTCCGCTATGAAAAAAGTACTCTTAGGTTTCAAGGGGTTAAAGCATCGTTTTCAGAATATAGCTGATATAGACGGTATAAACTATATAGATGATTCCAAGTCGACAACGGTGGATGCCTGCAAAGCAGCGCTCTTATCCTGCAGGGATAGTGTTATATTAATCGCGGGAGGAAGGGATAAGGGAAGCGACTTCTCTATTATAAGAGGGCTTATAGAAAAAAGAGTAAAGGCTGTTATCTTAATAGGTGAGGCAAGAGAGAAGATAAGACGCGCTTTGGAAGGCGCGTCGAACATACACGATGCAAGGGATATGGACGAGGCTGTCAATATTTCACACGATATCGCGAAAAGGGGAGATGCGGTGTTACTTTCTCCTATGTGTGCCAGCTTTGATATGTACAAGGATTATAAGCATCGCGGCGAAGCTTTTCAGGTTGCAGTAAAGAAACTAGAACGTAAAAAGAATAGCGTAGAGCGTATAGCGGATAGCGTATAGTTGAGCGCAAGTAAAATAGCTTTTTAAATCCGTGGATTTTTAAAGAGTTTCTTGCACAGATACTTATACGCAATACGCAATACGCAATACGCAATACGCTAAAATGAGAGAAATCAGAGTAAGGCTATTCATAGTGACGGTAATCTTGCTTGCAGTAGGAATGATAATGATATATTCCGCAAGCTCTATTTTTGCTTATGAGTCACGCGGCGACAGCGCGTATTATCTCAAAAGGCACGTGCTTTTTATGCTTGTTGGATTTATCTTCGCAATATCTTTTATGAGTGTGGATTACGCGAATCTTAGAAAATATATAAAACCTTTTTTGATTTTTTCCATACTTTTGCTTATAGCTGTATTTATCCCAGGCCTTGGAAGGCAGATAGGAGGAGCCAGGCGCTGGATAAGCTTAGGCCCTGTTAATTTTCAGCCGTCAGAAATAACAAAGATGGCTCTTGTATTTTATGCTGCCGATGTTCTTTCGCGCAAACAGTCAGAGATAGGTGATTTTTTATACGGTTTTCTTCCGCTTCTTCTGCCCCTGGGGCTGTGTTTAGCGTTAATACTGGTTGAACCTGACCTTGGAACGGCAGTAGCGCTGGCCGCGCTTATTGTAACTATGGCATTTGTTGCCGGAGTAAAAATAAAACACCTGCTCTGGATGATACTGCCGGGCATGCTTGCTTTTTTGGGCCTGGTAGCTATAAAGCCTTACCGGATAAAGAGGATAACCGCATTTTTGAATCCCTGGCAGGATCCGCTCGGCACCGGTTTTCAGATTATACAGTCGTTCATAGCTTTAGGTTCCGGCGGAATATTTGGAGTCGGGCTTGCTCAATCCAAACAGAAGCTATTCTATCTTCCGGAAGCGCATACTGATTTTATATTTTCGATAATTGGCGAGGAGCTTGGCCTCATAGGGACACTGGGAATAATAACGCTTTTTATAGTTTTTATATGGGCAGGTTTTAGAATAGCCTATTTAGCAAGAGATCTTTTTGGCCAGTTTCTCGCGTTTGGCCTGGTTACTATGATAACATTGCAGTTGATCATAAATATAGCAGTGGTTACAGGCTCTATACCTACAAAGGGCCTGCCGCTGCCATTTATAAGCTATGGCGGCAGTTCTTTAGTCTATAATATGGCAAGCGTGGGAATATTATTAAATATCGCAAAGCACAGAAGGTAGATAAAGTAAAAAGCAAGCGCCCAAAGGGCGCGCAGTCCCCCGTAGCCCTACAATAGTATCCGAGTAGTAAGGGCGAAGGGGGTAAAAACGTAAAAACAAGCTACAGATGACGGAGAACGATAAATGAGAGTAGCGATTACATGCGGTGGCACAGGCGGCCATATATTTCCTGCTATTGCTCTTGCAGGTGAACTGAAAAGAAAAGGTTATTCCCATATAGTATTTATTGTAGATGATAATGAGAGAGCTATAAGCCTGATACAGAATAGCGGTTTTGATTTTATGGTTCTTAAGGTTCCAAAGATGCCTTACGGTTTTTCGATTAAATGGCCTTCCTTTTTTATAAGGCTTTTTATATCAAGGCTTAAGGCTGAAAAGATATTGATTGGCATAAATCCTGATGTTGTGGCAGGCTTTGGGGCGTATATTTCCGGGCCTGTAGTGCATGCGGCAAAATTTATTGGTAAAAAAGTATTGATCCATGAGCAGAATGCCGATTTAGGCCGCGCTAACAGATTGCTGCTGCCCAAGGCTGACAAGGTATGTTTTAGTTTTGACAATAAGCTTATAAAAAAGAGTAAAAAATATGTTCTTACAGGTAATCCCGTAAGAGAAGAGCTTATTCATGATTTTAAATCCCTTCTAAAGGATCGCGCTATAAAACATCTAGGCTTATATCCGGGCAAGAAGACGCTGCTTGTGATAGGCGGCAGCAGAGGCGCGTCTGCCATAAACAGATTATTTATGAATATGGCCGGAAATTTTACAAAGCTTGAAAAAGAGAAGATCCAGATAGTACATCTTACAGGTATTGAAGAACTGCAAGCTGTTTCGCAGAATTATAGCCGCAATGGAGTTACTCATTGGTCGAGCGGTTACTTTGACGAAATGGCTCTACTTTATAAGGCGGCAGATCTTCTCATATGCCGCAGCGGTGCCGCTACCATTACAGAAGCTTCGCTTTTCGGGGTGCCTGCTATATTTATACCATATCCATTAGCGGGAAATCACCAAAGCAATAATGCTATGGTAGTTGTAAACTCGGGTGGAGCTATTATGCTGGATGAGGAGGATGTTACACCAGACATATTGAAAGAACAGATATTTTCTCTTATTAATAACAAAGACAGGATGAACAATATGCGCCTCGCGATGCATTCTATCTTTAAATATAACGCTGCCGCAAGGCTGGCAAGTGAACTAGAGGAGTTGGCAAATGCTTAATAGTCCCAAAAAGATACATTTTATAGGTGTGGGCGGTATAGGAATGAGCGGGATTGCCTGGCTATGCCTTAAAAGAGGCCATACTATAAGCGGCTCAGACATAAAGTCGACTAATATAACAGATAGATTAGTATCGGAAGGTGCCAAGATAAACATCGGGCACCATCCTGAAAATGTAAAGGGCGTTGACGTGGTGGTATATTCATCCGCGGTATTAGGCCATAATACTGAGCTGGCTGAAGCCAAAAGATTAAAGATACCGGCATTTAAGAGGGGAGAGTTTCTTGCTTATCTTGCAGAAGGTAAAAAATGCATAGCAGTAACAGGAGCCCATGGTAAGACTACTACATCATCTATAATATCTACTATGCTTAAAGAGGCTAATCTGACGCCCAGCGGAGTAGTGGGTGCCCTGGTGCCTTATCTGGACGGAAACGCGTTTATAGGAGACGGTGAATATTTTGTTACGGAGGCGGATGAGTCTGACGGGTCATTTTTGTACCTGAATCCGGATTACGCGGTCGTTACCAATATAGACCTTGAACACCTTGATTATTATGATGATATGGATCAGATAAGAAAAGCCTATCTTAAATTCATTAATAATACAAAAGATGAAGGTGTTTTAATATGCTGGGGAGATGACCCTAATATAAAAAGGATATTAAAGCAGTTTAAAGGAAGGGTCATTACATATGGATTTACCAAAAGAAACAATCTTTATGCTACGAACATAAAAACAGAAGATATGAATTCGGAATTTGACTGCGCGTACCAGAAAAAAAGTATAGGAAGTTTTAAGCTTCGCATACCGGGGGAGCATAATATACTCAATGCCATGGCAGCCATTGCCACAGGGCTTGACGTAGGGCTTGAGCCGGGCGTTATCAGGTCTGCTATATATCAGTACAAGGGCGCGGAAAGGCGCTTTCAGGTAAAAGCGTCCATACATGATGTTATGGTTATAGATGATTACGCGCATCATCCCACAGAGATAAAGGCTACGTTAAAGGTCGCGCTAAAGATAGGGCATAAACGCCTCATATCTGTTTTTCAGCCTCACCGCTTTACCAGGACGAAATTCTTTAAAAAAGAGTTTGCGCAGGCATTCAATGATACAGATTACCTGATATTGACAGACGTATACGCGGCAAATGAAAAGCCTATATATGGTGTAACGTCTATGAACATATATGATGAGGTTCTAAAGATAAAAAAGGCAAACGCTAACTATATAGTAAAGGATAGGCTTCTCGATTATCTCGTAAGCTTTATAAGGCCCGGAGACCTGCTCCTTTTCTTAGGGGCCGGCGATATAGGTAAGTTATCAGGTGAGTTTATAACAAGACTTAAAAAGAAAAAGGAAGAAGCTGTTGTTAAAAGTGGTTTCTGATAAAAGTGAGCAAACCTTAAGTGAATTCAAAAAGCTGGGCGGCAGGCTTTCTTTGGATGTGCCCATGAGCAGGCATACCACTATGCGTGTAGGCGGCCCGGCTATGGCATTGTATGAGCCGCAGTCTGTAAATGACTTGATAGAGGTTTTACGATTATGCAGGCATGGAGATGTTTCTATGCAGGTAATAGGCAGCGGCAGTAATATAATAGTAGATGATGCCGGAACAAAAAAGATCCTTGTTAAACTTACATCGCCGTTTTTCAAAAAAGCGGAGAGATCTGATACTGAATTGGCCTGTGGAGGCGGAGTCCTTTTAAATAATTTATGCGCTATGGCAGAGAGCAGTTCCTTGACAGGGTGTGAATTTCTTATAGGCATACCCGGGACAGTAGGCGGAGCAATTTTTCAAAATGCCGGTGCTTATGGCCGTTCCATGTCAGATATTATAAAGTATGTTAAAGTCATTGATAGCGCAGGCAGGCAACGGGTCTTGGACAGGAAAGAAGCGGGTTTTGGATACCGCAGCAGCAGATTAAAGGATTTTATTATAATAGGCGCAGCCTTTTGCCTTCAAAAAAGCAGTATGAATTATATAAAGGATAAGATAAGCCGCTACATGGAAGAGAGGCTTATGCTGCAGGACTATACTGCTCCGAGCGCGGGATGCATATTTAAAAACCCGGATAATATGGACTTGAGCGCCGGAGAGATGATAGACAGGTGCGGCCTGAAAGGAAAAAGAATAGGCGGTGCCTATGTTTCGGGCAGGCACGCGAATTTTATTGTTAACAAAAAGAGCGCGAAAGCCAGGGATATATTGCAGCTTATAAAACTTATAAAGGAAAAGGTAAATATGAGATTTGACGTGGTGCTTGAAGAAGAGGTTGAGGTAATAAGATGAAGTACGGACTTGGCAGAATAGGGGTGCTGTACGGCGGCTCATCCAGCGAAAGAGATATCTCAATAAAATCAGGCCAAGCTGTTTATGAAGCTATTACCTCACTGGGCCTTGACGCGGTTTGCATAGACCCCAAGGATCCGTATTCTTTAACAAAAGACATATCCGATCTAGGTATAAAAGTCGTATTTATAGCATTGCATGGTAAATTCGGAGAAGACGGTACTATCCAGACCATATTGGATGAGATAGGCATGCCTTATACAGGTTCAGGCCCGGAGGCCAGCCGCCTTGCGATGGATAAGATACTTTCAAAAGAAATATTTAAAAATAATGGCATTCCGGTCCCCGAGTATAAAGTTTTAGAGAGGCCCTTTGACCCAGATTCAGTTATTAATGGATTCAAGCTCCCTCTTGTAATAAAACCTTCCAGTGAAGGTTCAAGCGTAGGTATGAATATAGTTGAAGATGAGAAGCATCTATCCCAGGCGGTTGATGAGGCTTTTTCGTATGACAATAAGATCCTTATCGAGGAGTATATAAAGGCAGAGGATATTGCAGTGGGAGTTTTTGAAGACAACCCTTTGCCGGTAGTGCACATAAAGCCAAAAGATAAGTTTTATAGCTTCAACGCGAAATATACAGCCGGTATGTGTGAATACGTAGTGCCGGCAAAGTTTCCTAACGCTATGATAGAAGAGGCGCAGCGCCTTGGTATTTTAGCGCACAGAAGCTTAGGATGCCGTTTTTTTTCCAGGGCTGACATGCTTCTTGATGAAAAGAGCGGCAGGATTGTAGTGCTTGAGGCAAATACTATACCGGGTTTGACATCAACAAGCCTTTTACCCAAAGCAGCGCAAGCAGCAGGCATAGATTTTCCGCAGATGTGCCTTAGGCTGCTGGAAGCCGCGATAGCTTAGAAAAGATTGGTAAAAACAATGGAGAGATAATTCATGGCGAGAGCAAGAAATAAGAGAAATAAGACAGGAAAAAAGAGGGCCAGGACGGTTGTTAAAAAGAGGAATGTTTCACATGGCGCTAATCTTATTGTCAGATTAATTCCTTTTGCGTTAGCGGCAGCTCTTATAGGGCTAGGCATCAAAGCAGGCCTTACTCTGTTTTTTGATTCAGACTATTTCAGGGTAAAGACAATAGAGCTTAGCGGAGAAGGAGAGTATTCCGGGCTTAGATCCCTCGCGTCCGAGATGAACGCGAAAAAAGGAATAAATATATTCGGCATAGACCTTAAAAGAAATGAGTCATATATAGAAAATAATTACCCCGATTTAAAAGATGTAAAGGTGAGGCGTATTCTGCCTGATACAATAGGAGTATCCTTTAAAGTAAGAAAACCCTGCTGCCAGGTAGATTCGGGTAAGTTTTATCTTGTTTCTGATGACATGGTGGTGCTTCCTGACCAGAAAAGTTTCGCAGACCCCAACCTTGTTATAATAACCGGCATAAATATTGATGAGAGAAAACTACTGCCAAGCAGGCGTTCACATTCAGAGGCATTAAAAAAGGCCATATCTTTATTGAAGGAAATAGAGAGCAGCGGTTTCTCTGGCAAGCATAAGGTAGTTAATATTAATATATATGATAAACATAATCCAGCTATATTTCTGGAGGATGGCACCAGGATAGAGATAGGTGAATACAGCTTTAAACAAAGATACAACCTGCTTAAGGGAATACTGGATGATCTTGAATCCAAGGGCAGAGGGGCAAAGGTAATAGACCTGCGCTTTGAAGACGCGGTAGTTATACCACGTTGATGATTCGCATGTCGTATGTCGCATATCGTATATCGGTAAGATAAAATGATAAAAGAAAACTTCATAACAGCTTTAGACATAGGCGCATCTAAGGTATGCTGCCTTATAGCGAGTCCACAGAAAAACAATGCGGTAAATGTTCTAGGTTATGGCATATCCCACCACGATTGCTTAAGGCACGGCGTGGTCGTAGATATTAAAGGACTCTCAGAGGCAATAAGCAAGGCAGTATATGGCGCAGAAGAGATAAGCGGCAGAAAGATACAGTCTGTATTTTTTAATGTAACAGGCACACACATAAAGGGTGTAAACTCGCATAGTGAGGTTGTTATATCTGATAAGGATAATGAGATAACAAGGCATGATGTCGACAGGGCAATAAGCAATGCAAGGGCCATACACCTGCCTTATGAGCGTGATATCATATATGACGTAAGAAAAGGTTTTATGGTTGACGGAGAGAAGGGTATAGTTGACCCTGCTGGTATGTTTGGCCTGAAGCTGGAAACGGACTTTTATCTTATTACAGCAAAGATATCAATAATAGATAATCTGAAAAAAGCGATAAGGCAGGCCGGCATAAGCATAGAAGATTATATTATTTCAGGAGCTGCCAGCGGCTTCTCTGTCCTTTCGAGGCATGAGAAAGACCTGGGTGTGGTGCTCATAGATATAGGCGCGGATTTAACAGAGATCTTTGTCTTTTTGGAAAAGAATCTTACCTATCTTAGTATTTTGCCTGTTGGCGGTGATAACATAACAAGAGCTGTTTCAGAGAAACTGGATATACCGGAAGCTGACGCGGAAAGGATAAAAATAGAAGAAGGCACGCTGGATGGGAGCAAAAGCGATGGTAGGATAGTAGTGGGTACCGGCCCAAGTAAAAAATCTGTGCCCGTAGATGAGCTTAAAGATATACTTGTTTCAGAATATAAGAAAATATTTAATGCTGTAAAAAAAGAGCTTATCAGCTCAGGCCACGGGCAGGATGCCTCAAGCGGTGTTGTTATGTGCGGACAGCCCGCAATGATGGATGGATGCCTTGAGCTGGCTGAGATGAGCTTAAATCTGCCTGTTAAGATGGGGCATATCACGGGGCTTGGCTCTTCGCCAAAGCCTCTCCCAAGCCATATATACGCGACAGCGGTAGGCCTGCTTAAATATGGCATAGAGTCAAAAAGTTCGAAAAAATCTATTCTTACTATGGGGCCCAAGAATCTAATTCTTGCCATGGCAGACCGCGTCCGTGACCTCTACCGCGAATATTTCTAAAAAGCATTCAGGGATATTAGAAGATCCTTTGTCACGCGATATCTATACAGTAGGCTCCTCAGGGTCAAGAAAACCTGCTTTAGGCAGAAACGAGGCAGATTTTCTTGACTTGAGTATTATATTATGTTAATGTATTGAAAATGATTACGGAGAACCTTACCCGCATTAGAGGCAGGATAGAAGAAGCTGCTTTGAGAGCGGGACGCAAACCCCAGGATGTAACACTAGTCTGCGTTACCAAAACAGCCACAGCAGAGAAGATAAGAGAAGTTGTGGCTTCAGGCATCGCGGATATAGGTGAAAATAGGGTCCAGGATGCTCTTTCAAAATATAATAAGTTAGGTGATTTAGCCAAAAGTGTCAGATGGCATATGGTAGGCCACCTTCAGACAAACAAGGTAAAGGCAGCTCTTGAGATATTTGATGTTATCCATTCGCTTGATAGCATGAAATTAGCTGAAGAGATAGACAGAAGGGCAGAGCCTTTAGATAGAAGGATAGACTGCTTTATCGAAGTCAATACGTCAGGCGAAGACTCAAAATATGGTATAAGACCGGAAGATGCGCAGTCATTTTTAAGAGAGGCAGCCGCTTTTCCAAATATACATATCATCGGCCTTATGACAATAGCTCCTTTTTTAGAAGATGCGCAACTGTGCAGGGCGTATTTTGTAAAGCTGCGCAGGCTTAAGGAAGAGCTTAATGGCTTGAATATGCCAGATACAGGTATTAAAGAGCTATCGATGGGCATGAGTCAGGATTTTGAGGTAGCAACAGAAGAAGGCGCTACTTTTTTACGTGTGGGTACGGCGATATTTGGGGTGTAGGGTCTATGTCCTAGGGTGTGGGGCAGGTATGAAAAAAAACATAGCGATTATAGGATGCGGTAATATGGGCGAGGCACTTTTAAAGGGCCTTCTGCGCAATGCCTTGTTCAAAAAAACCCATATTATAGTATCTGATGTACGTACATCAAGACGAAATTACATAAAAAAGCTGTATAAGATAAAAGTTGCTTCTTCGAGCATTGAGGCTGCCTTAAAGAGTGATATTATTATTTTAGCTGTAAAACCACAGGACGTAGTCGGCCTTTTACAGGAAATAGGGCTGCACTTAAAGAATAAGCTGATTATCAGTATTGCCGCAGGCATCACAACGGACACCATAAGAAAAAAGTCTAATGCAAAAAGGATAGTCAGGGCTATGCCTAATACACCGGCACTGGTAGGATGCGGTATAACAGCTATTTCCTCATCTAAGGGTGTGGGTGCTTCTGATTTAAATATCGCGGATAATATATTTCGCTGCGTAGGAGAGGCCGTTAGGTTAAAGGAGAGATACATAGATGCTGTAACCGCCGTTTCCGGCAGCGGACCAGCATATTTTTTCCTTCTTACGGAGGCTATGACAAAAGCAGCTGTTTCTTTAGGTATAGATAATCGACTTGCCAAAAAACTCACTGCGCAAACGTTATTTGGCGCTTCCGTACTTCAGCATGTGAGTAGGCTTGAGCCTTCTAGGCTGCGTGAAAAAGTAACTTCGAAAGGCGGAACTACTGAAGCAGCTCTAAAGGTATTTAAGAGAAGAGGGCTTGAGAAGATAGTCGCAGATGCCATAAAGGCAGCTGCGAAGAGAGCAAAAGAATTATCAGGGTAAAACGAGAGGTCAAAGATGTTTGTATTTGGAAATTTTATTGACAGCATAGCGCGCCTTATAGAGATCATAGTAACCTTGGTATATTGGCTTATTATAATAAGAGCACTTGTAAGCTGGGTAAACCCGGATCCGTTTAACCCTATTGTTCAGTTTTTGCAGCGAAGCACCGATCCGATACTTACTCCTATAAGACGGGTACTTAGGATGCAATTTTGGGCTATTGATATATCTCCTATAATTGCGGTGCTATTGCTCCTATTTTTACAGAGTTTTCTCGTGCAGACTCTCAGGGATATCGCCTTAAAGTTAAGATGAGGATATCTGTAAAGGTCTTGCCAAGGGCGCCTAAAGAAGAGGTTGTAGAGTTAGAAGACGGGACTTTCAAGGCCTACCTTAAGGCGGCACCGGCAGACGGAAAAGCAAACATATCTTTAATAGCTGTTTTAGCTGAATTTTTCAGCGTAAAAAAATCTGATATCAAGATTATTACAGGATTGACGAGCAGGAAGAAGATAGTAGAGATAGATAACAAATAGTTGCCCCTCGCTTAAACAGGCCAAAATTTTCTTCGATAATTTTGGCCTAAGCTTCGGGATTAATTCGCAGACGGCCTAAGGCCTACAATTTACGGCATTTCATTCCGTAAATTGTCTACTCATTAAGGAGGATAAAAAGTGCCAATACCTAGACGTAGACACTCAAAGACAAGAACGAGAAAGCGCCGTACTCATGTTAAGTTAAAAAAGATTTCTCTGACCAAGTGTTCAAGCTGCAGCGCAGCTATACGGCCGCATCATGTATGTCCCAAGTGCGGCTATTATAAAGGCAGCCAGGTAGTAGTTAAGAAAGAGAAAAAGAAGAAGAAGGGATAAGATATGCGCATTGCTGTCGATGCCATGGGCGGTGATAATGCCCCTCACGCTGTAGTTGAAGGCGCTATAATGGCTGCCCGTGAATTTAACTGCGATATAGTTTTAGTCGGTGACAATGATTTAGTGCAGAAAGAACTCTTTAAGAAAGGGGGCAAGGCGCCCGGTAATATATCTGTTTGCCATGCATCTGAAGTTATAGGCATGGATGAACCGGCTGCTTTAAGCGTAAGGCGCAAAAGAGACTCATCTATCAATGTAGGCGCCATGCTTTTAAAGGATAGCAAGGTGGATGCCTTTGTCTCCGCGGGAAACACAGGCGCGGTAGTATGCGCCGTTACTTTAAGGATGGGCCTTCTTGAGGGTGTGCACAGGCCGGGCATAGCGATAATATACCCCACGTTAAAAGACCTATGTGTCTTAATAGATGTTGGGGCAAATGTTGTCCCAAAGCCGGAGCATCTTCTTCAATATGCCATAATGGGTGACGCGCTGCAAAGGTATATATTGAATAAAAAAGATGTAAAAGTAGGCCTTTTAAACGTAGGCGAAGAAGAGACAAAAGGGACTGATTTTACAAGAGAGACAAATAAACTGCTTAATGCAAGCAGCCTTAAATTCATAGGCAATGTAGAGGGCGGAGATATTTACGGCGGAGAGTACGATGTTGTTGTCTGCGATGGCTTTGTGGGAAACGTGGTACTGAAGGTCTCTGAAAGCCTTGCTCAGACATTGACTATATTTTTAAAGAGAAAATTAAAGCAAGGCATTATCACGCAGATAGGAGCGTTATTGAGCCTACCGGCGTTTCGTTCTCTTATGAAGGAGATAGATTATTCCGAATACGGCGGGGCACCTTTACTTGGCGTAAACAGCGTATGTATTATCGGGCATGGAAGCTCTTCTGCTAAGGCGGTGAAGAACGCCATAAGAGAGGCCGCGGAGTTTGTGAAACACCAGTTGAATCAACGCATTTTGGATGCTATAAAGAAAGGATAGCAATGGCGAAGAATAAAGCTATAGGCATAACCGGCATTGGTATGTATGTCCCCAAAAAGGTTTTGACCAATGAAGACCTTGAGAAGATGGTAGATACATCAGATGAGTGGATAACAACTCGCACAGGCATAAAGGAACGAAGGATAGTCCAGCCAGGAACCCCGTCAAGCACATTAGCGGCAGAGGCCGCGAAAAAAGCCCTTGATTCCGCGAAACTTAAACCTGAAGACCTTGAACTTATTATAGTCGCGACAATAACACCTGATATGCTGTTTCCATCAACAGCATGTTTTGTGCAGGCAAAGATAGGCGCGAAGAATGCCGCTGCTTTTGATGTAGGCGCGGCGTGTTCAGGATTTTTATATGGGCTGACTTCCGCGAAACATTTTATAGCTTCCGGAATGTATAAGAACGCGCTTGTAATAGGCGTTGAGGTATTATCAGTTGTTACAGACTGGACAGACAGGAATACGTGTGTACTTTTTGGTGACGGCGCGGGCGCGGCGGTAGTCCAGCCGGTAAGCTCAGGGGGGATAATATCCTCTTATCTTGGATCGGACGGAACGCTATCAGACCTTTTATATCTTCCGGGAGGGGGTTCACGCTACCCTGCTTCAAAAGATACAGTAAAGGATAGGATGCATTATATAAAGATGAGCGGCACTGAGGTTTTTAAATCAGCTGTCAGGCTGATGGCTGATGCCGCTACTCACGCGGTATGCGACGCGAATTTAACGTGTAAGGATATAACACTTTTAATACCACATCAGGCAAATATGAGGATTATAAACTCTGTAAGGAAAAGGATAGGCCTGCCCGAAGAAAAGGTATTTTTAAATGTCGCGAAATACGGCAACGTATCCGCAGCCTCAACAATAATGGCATTGTGCGAAGCTGTTAAAGAAAAGAGAGTGAAAAAGGGTGATATTGTGGTATTGGTTGCCTTTGGCGCTGGGTTTACCTGGGGATCGGTGGTTATTAAATGGTAGAGGCGGCATTGATATTTCCGGGACAGGGCGCCCAGTATGTAGGTATGGGTAAGAATCTTTATGATGAACATGAGATTGCCAGAAAGACCTTTGATCACGCGAATAAAATATTGGACTTTGATCTGGCTAAACTCTGCTTTGAAGGGCCTGCGGAAGAACTTACCAAGACAGAAAATTGCCAGGCAGCTATTCTTGTAGCATCTGTTGCCGCGCTTAGAGTACATCTTTTGCAGAGATCTGATTTTACTCCACAGGCAGCTCTTGGTTTAAGCCTTGGAGAATATACCGCTCTAGTTGCCGCGGAGTCTCTTAGTTTTAGTGATGCTGTTAAGCTTGTCCGCTTGCGTGGCCAATACATGGAAGAGGCAGGTAGATCGAACCCAGGTAAAATGGCGTCAGTTATAGGGCTTGATAGTGTTGATGTTGAATATATATGCGAAGAGACGAAAGTGGAAGTGGCTAATCTTAACTGCCCCGGGCAGATAGTAATATCCGGCAAGGCAGATGCTATAGAAAGAGCAGTAGAACTTGCGAAGGAAAAGGGCGCAAAGTGTGTAATAATGCTTGATGTAAGCGGAGCCTTTCATTCAAGCCTTATGGCAGGGGCATCGCATAAACTAAGAGAGGCCTTAAAAGATGTTCTGATCTTACAGCCTAAAATACCTGTTATAAGTAATGTAACCGCTAATTCTCAAGATGACCCATCGCGGATAAAAGAGAATCTCATAGATCAGATAAGTTCTACTACCCGCTGGGAGGACTCTATAAGGCGAGTAGTGAAGGGTGGGATAAAAACGTTTTTAGAGATAGGGCCCGGAACAGTGCTTAAGGGCCTGCTTAGACGTATAGACAAAGACCTTACCTGTATTAACATACCGGCATAAAGTATGTTCCAGGTTCTAGGTTGTAGGCTGTAGGCAAAAAGGAGGATTATATGCAAGAGCAGAATATAGCTTTACCGGCAGCTTCATTAGATATAAAAAAGTGTTTTAAAGATGCTCTCGAGGTTTATAAGCCGAATGTATTGATGCTTGCGTTGGCAGCTTTTTTATCATCTGTTATATCGTTGCTTACATTATTCATTCTGGCAGCTCCTATAGTGGGTGGATATTTCTACATGATGCTTAGCGCTATGCGCAAAGAGGATAAAAAGATAGAGCTGCAGGATATGTTTTCAATGTTCAAGATCTTCTGGCCGCTCTTTGGCTTGTTCTGGATGCAGGGTTTACTTATTGTGGCGGGCAGCTTCTTTTTTATTATACCAGGCATTTTCTTGGCAACGGTCTGGATGTTCAGTACAATTATTATGGTAGATAGATCCGAGGGTATTATGCCTTCTTTAAAGATGAGCTGGAATGTTATTATGAAAAATGGTTTTTGGTTAAATTTTGCTCTTATTATAATTTATATGTCATTAAATATAGTACCTTCATATATTCCTTTTATAGGCCTTTTTGCTACTTTTTTTGTGTCACCATTCGCGGTTTTACTTCTTATCTCAGCGTATATCCAGCAGGTGCCTAAGGAGGCAAGCGCTTAAGTTTTTTCAGATAGAGATCATAGGCTAACGCTGAAGCTTGAGCCGCGCCCAATCTCACTTTTTACAGTTATGGCGCCCCCATGCTCTTCAATAATACCCTTTGCTATGGAAAGGCCCAGCCCTGTACCCTTTTCCTTGGCGGAAAAGAACGGTTCGAAGATCCTGCCTAAATCCTTTGGTTTTATACCTATGCCATCATCTGAGATATCTATCTTAAATTTTCCGCCTGAGTAAGAAGTCGCGACTTCAAGAGTTCCGCTTTTTCTCATGGCGTCAATAGAGTTTTTTATTATATTAAAAAAAACATGTTTTAGCTTGTTGTTATCAGCATTAACCACATCACTTTCCGCATTATAATTCTTTATCAGCCTTATATCTTTTTTCAGCATATCACTTGATAAGAGCTTTAAATTGTAATCCAAAAGCTGGTGCATATTAACAGCGGACATGCTAAGCTCTGAGGGCTTGGAAAATTCAAGAAGCTGAGATATGAGAGAATTTATCCTTTCAACCTCCGTGCTTACTATTTGTGAAAAATCCTTCCTAAAGCTCGGATCATCAAATTTCTTTGGCAGGTATTCAGAAAAGGTCTTTATGGCAGTAAGCGGGTTGCGTATCTCATGCGCTAAGCCCGTAGCCAGGCTTGCTATGACCTTTCTCTTATCAGACTCAAGCAGCTCTTTTTTAAAACGTTTATAGGCTGTGCCCGCATAGACTTTATCAGCTATCGATTCTACTCTGCTTTTGAGCGGTGTAAAAATAAGAGCGATAGCGATAACAGCTATAATCGTTGACCAGATAGACTGGTATTCTACAACATTACGAAGGAGCCTCTCAAGCAAAAGGACTGTTAAAAGATAGAGCAAAGTTATCAATGCCAGCGATACCGAATATACTATAGTATGTTTTATGACTATATTCAGGTTTAACAGGTTGTGTTTTAATACCGCTATTGTAAATACGATAGGATAAAGGAATATGATATGCACGCCAAAGGGAGGAAAGGGTATATTGTAGAATAAAGGGTATATGCTAAAGCCGCCGGCAAAGCCTATAATAGAAGCGAGCAAAACATATTTTATCTGGTTCTTTTTAATAGGAGAAGAGGGGGAATAGTTTTTAATAAGAAGATATATTCCATAACCCACCATGCTTATACAAGTGATGATCCATAGCAGATACAGGGGGCCCGCGGTCGCGTAAAATCTGAAGCTCATTTTAGGTTCAACGTTTCTGATAAAATAAGGCGTAGGGCAGAGTATTAAGAATAGTATGCTTAATGAATAAAAGGACCTGACGATCTTTTGTTTATTTATACCAAGTAGATTTATAATAAAATGAACGAAACAGGCCGGAATAAAGACAGCGGGCATATGCAGAAGCCTTGAGGTTAAAAGAGCGGTGGCCTGGGTCCTGGATATGTAATGCAAAAAAAGAAAAAAGCTCCAAAGAGCAACAACGATATTAAGGGAGAATAGAGAGCGATGCAGCGGATTCTTTGGATTTTTGTAAAAGGCGAAAATTCCTAAGCTTAGTGAAGTTATGCTTATCGATAAAGATGTTATGCAATATATAAGCATTGCTTAGGATAGGGATTTTTCTATTGTATCAAGTACGTTTTTTGAATCAAGAGGTTTTACAATATAGTTTGAAGCGCCTGATTTTATGGCTTCCGCGGCAGCTTCAATACTTTGATAGCCTGTGACTATTATGACCGCCACCTCATTATTATACGACTTGATCTCTTTCAAGGCAGCAAGGCCGTTTTTTTCAGGCATTTTTATATCTAAAAGAACCATCTTTATGCCTAAATTAGTTTTTAGGATATCAAGAGCCTCATTACCGCCTTCCGCAAAAATGAGGTCATATCTATCTGAGAGTATTAATCCTAAGGATTTGCGTACAGGCTCTTCATCATCACATATTAGTATCTTATCCTTTTGCATAATAAAACCTCCTCGTATAATATGTTAACAAACCTGGTCAGGCAACCAGGTTGGGGTCAAGATGCCAGTTTGGAAAATTGGGTTTGGTAGTTGGTCCTTATCAGCTTTAATCTTTTCCACCAACCACCTAACCTAACTACCATCCTGGCTTCCTGACCTTTACCCAACAGCATGACCTATCGTATTCATTTTACCACATTACTATAAGACCGGCGGGGTAATAATAGATATAGCCTGTGTCTCTTCAGTCCCGGTATTTTTGAAATAATGACGCAGAGATGCGTCAAAATATAAGGTCTCGCACTTTTTTAATAGATAGGCCTCGGAACCTACATATATTTTACATTCACCTTTTAAGGTATATATAAATCTTTCTGTCTGCTTTGAGAGCTCCTCAGGAGCAGTCTCCCCACCCGGAGCTATCTTTAGTATGGTCGGCATCATTTTTTTGGATAGGACATTGCTTGTAAGCATGTTATAAGAGGCCTTTTCATTGTGTATGAATAGATCAGTATGACTTTTTTTAGATTGAAAATCTACGGTTTTTGTCTCTATTTCCATATCACCGTATAGTTGAGGCAATGTCAAGCCCAAGGCAGATGCTATTGCCTGATGCGACTTTACCGTGCCGGACATCTTATCTGTTTCTATCCTGCTTAGCGTGGCTAGGGCTACGCCGCTGTCTTCTGAGAGCTTTTTAAGCGTTACCTTCTTTGATTTTCGCAATTCTCTTATCTTAATCCCTAATTTCATAGCAAGTGAAGGGTAACATATATATGCTTATTTGTCAAGTAAAATTTGCTAAATCAGCAAAAAACCATGTATGTATTTGATTATTCATCAAATAATTATTGACAAATCATCAAATTAATGATATAAGCAGCTTAAGATAATCTATAAATTGAGAAACAGCAGTTAAAACTAATAGGCTGTCACGAAACTAATTTTAACCTATGATTACAGTGATTTTCAAAAGATTACAGCGATTACCTAGTCGATAAACAATCTCCGTAATCTGTCATTTAGTAATCTTTGTAATCAAGGGCGGCACTTTTGTGACGCCCTATTAAAACTAAACAAAGGAGGCGGCAGGTGGCAAAGATAATAAAAAAACGCGGAAGAAAAAAACAAAACAATAGCAAAGGGGCGGAATTTATAAGGTTAAGAAAGTGGATTATGGGATTATTTGTAGTTTTTGTGGCGGTTATTCTGGTAAAGCCTTCTTATGCGGAAGAAGAGATATTTTGGCATAGGTCTGATGCCGGTATCGATGAGACAGGGATCACGGCAATATCGGTTGTCAGGAATCTGTCTAAGGTTATTTACGCGGGAGGAGGAAGGGATATTTATAAAAGTTCAGATTCCGGAGAAAGCTGGCAGAGAGTATTTATGCTAAAAGGAGAAAGGGAGGGTATAAATTTTCTAACTTATGATTTTAAAGACACCTACAAGATATACGCCGCGGCTGTAGATGGTTTATATATAAGCAAAAATAACGGCAAGGATTGGGAGAGAATCTTCAAGGGGATGGAGGATTTGCAGAGAGAGGTTACCTGCGTGGCAGTTGATAATGAGAATACCGACTCTATATATATAGGTACAGCAAGAGGATTTTTTCAGAGCAAGGATGGAGGGAAACATTGGTCGGGGCAGAGCACCTTTGTTAATAAAGAGATATCTTCAGTTGCTATAGCAAATAATGCCGTATATGTATGCGCTATAGATGGTGTATATCTTGCTAAGAAAAACTCTGATTCATGGGAACGCATATATGTAGGAGGTGTGTCGGAAGAAGAAGATACCTATGACAATTATGATAATGGCGACAGTAATGAAGAGAAAAGAACAGGTGAGCTAAACCATATAAGCATTCTTGAAGATAGAATATATCTGGCTACTGATGATGGGGTACTAATTAAAAAGGAGACAGGAGACGGGGGATGGCAGAGATTAACTAGTGAAGGGCTGTTGACGAAAAAGATACGATCTGTTTTGCCTTTAGACAAAGTAGTATTCGCGGCCACGGATAAAGGTGTATTTTTATACAACAAAAATAATGAAAGATGGATAAGTATATCATCCGGCTTAGCTACTTTAGATGTGAACGTACTGGGTTATGACGCAAAAAAACAGCTGCTTTACGCAGCCTGTAATAAAGGACTGTATAAAGCGGAATTATTCAATTTCGAGGTAGATCAAAAGAAGAATATTGCAGCTGAAGCAAAATCCGTCCTTAAGAAAGAACCTACCATATCTGAAATCCAGCAGGCAGCTATATCTTATGCGGAGGTGTCTCACGAAAAGATAGAATGGATGCGCAGCGCCGCCAAAAATAAGGCATGGCTTCCTAAGGTAACGGCGGGGCTAGACGGAGATATCGACAGGGCAATAGATCTTGACAGGGGTGGGACAAACGATCCTGATTTTTATATTGTAGGGCCAAAAGAGAAGGGCTGGGGCTGGGATGTCAGCGCGAGCTGGGACCTCGGGGAACTTATATGGTCTGATGACCAGACTAACATAGATGTGCGCTCGCGTCTTATGGTGCAGCTAAGGAATGATATACTTGATGAGGTGACTAAGCTGTATTTTGAGAGGCGAAGACTTGCGCATGAGCTTTATTCAAACCCTCCCGAAGACAAGGAGAAGAAGGCGCTCAAACAGCTTCGTCTTGAAGAGCTCACCGCGAACATCGATGCCCTTACTAACGGATATCTTTCAAAGAGAACGAAGAATATATAAAAATTAACTTTCACCTCCTTGACAAATTGTACAAAATATTGTACAATTACTATGGAGGTGATATAATATGGATCATATAATTCCTATATCAGAAGCGAGGGCAAGGCTGCCTGAGCTGGTTAAGAAGATATCAGGCATAGGCAAACATTTTATAATAACAAGAAACGGAAGAGCGGAGGCTGTTATCATGTCCCCGGAAGAGCTTGAAACATTAGAGATAAAGGCTGACAGAAAACTTATGCAGTCTTTAGTAAGAGCCGAGGAAGATATAAAGGCCGGCAGGGTATATTCTCACAAAGAAGTATTTAAAGATGTATAAGATAGCTTATACCAAAGAAGCAAGGGAGAGGATAGGTAAGCTATCCGCCAAGTTTAAGCTGCAGATAAAAAGAGCTATAGAGCGTATAGCTGAAAATCCTGATACAGGAAAATGTCTTATGCAAGAGCTTTCCGGCATATTATCCTACCGAACCGGCAAATTCAGAATAATATACAGAGTCTTTCATGGAGAGATATTAGTTTTGATACTAACGCTAGGTTACAGGAAAGATATATATAAGAAAATTTCGCGGAAGCTTTCTTAACCTTTGCAGACGCGGTTTCTGCCGGTCTGTTTTGCGGCGTAAAGGGCGCTGTCAGCTCTCTGTATGAGCAGATTCTGATTCTTTTCTCTCTTAAGAGTGGCAAGGTTTGTAGGGGTGCATAAGAGGCTTTATCCGAGTGGGTAAATAAAAATGAGGGAAAAATGTAAAGTTTTCCTTGACAAATTATGGGATATCCTGGTATTGTATATCTGCAGATGTATAAGTTTTGTATACACACATCGGGCACATGGACTCGGTGCAGAATTATATACATAAGCGCTATTCTCGGGTGAGGTGAGGAAGCAGCGATGAAAACCAACCATAATAAGTCAATTGAGTGAGCACAATTGGCTCTTTCTTACCTTAATTTAAATAAAACTTATATAAAGATTGATAAATATATATTTTTATGGTATAATTATAGCGAGGAAATGGAAAAGATGAAAGAAAAACGTAAAAGAAGGCAAGAGCAGATAGAAAAAATCTTTAAAATATATAATGGTTCTGCTGTAGAATATCACACCCCCCACACTTCTAGCAAATCTATAACATCCCTGTGCTCGAGCGGTTCTAGTGTTGCAAGAGGCACAAGCGTGGCTGATCTAATTAATGCAGCTAGGAAATAATACTTTTCTAAAACATCTCAATAAAGACCCTCTCCCAGAAAACAATATTCTATTTTGGGATACTTCATTACCAGTAGCCGCAATTTTTCATCACGAAGAAAGCAACATGAGAAAAGCAGCTATAGAGTTTATCGATAGGCTTATAAAGGAAAAAACGTATATAGCCTTCTCTTCGGTTTTGTTTGATGAGTTCATATATATAGCCATGAGAAATGAACTCTCAAAATCCCAAACTAGCAGAACCCAAGCGGAAAAAGCCCTGAGAAAAAAAGATGAAAAAATTATAAGGCCGCATATCAAAGATATACAAAATAATATGACTATCCTTAACGACATTCTAAGTAAATTCAAAAACAACTTAAAAGTTATTTTTCCAAGCGAACCTGGCATAATAGCAAAAGCCCTAGAGTTGCAATGCAAATACAAACTGGAACGTGCCGATTCAATTCATATAGCTACTATGCTATATGGTTCACAAAGAGATATGGCTTGTTTTGATAGAAAAGATTTTGGCCGGGTAGATGGCTTGAATATATGGTGTAAGTTTTAGTTTGCAAATGTCTTTATATTTATAAAAATCTAAAGCAACCTTAGCATAAAGCCGGGGTTGCTTTTGTGTTTAGGGGAGGTGTGGTATGGGTGTCCCCAATTAACCTTTGCAGACGCGGTTTCTGCCGGTCTGTTTTGCGGCGTAAAGGGCGCTGTCAGCTCTCTGTATGAGCAGATTCTGATTCTTTTCTCTCTTAAGAGTGGCAACGCCAAGGCTTACGGTTACTTTACACGATTGCTTATTATACCTGAATATTTTTTTCTCGACAGTTTTTCTTATTCTTTCCGCAACCGTGACAGCTTCCTGCAAAGAAGTATTGGGAAGCATTATTATAAATTCTTCTCCGCCATACCGCGCGCAGACATCCAACGGCCTTGACGCGGACTTTATCGTCCCGGCAACCTTCTTTAAAACCACATCTCCAAAAAGATGGCCATAAGTATCATTTATCTTTTTGAAAAAGTCTACATCAGCCATTATCAAAGATAGCTTGCTTGTTTTTTTGCCCTTTCTCCGCTCATCAAGCTTTATTCCCATGAGCATGTTGAAATGTTCTTTCTGAAATAAACTGGTCAGCCTATCGGTTGTGGCCAGCTTAAAAAGTGTCTTCTTTTCAAGATTTACCTGTATCCCATTGTAGAGGGTGAGGCCAATATATGTGAATAGAATTGTCGCGGAAGGATATATTATATTTACCCATACTTTGAGATAGATAAATAATATGGATACCGCGATAGTGTATATGGCTATGAAAATAACCGCGGCAAAAAAATCATGCAAGGGGCGGTGTATAGATACGCATTTTGACGTGATCAGGGCTATAATAAATATTAGCGCGATTACGTATGCTTCCGGAATCTGCCTGCAGAAATTTTCATTTAATATATTATCAAGTATAGAGGCATTTACCCCCATCGCGGGATAGAGAGTCTCTATGGGGGTTGGTTTTATATCCATCAGCCCTGAGGTTGCCATGCCTACTACACATATCTTATTCTTCAGGCCTTCTATGGGTATATCAGGCTCCTCGCCTTTTTTTAATTTAGCGAATGAGCTTATTACGTCATAAAATGAGAAATGTTTAAAGCCGTCTTTCCAGCCTCCGGGCCAGTTTATGATCATCTGGTATTTATCGTCTACCGGTATATCTATATTTGAGCCGTAAGTCTCGATAGGAAGCCTTATGTAAGCGCCCTCTTTTATAATAATACCTTTATTATCTACACCAAGCATATCGCAGGCTATTTTAAAGGCTATCTGAGGATGAGTCTTTCCATTATCTTTTATCAATAAAGGAGACCTGCGTAAGATACCATCTATGTCGGGGAGTATATTTATGAAGCCATCGCCCTTTATAGCGTCCTTAAAACTATGCATGTAGCTGTCGATGCCGTATATAGAGTCTTCTGTTATCAGGGCCTGCGAATTTGTCTCTTCTATGTTGAAGACATACGGAAGGTATACATTGCCGGCATCGGATATAGCTTTTCCGAGGGCTTTATCCTGTTCATCTGTTGACGGTTCGCTGAATATTACATCATACAGTATGGCTCTAACGCCGTATGAACTAAGAGCGCTTATCAGGGCAGCGTGCCATTTCCTGTCCCAAGGCCATCGCCCTATCTGTTCTATACTATCTTGAGCAATATCAATTAGGACAATATTTTCTGAAGTTTTTTGCGAAACAGTGGCTGCCTTGAATCTGTAATCAAGGAGGGTAAGCTCAAACCTATCGAGCAGATGCAGCTTAAAGATGGATAGTATGATAAGTGCACAGATAAGCGAAAGGGCGTATTTTTGCAGTTGATATCTTCTTACAAACCTTGTTATAGATACGCCTGTTTTTTTTCTTAGTCTGCGCAGGCTATGTTTTTTCATTTGATAAGCCTTCCTTATGGTCTAAGAGACTCTTAGGCGCTCTATGTAAATCGCCTAAAACTTATCAAGAAGCGATTTACTTGTACATAACCCTGAATTTGGTTCCCCTTACGCCTACCATTGATACCGGCGTCCTGACCTGGAATTTTGATTTTTCATGCTGCTTATCGACCTTTATCAGGATATCGCCGATCGCCAGTTCAAGAAGAATATCTTCCGTAGTTTTTTCTTTATCAACCTCAAGCTTAGTGAGCCTTAAGCGAGATTTTTCACGCAGCCTGAATTTAAAATATTTACCGTCTTTCTTCGCGAACTCTACGTCTACGCTTGCTTCTTCAGAAGTCCTTATTATATCAAGCTGTGAGATAAAGAGCCCTACCTCCGCTTCGGTCCAGTAGTTTTTACCGGCTCTTTTTATATCGACTTCGCCGACCACGCTTGTTATCTCGCCGGTCCGCAGTAGAAGGCTTAATTCTTCGCATACGAGATCCGACGGCACAGCCATAAGAAAGAGCGCGGCTATGGTTATTGAAGTAATCGTTTTTATTATCTTAGCATATTTATTTAACATTTCAACACCATTATTTTCAGGTTATGCATATTTTGCTACCTCTAACATTATATAGATAAGCTGATCTATCTTATCTAAGTCAACTTTTTCTACATGAGGCAGAGCAAGTGCTACCGCTGCCTTTTTTATATCCTCTATTTTGTTACTTAATAAATTATTCAGTAGCTCTGGTTTTACCTGCTCACCTTTTAGATATGTTAGTAAAGAATCGATAGAATTATAGATCTGAGTTTGTTGAGTAGGCGATATTTCTCTGTTTATCGATAGTATCCGAACGGACAGATCTATTACAGCATGCCATGGATATACCATGATCTTATCCTCAGCTATGGACTCGGTTTCCAGCATCAGTACCGGATACGCTAATTCTGCTGTGTCGTTTTTGTAGGTTATGATTATTTTATCAGAGATAGGTGTTTTGTCAGGAGCGGTTCCGAGGAGTTCATCAAGGCCGTGCTTTTTCACAATATCAAGATTATGGAATATTTCTTTAGCAGTCTGCAATTTGTTTTTATCACCACTTCTTGTTACAAGATCTAGAAATATTTTCTTAACATAACGTTTATCTTTTTTGCCATAATATTGGAACATCCTGCTTACGATCGCGTTGAGTATTCCTTCAGCCAATTTTCTTTCAGGAGAATCTTTATCAGCAAGATGAAGATTCTCTGGCAGCATATCAACATTGAATTCAATATACTTATTAAGAGTAAAACCCGGCAATTCTTCATAATCTATCTTTGCTATATCATGAGCGTCTTTAAGCTGGGCTTTAGTTGGATCTAAGGGTTCTCCTTGATAGTCACTATCCATAGCTTTGACTTCACCTGCGCTTGATGCTTTGGGTACAGCAGACTCCCCAAGATCGAATGTTCTGCCAGCTGATACGAATGCACGTATCCCGCGGTCTGGGACTTCTAATTGAATACTGCCCTCAGTTGTTGTAACCAACACATTCCTACCCGGTTCACCTCTCATACTAAATTCGCTGGCAACCGGTGCATTAAATAGTTGTCCGGGAGGCGTGTCGCCATTTGCGTAAGAAGTGGCACGAAGAGACTGATCAATATTTTCTTCAGAATAGACACCTGCATTTAGGGAAGAGGGGTATGATAATAATAGAGATAGTACAAGTATCTTCGCAAAGATTGAACGGATTTTTTTCTTATACATTTTTATACGCATCTTTACCACATCCTTTAATAAGTAAATGTAGCACTATTATATTAAACCTTTTTAAAAGTATTTATATAATACCCAAAAAAAATAGCCCTCCTGCTTTACCGTACAAATATACCCTATAACCCCTATTTAGTCAAGTGTTTAGGAGAAATTTATCAAATAATTTAGTAGCAGTGATAAAATCATGTAATTTGAGTTTTTTTCTATTGCTATTCATATATATTAATGGTACAATGCAGAAAATTATGAGAAAGAAACTAATACGTATTATAGTTATTTTGGTGGTTTTCACCCTGTCTACGGAGCCGCTTTATGCAAATGAGAGGAAAAAAAGAAAAGGCGGTACTATGAAGCGGTTGTCAGTTATAGGTGACAACATAGATTCACAGAATGAGACCTGGAAGCTTGAGACAGAGAACTACCGCAAGGCAGAAGGGCTTATAGGAAGTTCTGCTATCAAGCAGGGCATTACCAAGGATTTCATATCAGAAATATGCGGCAGCCCCGCAGCTGAAGCCTGGGATGGCGCTAAATGGGTCTACAAACCTTCCTCATCCACATATTTTAAGGGAGAAAAGATATATTTTCTCTTTGATGAAGATGGAAAGCTCATCGAGTGGGAACGCGTCCTTCAAAAATAATATTAGATAGATAGTAATGGGTGAGTTACGGTGGGGCGTAGAGGAGGCCCCTCTGTCGCGAAATATGAGTCCAGTAAAGATATTTGTGATAGATAGAAGATTTTCCTTGACAGTATTTATGTATATATGTTAAAGGTATATTTATTATGATACTAAAAAATAAGACAGCTATTGTAACAGGAGCAGCCAGAGGCATCGGAAAAGAGATAGCTCTTTGCCTTGCAAGGGAAGGGGCAGATATAGCTATATGCGATATAAATGAAGACTCTCTTAAAGAGGCCAAAGCTGAGATAGAAGCATGCGGAAGGCAGTGCCTGACTGCAGGTGTTGATGTAAGCAGTGCGAATGCAAGTGATGACATGGTCAACAAAACTCTTGACAAATTTAAAAGAGTTGATATACTTGTCAACAACGCCGGCATTACCAGGGACTCCTTAATTATACGCATGAAAGAGGAGGATTGGGATGCGGTTCTTGCCGTAAACCTAAAAGGCGCTTTTAATTTTACTAAGGCTGTTTCTAAGATAATGATGAAGCAGCGCTGCGGCAAGATAGTCAATATAGCGTCTATTATAGGCATAATGGGTAACGCGGGCCAGGCCAACTATGCGGCAAGTAAAGCTGGTATTATAGGATTGACCAAGGCCGTTGCAAAGGAGTTGGCCCCAAGAGGCATAAACGTAAACGCCATTGCGCCTGGTTTTATAAAAACGCCTATGACCGATAAGCTTACCGATGAACAGCGGCAGATGATGCTTAAGGTCATACCATTGGCTTCTTTCGGTGAGCCAAAAGATGTAGCAAATCTTGTTTTATTTCTTGTTAGCGATAGCTCATCTTATATAACCGGAGAGGTCATAAAGGTTGACGGCGGCATGGTAATGTAAATGAGCACAACTTAGTCGACTGAAGGATATCAACAATATTGATAAACAAGGAGGAGAGGAACATGGCAGTAGATGAAAAAGTCAAATCAATCATTGCGGAGCAGTTAGGTGTTAAACCAGAAGAAGTAACTCCCGAGGCTTCCTTTATCGATGATCTCGGTGCAGATTCTTTGGATACCGTGGAGTTGGTGATGGCGCTTGAGGAAGAATTTGGCATCGAAATACCGGACGAAGATGCTGAAAAGATGACTAAAGTGTCTGATGCCATAAAATATATCGAAGAAAAGGTAGCTGCAAAAAGCTAATCAAAATCTTCCCGCCAATTTCTTATTATGAAGAGACGCGTAGTTATTACAGGTCTAGGTGTTGTATCTCCTGTTGGTAATGGTATTAAAAATTTCTGGGAATCTTTATGCGCAGGAACCTCAGGCATAGGAAAGATAACCCACTTTGATACCACTGATTTTACCTCCAAAATAGCAGGAGAGGTAAAGGATTTTGATCCTTCCAAATATCTATTGCCTAAAGAGATAAAAAGAACCGACAGGTTTGCCCAATTCGCTGTCGCGGCAGCTGCCATGGCTATTGAGGATAGTAAAATAGATCTGTCTGGTATCGATCCATACGATATAGGAGTTATAGTAGGTTCAGGTATCGGCGGCATACTTACTATTGAAGAAGAGCATAAGGTATTATTAAAAAGAGGCCCGACGCGGATATCACCTTTTTTTATTCCCATGCTAATAGTAAATATGGCATCCGGAATGATAGCTATAAAATTTGGCTTAAGAGGGCCGAACTCATGCTCGGTAACAGCATGTGCCACAAGTAACCACTCGATAGGTGAGGCATTCAGGATAATTCAGCATGGATATGCGGATCTTATGCTTTCCGGCGGAAGCGAAGCAGCAATATGGCCTCTGGGCGTCGGAGGATTCTGTGCCTCAAAAGCTCTATCTACCAGAAATGATGAACCGGAAAAAGCATCCCGCCCCTTTGATAAAGATAGGGATGGATTTGTTATGTCTGAAGGCTCAGGAATAGTTTTTTTAGAAGAGTATAAACGTGCCAAGAAGAGAGGCGCTGATATATATGCTGAGGTTATAGGATATGGCATGAGCTGTGATGCTTATCATATGACAGCACCCGATCCTGAAGGCAAGGGCGCGGTAAGATGTATGCAGCAGGCTTTAAAGGACGCGAATATAAAGCCTGAAGAGGTCGATTATATAAATGCCCATGGCACATCAACCAGGCTTAACGATGCCGTGGAGACAAATTCAATAAAGAAGGTCTTTGGCGATTACGCCAAAAAGCTCGCAGTAAGTTCTACAAAGTCCATGACAGGACACCTGCTTGGCGCTGCCGGAGGAGTCGAGCTTGCGGCATGCGCCCTTTCTATCGTAAATGGAATTATCCCGCCTACGATAAATTATGAGAATCCTGATCCCGAGTGTGATTTAGACTATGTTCCGAACAAGGCAAGAGATAAGAAGGTAAAAACAGCTTTATCCAATAGCCTGGGTTTTGGCGGCCATAACGCCACATTGATAATACGTAAGATTTAAGTTCGTATTGCGTCGTGCGTCGTGCGTATTGTGTGCAAATATGTCAACGCAATACGCAATACTCAATACGCACTACAGAAATAAAGAACAAGGAGATGTAATGGATTATCTTTTAACTGAAGAACAGAAGATGATACAGGATCTAGCGCGTCAGATAGCGGATGAGAAGATACGACCTGTTGCCGCAGAATATGATGAAAAGGAAGAGTTTCCCTGGCCCATAATGAAGGTCATAGCGGAAAGCGACCTTTTTGGGGTTTATATCGAGGAGAAGTATGGCGGAACAGGCGGAGGCGCAATGGAACTTTGCCTGGTTACCGAAGAATTTTCAAAGGCATGCGGCGGCATTGCCGTATCATACGCTGCCAGCGCATTAGGAACATATCCTATAGTGCTTTACGGGAATGAGCGGCAGAAGAAGAAATATCTTCCTGATATAGCCAGCGGCAAAAAACTAGCTGCTTTTGCTATTACTGAAGCGGGGGCAGGAAGCGATGTGGGCGCGGTAAGCACAACCGCGAAAAAAGAAGGTGATTATTATATACTTAATGGGGTAAAGCAGTGGATAACCAATGGCGGCGAAGCAGAGGTCTATACGGTAGTAGTAATGACTGATAAGAATAAAGGAAGCCGCGGCGCAAGCACATTTATAGTGGAGAAAGGAACACCGGGGCTTGAATTTGGAAAGAAAGAGAAGAAACTTGGCATAAGGGCATCATCAACAAGAGAGCTGATATTTACAAACTGTAAGATACCAAAAGAGAACCTTCTTGGGAAAGAAGGATTTGGTTTTGTTGTTGCCATGAAGACTTTTGATAAGTCGCGCCCGGGCGTTGCTGCGCAGGCAGTCGGTATCGCGCAAGGAGCCCTTGACCATGCCCTTAGATACGCGAAAGAGAGAATTCAGTTTAACAAGCCTATATCAAGTTTTCAAGGCGTGCAGTTTATGCTCGCTGATATGGGTACGGAGGTAGAGGCAGCGCGCGCACTTGTATATTCCGCCGCGAGAATGATAGATTCCGGCGCGAAGAATATAACCAAGGTATCAGCCATGTCGAAACTTTACGCGTCTGATGTCGCAATGAGGGTTACTACTGATGCTGTGCAGGTTTTAGGCGGGTATGGATATATGAGAGACTATCCTGTTGAGAAATATATGCGCGATGCCAAAATTACTCAGATATATGAGGGCACAAATCAGATACAACGCTCTGTTATCGCCTCCGAATTGATAAAAGATATCTTGAGATAAAATTCGTATTGTGTCCTGCGTCGTGCGTATTGCGTTCAAGCGCAATACGCAATACTCAATACGCAATACGAGAGATGCCAATCCATGAATATAATTGTTTGCATAAAGCAGGTACCAGATACCACTAATGTAAGAATAGACCCGGAGACTAATACTCTTATACGCCAGGGCGTTGAATCTATAATAAACCCTTTTGATATGTATGCTATTGAGGAGGCTATAAGGATAAAGGAGAAATTGGGAGGCAAAGTTATTGTTGTCACTATGGGCCCTCCCCAGGCAGAATCTGCTCTCCGCGAGGCTGTGTCGATGGGAGTTGATGAGGCTGTCCTGGTTTCAGATAGGGCTTTTGCAGGCAGTGATACCTGGGCTACAAGTTATACCCTTGCCGCGGCCATAAAGAAACTTGGCCCATTTGATATTATATTATGCGGAAAACAGGCTTCGGATGGCGATACAGCACAGGTAGGCCCCGGCATAGCTGTTCATCTTGATATTCCTCAGGTGACTTATGTTAAAAAGATAGAGGATATAAATGAATGCAGCGCCCGCGTTGAGAGTATGACAGAAGAAGGATACGAGGTTATAGAGACTCCTTTGCCGGCCCTCTTAACGGTTGTAAAAGAGATAAATGAACCGCGCTTGCCATCCCTGAAAGGTAAGATAAAGGCTAAATCTGTGCAGATAAAAAATATAAAGGCCCAAGACCTGGATGTCGATCATAGGCATATCGGATTAAACGGCTCCCCTACGCAGGTTATTAAGATATTTACTCCTGCTCCGCGTGAGGGAGGAGAGATGTTGTCTGGCACGACAAGTGAGATAGCGGAAAAGCTTTTTGAGGTGTTAAAAGACGAATGCAAACCGAAGTTTTAACTCCAAGTAAAGAGCGCATAAAAAATATTCTTGAATCAAAGCCCGCCGATAGATTAGGAATCCTGGATTTAGATATAGAGTTATATTCCGGAGGCAGCACAAAGCAGTCAGAGAAGTTTTACTTTTTTTCTTTTAACGGGCCTTTCCAGGCAATGAATTCAGAGCTTGGGCTTGAGAACGCTTTAATAAAGTTCACTCAAGAGCCGAGGCATACGCTTTCGAACTTCCGCTACCAACAAAAGCGCGCGATAGCTGATTATAAGAGATTAAAAAGAGAAGGTTTTCTATTTGACGGTGCCTGGATATGGGAAGATATAGCTTACGATAAAGGCCTATATTTCTCATTAGACAAATACCAAAGACAGCTTCTCGGTATCCACAAGGATATAGTAGACTTTTTTAGTTCTGAGGGCCTCCCGCTATCCTTTCATTGCGATGGAAATATCCAGGGCCTGGTAGATATTCTGGCAGGTATCAATGTAAAAGCATTGCACCCGGTACAGGAGCTTAGTAACCCGAATATGCCGAAGATAAAAGATGCTTTTAAAGGTATGATGACATTTATAGGCGCGGTCGGCCTGCATCGCCTTGATCAGGAAAGAGACGAGTTATTAAAATATATAAATAAATTAAAAGAAAGCGGAAACTATATTTTTTCTTTTGACGGACCGCTTCCTGATGGGCTTGACATAGAAAAGTACGATGAATTACTTAAAATTATAGAGGCGCAAAAAGATATATGAGTTTAGAGATTATTTCAGATGAATGCGTTGGCTGCAAGGCTTGCCTAAAGGCATGCCCCTATGACGCGATACAAATCGAGGATATGCTTGCCATAATAGATTTTGATAAATGTACTCTATGCGGCGCGTGTGTTGAGGCATGTAAATTTGACGCTATTTTACTAAGGAAAGAGGAAGAGGTTCAGAAAGACATATCTTCTTATAAGGGTGTTTGGGTAGTTGCTGAGCAGAAAAAAGGAGTTATCCAGAGTGTGACATATGAGCTCCTGGGTAAAGGTAAGGAGCTTGCGGATAAACTGGATGTTGAATTATCCGCTGTGTTACTTGGAAAAAATGTTGAGTCAAAATGCAATGAGCTCATATGGCGCGGCGCGGACAAGGTATATCTTATTGATTCCCCGAAGCTGGGAAAGTACCAGAATGAACCTTACACGAATGTGTTGGTAGAATTGATAAACGAATATAAACCGGAGATAGTCTTGTGCGGCGCAACGTCTATTGGGCGTTCATTGATATCAAGAGTTGCTATTAGGTTAAATACAGGTTTAACCGCGGACTGCACAGGGCTTGATATAGACCAGGAGAGGGGACTTTTGCTTCAGACGCGCCCCGCGTTTGGAGGAAATATTATGGCTACCATCATATGCCCTAATCACAGGCCGCAGATGTCAACAGTAAGGCACAAGGTGATGAAAGAGGCAGAGTTAGATAAAAAACGCAAAGGCGATATTATCAAAAAGACTTTTTCTGATAAGGCCTTGTCTTCAAGGTCCAAAGTCATAAAGGTAGTTGAGGAAGAGGGAGAGTCTGTCAATCTTTCTGAGGCTGATATCATTGTTTCAGGAGGAAGAGGCCTTGGCAAACCTGAAAGCTTCAGCCTTTTGCACGAGCTGGCAGACGCGCTGGGAGGCGCTGTAGGCGCTTCACGCGCTGCTGTAGACGCTGACTGGATATCTTATTCCCATCAGGTAGGCCAGACAGGAAAGACCGTTTGCCCAAAGATATATATCGCGTGCGGCATATCCGGACAGATCCAGCACATGGCCGGCATGTCTTCCTCGGATATTATTATAGCTATTAACAAAGACCCTGACGCGCCAATCTTTAAAGCTGCCAATTATGGAGTAGCAGGCGACCTTTTCGAAGTAGTCCCCGCCTTAATAAAAAAACTCAAGCAAAAATAGAAGTAACTAGATATAGTAGGAAATTCCTTTTTAAGTCGTTTAATATCAAGACATTAAAAAAACAAGGGTGAATATCACAGACAAATATGATATAAGATTAGTATGACAAAAAAGGAGAATCTGGCAGGTAAAGATACCCTGCGGCATATTT
>JBDRAM010000115.1:0-12381 GCA_043823785.1 Candidatus Omnitrophota bacterium
ACCGGCAGGGTTAGAAACAGTAAAATCCCTTGTGATTGTCTGCGGAGCGCCTTTCACGCGTATAAATTCTTCAGGACCAAAGACAGTCAGCTCTTCTGCCTGCGCCAAAGTATGCATTGTCATTAATAATAGTGAGATTAAAAAAAGAGAAGTTCTGGTAGGACGTAACATGATAACACCTCCGTGGATATGTAGATGTTGATAGAAAAATATTATTGCCAGGTAGGATTACTTTAAAGCTTTGATAATGACTATATAAAATATAATAAAAAAATCTGGGAAAAGCAAGAGAAAAATAAAAAATTTGCTGGGGGGCTCACTTCACCAGGTATTTAACGGCGGTCAACTCGCTTATGAGGATATTGCAGGCCTCATCCAGCTCTTCAAGTGAGTTCTTTGTCTTTAGGTTCTGGGGCCTGTAATCGTGGACTACTTCTTTGGCTATATCATATATCTTAAGCATTGAGTCGCGCATCTTTGCTGCCTGTCTGGGAACCACTTCCATCTCTTTCCGGTACTTCTCCTTCCAGTCCTGGAGTTTTTCTTCAGCGCGCGTGGCGTCTATCTTTGAATCCTTAAAATCATCCATAAGCCCGTCTACCTGGATGTAGTTGTTTCTTGTATAATTGTAGTGTGTGATAAGCATATCTTTTATCTCTTCATCCATGCCATAGGCAGTGGAAATAAGTATACAGCCAATTACAATAGTAATAAGCAGCTTCATCTTACGCCCTCCTTTATAATTTTCCATATTTTTTAGAAGCATTTTTTTAATTTACCCCTTAGCTAACTTAGATGCTAATTCAGGAATTCTGTTAAATGCTGAACTGTTACGAAAAATGCTATATCTCACCGACAAGTTCTTCAAGAAGGTCATCCATGGTGAAGAAACCGGCAGGCACGCCTTCTTGATCTTTTACTACTGCCAGAGACTGCTTTTTGGATTGAAGCAGGAATAACGCCTTGTCTATATCCATGGCAGCGTCGATATATTCTATGGGCCTTATAAATTGATTGATGGGTAATTTTTTGTCTTCTTCATACACAACGTCGAGTATATTTACTATGCCTAAGAATCCGCCTGCTTCTGCGCGTATGGGAAATCTTGAATAGCCTGACTCTGACGCCTTACTTAGCAGGTCTTCTATGCAGCTTGAGTCTTTAAGGTATACCAGTTCTTCGAGCTTTCTCATGATATCCTTTGACTTCTTCTTTCCAAAGTCGAATATCTTATATATCATGGAGCGCTCATACGGGTCTATCACGCCTTCTGCCTCGCTCTCTCTTATAAGATACATTATCTCCTCTCTTGTAACAAAAACGCTTCTTTTCTTACTCGGGTCGGTTCCTCTTATGCTCCTAAATAGAAGGTTCACAAACCAGTTTATAAGGGCTACTACAGGATAGAAAAGCTTCCAGAAAAACTTAAGGAAAGATGCCAGTGAGAATGTTATCCTGTCAGCGCTTTGTGAGAATACCGCCTTTGGGACAAACTCACCAAATACAAGTACGAGCGGTGAAAGAACCAGAGCGGTCAGCCATTCTGACTTTATTCCGTATGTGTCATATATAAACTTGGTGCAGAAAGAAGATGCTATTACTACCGCGAAGTTTGTCCCGACTAATGTAGTACAGAGCAGCCTATCCGGGTCTGAGAGCATCTTATGTATAAGCATAGCCTTCTTATCCTTTGCCTCTGAAAGTATCCTCAAGCGTATCCTGTTTAAGGATATAATGGCTATCTCAGCGCCTGAGAATAAGCCCTCAAGCATGATCGCTATGAAAATTATTATTAGGTACATTATGTTCATGTTATATTAATGATTGAGATTGGCCGAGCCCGGTGGTCTCGGCACTCCTTCGGACATTTCGTCCTCAGTCGCTTCGCCTCGGTCGCTCCTCGCAATGACGAGGGAACGTACATTATGTTCATCTTTTTACTTCAATATCCTGATGCGGGATTTTATTACCATATTCTTCCTAACATCAACTACATTAAACTCCGCACCTTTAAATTTTATTGACTCGCCGCGCTGGGGGACCCTGCCAAATAGAAGCAGAAGAAGCCCGTTTATTGTAGTGACTTCTTCCATGGGCAGGCTTAGGCCAAGCTCATCATTGACTTCTCTTATAGAAGCATTTCCTGTTATGATATATATATCTCTGCCTTCCTTCTTTATAGGCTGTATCTCACTATCATACTCATCGCGTATCTCGCCCACTATCTCTTCTAAAACATCTTCAAGCGTTACAATGCCCGATGTACCTCCAAACTCATCTATGACAACGGCTATATAGACCTTCTCTGTTTTAAACTTAATCAGAAGGTTATCCACTCTTTCTGTTTCAGGAACATACAGCGGCTTCTTTATAAATTCCTGGATATCTCCTCTCTGATGCAGCATAAAATCTTTTGTATATACTATGCCTACTATATGGTCTATTGTCTCATCATATATCGGTATCTTTGTCCTCTTCGATACCCTCATCACGTCTATAAGTTCCTGTATCGAGGCATTCTTTTCACAGCCGGCTATATCTACGCGCGGCGTCATTATCTCATCTACGCTCTGTTCTCCAAGGTCAAATATAGAGCGTATCATCTCTTCTTCCTCATCCTCTATAATGCCTTCTTTTTCGCTAATGGACATAAGGGCCTTTAGCTCATTCTGTGTAACATAGGGCTTATGCTCTCTTCTTAAGGTAAACATAGATATGAAGATATCCGCCATAAAGCGCAGTATCTTTCTAAGCGGCCAGATGAGTTTCGCGAATATATGTAATACGGGAGAGCAGAATACTGACAGGCTTTCGGGGTTTCTTATAGCAGATGTTTTTGGCGCGACCTCGCCGAATATAAGAAGGATCGGTGTCATAAATAGTATGGAGATAGCGATGCCCTTTTCACCAAAATATGATATAGCAAGGACCGTAGCGGCGGAAGCGGCTGTTATGTTTACAAGCATGTTTCCTATGAGTATTGTCGCGAGTGTGCGCCGCGGTGAACCCAAAAGAATAGATATGATGCTGGCAAGATGTGGATTTTTAGACTGGATCCTTTTTCTCTGAAAGTTTGTTAAGGAGAAAAGCGCTGTCTCAGAGCTTGAGAAGAATGCTGAAAAAATCAATAAAATTATGATTAGTATGATGTGGAACATATATTATATTTTTTTGAGATTGGCCGAGCCCGGTGGCTTCGGCACTCCTTCGGACATTTCGTCCTCAGTTGCTTCGTCGCTTGGTTCGACCTCGCTCACCAAAAATCGCTCCCCGCAATGACGAGGGATTTAATATTGTCGGTATCGTCCTCACAGCCATTTCTTGCGCTTAAAGTAGAGCAGCATTACGCCCGCGACAAACAGCATAAGCCCTAATACAGCGGGATACGCGTATCTGTTTGAGATCTCCGGCATAAATCTAAAATTCATGCCGTAGATACTCGCTATAAGCGTAAGAGGCATCATTATAGTAGCTATAATGGTCAATGTCTTCATTATCTCATTCATCTTATTTGATATGACCGAGATATAAACTTCAAGAGCGCTGTTTATTGTATCACGAGAAGTGCCTATGACATCATTTAGCCTTATAAGATTATCATATACATTCCTAAAATACGCTATATTAGCCGGAGTAATAAAGTCAAAATCGCCCCTTAATATAAGATTTATCATGTCTGCCTGCGGCCCTACGGTGCGGCGCAGAAACATTATCTCATTTTTGAGGTTATATATCTTATTCAGGGTCTCCTGCGAGGGGTCTTTAAAAAGCTCATCGCTCATATCATCACCCCTATCATCAAACATGTTGATAATAGGAAAATAGTTATCTACCATAGTATCTATAATATAGCAAAGAAGAAAATCCATGCCCTGAGTTATGATGGGGGATTGCTTCCTTATTCTTTCCTTGGTGGCGGCAACTGATTTTACATCGTCATTATGCACTGTCACAAGAAAATTCTTGCCCAGACAGAAATTAAGCTCTACGATCTTTACCTCTTCTTCCTCGTTTGGGTGCAGTTCTATGGCATGGGCTATTATAAAAAGGTAGTCTTGAAATTTTTCAATCTTTGGCCGGGCATTAGGCATAAGACAGTCTTCAACAGTCAAGGGGTGAAGTTTAAAGATATCTGTAAGAATATCGATATCCGAATCCTGCGGGTCTTTGATATCTACCCAGAGCAGCGCCTTATTGTCATCTAAGGATGAGTTTATCTGCTCCGGCGTTAGATCGGTCTTTAATGTGCCGTCTGCCTGATAAAGTAATACTTCATACATAGCGTACCTCGTTTATTTGTAGAGGTTATTATTCTTTATATATTCTTCTACCGCCTCGGGCACGAGGCCTGTTACCTGTCGGCCGTTTCTTATTCTTTTTCGTATATCCGTTGATGACGTATGATCCGGTGATATATCGAAACTCACAATACTAGTATCTTTTATCTCTTTTTGAAAATTGGGCCTGCTGCATACCGCAAACCTGCAAAGTCTTTTTACCTTATCTATATCCTTCCAGGTATTCAACCCCGCAAGGGCATCCGCGCCGATTAAAAATAAGAATTCCGTGTTCTTTGGATAAGAGCCTGAGAGATATTCCAGTGTCTTTATGGAATAGGATCTCTCTTTACTGTCTATTTCAAAACGCAATATCTGAAAACCCTGCCTTGCGCCTATCGCAAGCTCTATCATCTTAAACCTGTCTTCCGCGTCTATGAGTTTATCCGGAGTTTTGTGCGGCGGAATATGCGCAGGTATAAATATCACCTTTTCAAGCGCCAGATCCTTCATCGCGCCTTCCGCAAGCGCGATGTGTACGTTATGTATCGGGTTGAATGTCCCGCCGAGCAATCCTATACGCATTGTTACCTCCTACTTTCTGATCTGGCCCGTACCAAAAACTATATACTTATAAGAGGTGAGTTCTTCGAGTGCCATAGGCCCGCGCGCATGGATCTTATCCGTGCTTATTCCTATCTCAGCGCCAAATCCAAACTCGAATCCGTCGGTAAAACGAGTAGACGCGTTGCTGTATACGCAAGCGGAATCTATCTCTTTCAGGAACCTCAATGCTTTACCAAAGTCCTCTGTAACAATAGCGTCTGAATGGCCTGAGCCATATTTTGTTATATGAGCAATAGCTCCGTCTAAGCCATCTACTACCTTAACGCTAAGTATCATATCGAGAAACTCCTCATACCAGTCAGATTCCTTGGCAAGCTTCACTCCGCTTACCATGCTGGCTGTAGCCTTACAGCCTCTTATCTCAACACCCAACATCTTCATCTTCATTACTATATGGGGCAGGAAATCCTTTGCTATTTGCTTATCTATAAGCATAGTCTCCATAGCATTGCATACACCTGGACGCTGCACCTTGGCATTTACGCATATATCCGCGGCCTTCTTCATGTCCGCATCCTTATCGACATATACGTGGCATACCCCCTTATAATGCTTTATAACAGGTATGCGTGATTTTTCAGCGGCCATCCTTATAAGGCTTTCGCCTCCGCGAGGTATTATGAGGTCAAGATAGTCATCCATCTCAAGCATGTATGCTACGGCCTTACGGTCTGTTGAATCCACCATGCCTATACATCCTGAAGGCAGGCCTGTTTTCTTTAACGCATCGGCCAATACATCATATATAGCTATGTTAGAATTTATAGATTCTTTTCCGCCTTTGAGTATAACGGCATTTCCGCTTTTTATGCAAAGGCTCGCGCAATCCGCTGTCACATTTGGGCGCGACTCATATATAATACCTATTACGCCTATAGGCACTCTCATCTTACCTATAATAAGGCCGTTTGGCCTCTTCCACATCTTATCTATAACGCCGCATGGGTCTTTAAGCCCTGCTACCTCCTCAATAGATTTGGCCATCTCGTTTATGCGCTTCTTATCCAGCGTAAGCCTGTCTATAAAAGCTCTTGAGACGCCTGCTGACTTGGCATTCTTAATATCTTTCTTGTTCTGCTTTATTATAAAGGCCTGCTTTTGCCTTAGGCCTTTTGCCATAGATAGCAATGCCTTGTTTTTTAGCTCTGTTGATGCCTTTGCCAGTGCCCTTGACGCGGCTTTAGCCTCTCTTGCTATCTCTTCTACTCTTTTCTTAAGGTTCATTTACCTTTACCTTTTTATTGTTTATTCGCCGCCAGCCTGCCCCGTACCTGAGCGCAGCGAATGGTTCGGGGGAGGCCGTTTCTTTATTCGCCGCCAGAGGCGGCTCCTACTGCAGTATAACAAGGTTGTCCCTGTGAATAACCTCATTATGAGTTATCTTGCGCTTAAGTATATTCTCTATCTGCGTTGTCTTGAGTCCCTTTATCTTATCGAGCTCATCCGATGAAAACCTTGTCACGCCTTTCGCGAATTCCTCTCCTGACAAACCCAGTATACTTACAACATCCCCTGCCTGGAATTTTCCGGATACATCTTTTATTCCGGCGGGAAGAAGGCTTTTATTGGCTGTGACCAGCGCGTTCTTAGCGCCGCTATCTACTATAATGGAGCCTTTGGACTTTGGCGCAAACGCGAGCCAGCTTTTTCTTGCCTTTGTCTTTGTGCTGGCAGGCAAAAATGTAGTGCCTACAGGCTCTTTATTCTCTATCTTTAGAAGTATATCTTTTGTTGTGCCGTTTGCTATTATACATGTTATGCCGCTATTTACAGCCATCTTGGCAGCATCCAGCTTGCATATCATGCCGCCTGTCCCAAGCTTGCCCTTTGTAGGTTTTGCCAATCCCTCGCATGCGCTTATATGCGGAACCAAAGGTATTGCCTTCTTGCTGTCTTCCAAGGAACATAGCCCATCCACATCTGTCAGCATAATAAGTGTATGCGCGCCCACAAGATTAGCTACAAGCGATGATAGCCTGTCATTATCTCCGAATCTTATCTCATCCGTTGCTATGGTATCGTTCTCATTTATAACAGGCACTGAATTAAATTCATTAAGAAGACTAAGAATGGTATTCTTCGCGTTTAAGAATCTCTTCCTGTCGGTAAAATCCTCTTGTGTAAGCAGGATCTGCGCCGCATGTGTACCTTTTTTGCGAAAGCTCTCTTCATAAAGCTTCATAAGCCTGCCCTGGCCTATGGCAGCACATGCCTGAAGCTTGGCAAGCTGCTTAGGCCTCTGCGTAAGCCTTAGCGCTTCCATGCCTGCCCCTATAGCCCCGGACGATACAAGTATAACCTTATATCCAAGCTCAAGCAGCTTACATATCTGCGCTGTTATGGAGCGCACACGCGAATCATTAAGCCTGCCTGAACCTTTAGTAAGCACTGCTGTGCCAACCTTCACTACTATTATGCCCTTCTTCATATCTCTTTGTCCCTAAACTTTTTTAACTGGCGGGTAAGGCTTTTAAGTAATTCTTCTAAGCCTATGCCTTCTTTTGCTGAAATACCAAGAACTTTTTGCTTTATCTTATGCCTAATCGCCTTAAGATTATCTTCCGCGCCTTCAACCTCTCTTTTGTTTGCCACTATTATCTGAGGCTTATCAATAAGTTTTTTATCGTAGAGCTCTAATTCCCTGTTTATCTTATTGTAGTCTGATAATATCTCGTTTATATCAGGCTTTGAAATATCCAAAAGATGTATGTAAAACCTTGTCCTTTCGGCATGCCTTAAGAACTTATCTCCTAAGCCCCTTCCTTTATGCGAATCCTCGATCAGGCCCGGTATCTCCGCTATCTTAAATATTATATCGTCGTAATCTACCACACCCAGAACCGGATTTTTTGTAGTAAATGGAAATGCCGCGATCCTGGGCTGTGCCTTTGATAAGCGCGAGAGAAGCGTTGACTTGCCCGCGTTAGGAAGGCCTACTATCCCTATATCGGCGATAAGTTTAAGCTCAAGAAATATATTTCTGACCTCGCCTTCTTCTCCGGCCGTAGCATCCTTGCGGCTTCTGTTACCTCTTCCTCCGGAACCGCCTTTAGCAGCCTCGAACTCATCACCTTCTTTTACAAGGTCCTTTAATACTTTATTTGCATCAACATCGTGCACCAATGTCCCGGGCGGCACAATCAGCACCTGAGGTTTTCCGTTTCTGCCTCTCTTTTGCTTGCTGCTGCCGTGAGTGCCCTTTTCTGATTTTATAGTATGGCGGCCCTTAAAATCAAGAAGGGTGTGTACATGCGTACTCACCCTTATTATTATATTACCGCCATTGCCGCCATCGCCGCCGTCAGGAAAGCCTTTTCTATTAAGCTTATCACGGTAGAAGCTGTTGACCCCGCTTCCACCCTTTCCAGCCCTTAGAGTTATCCTGGCAGTGTCAATAAACATAACATATGCTTTTAAGTGGCAAGGACGTCTATTTTTCTAGGCCTAAACTGCACAATGCCGTCTATCTTGGCAAACAGAGTATCATCCTTGCCCATGCCTACGTTTATGCCTGCTTTAAACTTGGTACCACGCTGGCGTATCAATATGCTTCCAGCGGTTACAATCTGGCCTCCGTAACGCTTGACTCCAAGCCTCTGCGAAGCACTATCTCTCCCGTTGCGGGAAGAGCCCTGTGATTTTGTATGTGCCATTTTTTATCACTCCTTATTTACACGTTTTGCATGTCGCATGTCGTATGTCGTATGTCGTATGTCGTATGTCGCATGTCGCATGTCGTATGTCGTATGTCGCATGTCGTGTGTCTGTATGTCGTCCCCTTCGGGGAGGCTCCGCTTCGCTACGCACTATGTCGTATATCGTATATCGCGTTATTGTTATGCTATTGTTATCTCTTTTACCTTTAGTCTTGTCAATAGATCTCTGTGCCCTAACTTCCTGTGGTAGCATTTTTTCTTTTTGAACTTATAAGAGATCACCTTTTTCCCTTTTGCATCACAGATCACATCACATATAACCTTCGCGCCTTCTAAATATGGCGTTCCTATCTGCACATCTTTACCGGATGATGTCAAAAGCACCTTATCCAGAGAGATATCCTTTTTGTGTTCGATTCGGGGTATATCAAGGGTGTCCCCTACACTTACCTTATGTTGCCTTGACGCAACTTCAATTATTGCAAACACTTGGCTCATTCTCCTTTCAAGTAAAATTTACCTTTTGAATAACGGTAGATAAATTTTACTTGATCCTGAGGCCGAAGGCCGAAGGATCTTAGTTGTCTTTCATAAAAATTTAGTCAGTAAGTATAACATATATTGTAATAAATAGCAAGTAAAAATTCGGAGGTTGAAACTCTATAGGCCTATTTTGCGAACTCTATCTTGATATCTTCTATGTGCAGGTTGTCGTTAGATACAACCGAGATATGCCTTCTGAACTTTCTTCTTAAAAAATCGAGTGATGATACATCCTCATTTACCAGCCTCTGCGCGACATTAGGATGCACCTGCATTTCAACTGATCCCCTTTTAGTGTAGTGGAGCTTCAAAAATGACTTTAGCTGTCTCATTACTATGATAGACATTGTAGTAGCTGACTTTACCATGCCTTTTCCAGCGCAATAAGGGCAGCTATGGTAAGATACGCTCTCTAAGCTTCTTCTTACCCTCTGCCTGGTCATCTCAACGATATCAAGCTCTGACAATGACACTATGTGCGCCTTTGCCTTGTCTTTCTTTAACGCATTCTGTAATATGGAAAATACCTCTCTCCTGTGGGCTTTTGATTCCATGTCTATGAAGTCTATTATGATTATCCCGCCCACGTCTCGAAGCCTGAGCTGGCGCGCTACCTCTTCCGCTGCCTCGGAGTTTACCTTAAATATTGTATCCTCAAGGTTCTTCTTTCCTGTAAATCTTCCGCTGTTTACATCTATGGCTACCATGCCTTCTGTCTGTTCGAGAGTAATATGGCCGCCGCATTTTAAGAAGATCTTGCGTTCAAATAGCTTATCTATCTCTTTTTCAACGCCGTATTTTTCAAAGAGGGGGACATGTTCTTTATGAAATAATATCTTGTTTTTAAACTTGGGGGCTATCCTGGATACAAATCCCCTTAATCTCTTAAACTCCTGCTTATCATCTATTACTACCTTATCTGTCTCTTCCGCTAAAAAATCTCTCACTATCTTGGAAGAGAGATCGAGCTCTTTAAATACTAAGGCAGGCGCTTTATTTTTAGCGGCTGATTTTTTTATCTGAGTATAAGTATCCATAAGATACTTTATGTCCCTTAGGAATTCTCTTTTGTCGCAGCCTGCCGCGGCAGTTCTGGCCACAATGCCCATATCCTTAGGCAGCCTGAGCTCTTTTAGTATACCCTTTATCCTGCGCCTCTCCTGGTCATCTCTTATCCTGCGCGATACTCCTATGCGGCTTGATGTGGGCATAAGGACAAGATATCTTCCGGGCAAGCTGATCTGCGTGGTAAGGCGCGCGCCTTTTGTGCCTATACCCTCCTTTACAATCTGCAGCAATATATCCTGTCCCTTTTTCAGTATACTGCTTATCTTTGTGTTTGAGTTATATTTCTTATCTGATTTTTCATTGTTCGCGGGAAAAAGAAGGTCAGCGTCTTCATCGTCAGCGGCAGGCGCTATTATATCTGATACATATAAGAAGCCGCTTCTTTCAAGCCCGCAATCCACAAAAGCAGCTCCCATGCCGTCAAGGACTGAGCTTACCTTTCCTTTATATATATCGCCTACAATTCTTTTACTGGCTATCCGTTCCACAAAATACCACTCCAATTTTTTAGAGTGAAGTATGGCAACTCTTCTTTCGCCAGCTTCTATGTTAATAAGTATATCCTGCATATTATATTTTAACCTCGCATTTTGTTATCTCTATGCCGGCAGGCAATTCTTTTACGAGAAGCCTTTTAAACTCATCCGCATCAGTACGTTCTGTGAGTATGAGCTCTGCCTCCTGGCCCTTGCCGGTAAGTCCGAGCTTTAGAGCATTTTTAATCCTGATAAGCGGGTGAGGATTGAAACCCTTGGTAAGATATGGTTTAAGGCCTGCTCTTCTTAACACCCTTGCAAATAGGCGCATGAGGTCCAGATGCGATATGTAACGCATCCAGCCATCTTTATTAAAAGTAACCTTATATATGATCTTAGCTTCAGGCAAAACTCTAAAAATATTTACTCTTTTCTATATAAGGGGTGTCCCTTTTAGGACCGTCCCCGATTATTTTTTATCTATTTTGTCAAACTTTACTTCATCCTCGCTAGCGCGGATGGCTTTGGTCTCGGTCTCTTCCATTAATAATGAGTCGTCTACGCTATCATCAAGAAGCTTTACTGTTACAAATATAAGAAGGTCCGTAGTCTCAACACCGTCTTCTGTCTTTTTGAAAAGCTCCCCTAAAATAGGTATGTCTCCGAGGATAGGAACCTTTCTCCTTACCTTGGTATTGGTCTCACTTACCATACCGCCTATGACTATGGTCTGGCCGTCTCGTACCATAACTTGAGTCCGTGCTTCTCTGACAGAAATAGGATAGGCATATATTGAAGGAGTGTCGGCTGTAGCAGTTACTAACAATTCTTTTGTTAGCCTTGAACTAATTTTTGGTGCCAAGTCAACTACTATATCACCCGCCTGATTAACATGAGGTGTAACAGTAAGCATTATACCTGTATCTAATTCTGTCTTACTCACGCCAGAAAAGACCGGTCTTCCTGTTGTAGCAGACTCACTCCATACCGGTATATAGAGGGAGTAACCTATATTGATTGTTGCCTCTTGGTTATCTAGAGTAACCGTATGAGGGCTTGATATTATCTTTGTATCAGTTCTTTGGCTTAATATCTCTAAAACAGCGCTCATTTCGCTAAAATCCAATGTGCCAAATGTAAAAAGACTCGCATTTACATATGGAAATGCCGGTATTGTACTTGTAGGAAACCCCGTGGTTGCTAAAGGCAAATAGGGAGTGAGAGAATCTGTAGCCTTTGACGAAAAATGGCTGCCCGTTCTTTTAAATGGCATTGTAGTCGGAATACCCGCGCCTGTGGCGCTTGCCTCTATAGTCCAACTTATGCCTAAGTTCTCATCCTCATCCAAGGTAGTCTCGATAATCTTTGCCTCTATAGCTATCTGCGGGGTTCTTCTATCTAAGCGCTCAACTACCTGTTTTATCTTGTATAGATTTGTAGGTATATCAGTGACAATAAGCGTGTTGGTCCTCTCGTCAAATTTTACCTTTCCGCGCTCTGAAAGCGTATCCTCTATGGCCGTAGCAACATCCTTGGCCTTGGAATAATTAAGGACAAATATCTCATTCTGAAGCTCCTCAACAGCTACGCTCGCAAGCGTAACAACTCTTATGATATTACCTATCTTCTCATAAGATAGCCCCTGGTTTTTCACTATGACCTCAAGAGCCGTCTGCCAGGGCACATCGACTAATCTTATATTTACCTTGCCTTCCACATCGCTTGCGGCAACTA
>JBDRAM010000116.1:0-9287 GCA_043823785.1 Candidatus Omnitrophota bacterium
AGTGGCTGCTAATATAGTCAACCCACCTATCTACATAACTCTTGGCACAACTTAAACAAAAACTGCTTTTACAACTAAAGGCCACTACCACCTGCTCACCACAGTGCATACATCGATATGTGGCATATCCGTTTTCCCTGCTTCCGCATCCCAGCATCTTCTTTACCGCTTCATCATAATCCGGGATATCATACTTGGGGTATTTTTTCTTGAAATCTTCCCAATTATCTCGAAAAATATATCGCAGGGTATCTTTACCTGCCAGATTCTCCTTTTTTGTCATACTAATCTTATATCATATTTGTCTGTGATATTCACCCTTGTTTTTTTAATGTCTTGATATTAAACGACTTAAAAAGGAATTTCCTACTATATCAAGTTAACTAGAACCTTTATTTAAAAGAACGGCTTAAACTTTATATTTGGGATTGCTTCGTCGCCTGATAGGCCGACACGAGGCTCCCCGCAATGACATTATCCTTCAGAACGCTTAAGCAAATACTCCCATTCAGAGTCTATATTCTCCTGAATGGCTTTTACTACCTTCTCATTCTCCGGCTTAAGCAGATGCTTGAATCTACCCTGTGTCTTAAGCCAGTCTATGATAGGCTTCTTCTCTTTCGGCTTATATGTAATCTTTATCTTCTTTCCGTCTATGATCTCATAAAGAGGCCAGAAGCATGTATCGGTAGCAAGCTTGGCTATAGCCACGCCGTTCTCCTGGGGGTATCTCCACCCGCGGTGGCATAAAGCGAATATATTCAGGAATGCCGGCCCGTCTACCGCAAAAGCCTTCTGCGACTTTGTAACCAGGTCATTCCAATTTGATATATTTGCCTGAGCTGCATAAGGTATATTGTGCGCTGCCACTATCGCCGTAAGGTTTTTCCTGTTCTGCGGCTTTCCATGGCTTTCTTTACCGGCAGGCGCTGTTGTCGTCGATGCGCCGCATGGCGTAGCGCCTGAACGCTGAATTCCAGTATTATGGACTACAATGCCGTTAGCAATAAAGTTATGCTCGTCCTCTACCCTTAAATCCAAAGTCGGCTCTTTACCTATAAGCTTAATACTTACCACTTCTTTACATTCAAAACCATCTTCTGATTTCTTTAAAGTAACGACTTCATCTCCTATTTTAACCTGTTCTAGTGTTTTCCATATATAAACTCTAGGTTTAGTTTGACAAGCGACTCCACCTGTTTCATTTCGCGGCCAGCCCCTCGACTTCGCTCGGGATGGTTCGAAAAGTGGTGAGCTTGCCGAACCAGAGGCCGCTCCTACGGCTACTAAAAAGGGATGGTTTGAAGTCGCCTTAATGGAATGATGCAAAGTCTCAAGCTCATATACATCTTTTACTCCATTATCAAATACACCACTGCACCTTTTTAAAACCAGCTTCTGAGCTTTCATATCAAAAGCATAAACTTCTTCGCCTTCTTTTATCTCAGTAATCTTTTTAAGACCGTCTTTTGTAGCTATTAAAGAAGAAAGTGCTAGGCAATTCATATACGCCCCATTATCGTAGCAAACATAGACTACTCTGTGGCCTCTCTCAAGCATGCCGGACAGAGACTGCAGCCCTATATCGTATGTTCCGCCATCACCGCCCATTGCCACAAACTTTATATCCTTCTTTATCTTGCCCTGTTTCTTCAACGCGCGGTACGCTGTCTCTATTCCGCTTGCGGTAGCCGCTGAATTCTCAAACGCGTTATGCATAAAAGGAATATTCCATGCTGTAAAAGGATATATCGTAGTAGCTACCTCAAGGCATCCGGTAGCGCAAGTGGCAACAATAGGATCCGTTCCCGCACCCATCATCATCTGCCTTATCGCGATAGACGCGCCGCATCCTGAGCATAGCCTGTGCCCGGGGCCAAGACGTTCAGGTAACTTAGAAAGTTCTTTAATATTCGCCATTATTCTCTTACTCCTAAATAATTAATATATGATTTAACCTTGCCGGTCTTTGTAATATCGACCAATTCTTTGTAAACGCCCTCTATTTCAGGCATGAATATATCTCTTCCGCCAAGGCCAAAGATATAGTTTACTAAAACAGGCTTTGCGTCGCCATCATACATCGCGGACTTTACATCATTGAACAACGGCCCTCCGCAGTTTGAGAAAGATTCGGCCCTGTCTAAAACCGCCGCTGCTTTTACTTTTGAAAGCGCCTCTCTTATCCTCTGGCTTGGAAACGGCCTGAATAGGCAAGGACGTAAAAGCCCCGCCTTTATACCTTTTTTCCTTAGATCATCAACAACAGCCTTTGTCGTGCCTGCTGTTGAGCTCAATACCACAATAGCCACTTCAGCGTCATCAAGCTTATACTCTTCTACAAGGTCGTGCTTGCGTCCGAATATCTTGTTAAACTCACCCATAATATCAGGTATTATAGAAAGCGCGTTTTTCATAGCCTCTGCCTGCTGGCGCTTATGCTCAAAATAATAATCCTGCAGGTCCAATGGCCCATATGTAACTGGCTTATCTACATCTAAGAGCGTAGGCATAATAGGCTTATATTCCCCGATAAACTTCTTTACAGCCTCATCAGGAAAAAGTTCTACGCCTTCCACTCCATGGCTTGTGATAAATCCGTCCTGGCAGACCATCATAGGAAGAAGTATATCCTTATGTTCTGCTATGCGTATTGCCATTATAATATTCTCATAGACTTCCTGGGCATTTTCAGAATATATCTGTATCCATCCTGAATCACGCGCGCCCATAGTGTCTGAATGGTCACAGTGGATATTTATGGGCCCGGAAAGCGCCCTGTTTACCACAGGCATAACTATCGGAAGCCTGGTTGAGGCAGCGATATAAACTATCTCCCACATGAGCGCAAGTCCGTTTGCCGACGTTGCGGTCATGGTGCGAGCGCCCGCGGCCGCGGATCCAACACACGCGCTCATGGCGCTATGCTCTGACTCTACGGGTATAAGCTCTGTCTTTACCTTCCCGTCTGCCACAAACTGTGAGAAATTCATCACTATCTCTGTCTGCGGCGTAATAGGATAGGCTGCCACTACATCAGGCTCTATCTGACGCATTGCCTGGGCAGCGGCCTGGTCCCCTGTTAAAGGAATAAGTTTTTTCATTCTCTCCTACTATGTTTTTCTATAAACTATAGACTATAAACTATAAACTAAACTTCTTTCTCCATCTTAATACATTTTACAGGGCAAATGGACGCGCATATGCCGCAGCCCTTGCAATAGTCATAATCAAAACCTTCCATCTTGCCGTCTATCGCCTTTATAGATGAATCCGGGCAATATATCCAGCACTGAAGGCAGTTTATACATTTCTCCTTATCTACAACAGGCTTAAACGTCCTCCAGCCGCCTGTCTTATACTCTCTTGCCGTACCGGGCTTATCTATTAACCCGCCTATAGGAATATCTTTCCACCCTTTCCCTTCGATTCGCTTCGCTCTCTCAGGACTTTGCTTGCTCATCCTACTTTAGCCTCCTCATAAGCGCGCTTGATGCCTTCAATGTTGGCATTGGTCTTCTCCTCGCCTATCTTCTTCAGAAACTTGTCTCTTATCTTTCCGATAAGCGCCTCCAATGTAACAAGGGGCGTTACCTTTATAAGCGCCCCGAGCATCGGCGTATTAGGCATAGGTATGCCTAATGTCTCAAGCGATATCTTTGTAGCATCTACCGTCGCTACTTTACCTTTATTGAATTTAAGCTTCTCCCTTATAACCTTAGGGTCATCAGGGCTGTTTACCAGAAGCACTCCGTCCTCACCAAGCCCTTCTGTAACATCGATTGTCTCAAGCAATGTAGGATCGATTACCACAACCGCTTCGGGGTTGGTAACACTGCAGTGTATCGTCATAGGAGCATCATCTATTCTGGTAAATGCCTTTATAGGTGCCCCGGCTCTTTCAGGGCCATACTCCGGAAACGCCTGGATATACTTACCGGCGTCTAAAGCTGCTTCAGCCAAGAACTGGGAAGCTGTCTTGGCTCCCTGTCCGCCGCGTCCATGCCAACGTACTTCTATCATCGCTTCTTTATCCTTTTTTATATGTTTATTTCTAACCAGGTTAAAATAACCACTTTCTAACCTGGTTAAAATAGCCACTTTCTAACCAGGTTAGAATATGAGGTTTTTAACCTGGTTAGATGGATTTCTGACACGTATACCTATATTAATCCTTGCTTATCAAGGGTTTGGGACAATTGCAAAATACTATACTAAAAAATAAGCCCTATGTCAAGATTAAATAGGGCCGCGGCCGTTTAAGGCCTTGGCTAAGGTTACCTGGTCAGCATACTCAAGACTACTGCCCATAGGAAGGCCGTAGGCTATGCGGGTTACGCTGGTTTTCTCCTTCTTAAGCAGCCTTGAAAGATATAGCGCTGTGGTTTCGCCATCAGAATCTGAGCCTGTGGCTATTATAACCTCTTTTATCCTGTTGGTCTTTATTCGGGCTATGAGCTCTGATATCCTTAAGTTCTCAGGCCCCACCCCATCTAATGGCGAAAGTGCGCCGCCGAGAACATGATATAACCCATTAAAAGCGCCTGACTTCTGTATAGATACAACATCCGTAGGCTGCTCTACAACACAGATAACTGTCTTATCTCTGTATGGGTCACCGCATATACCGCACGCGTCCTGTTCACTCAGGTTACCGCATATCTTGCAGAATTTAATACTCTCCTTTACCTTTAATATAGAATATGCCAAAGACTTTGCTTCGCTGTGCGGCAATCTTAATATATGAAAGGCCATTCTTTCGGCGCTCTTTGGGCCTATCCCGGGCAGCTTAGTCAATCCCTGAATAAGCGTTTGCATAGATTTAGTATATTTTTCCATAGGAAATGTGTTGAGGAGCGCCTGCCCTCCGTAGCTCTACAGTGGTATACGTGTTAAAAGAGCGGAGGAGGGTCCCCTAAAAGAACTTCATGATGCTGCCGTCGAATATATCCAGGGCAGATTTTATTATGGGATCAGAAAGTGCTTTTTTTAAAGGGTTTCTCGGGGCTTCTTCTTTTTTATCATCAACAGACCCTTCACCGGCAGTAAGGCCCTTATCATCTTTTATAGTAACAATCTCTATCCTGGTATTCGCGCCGAGCAGTTTTGAGAGATGATCTTCTATCAGTTTCTTATTTTGCGCCTTCTCAATATTCTCTTTGTGGAATGTGTTCTTCTTTAAAAAACCTATGGTAAGCTTATTATTTTTAAAGCTTAACAGCCTGCCTTCGGCAAGACATGAGGATACATATATCTTCTCCTGCTTCATGTTCTTTATAACCTGGGGCATGACCTCTCTTACACGATAAAGCGCGGCCCCCGACTCAAGGCCGTCTGAATCATCAGACGCGTCTGCATTTGTATCTGTATTTTCTAATTCGTTTCCGGATAGGGGAGGCTTTTCATCGGTTATGTTCGCGGCAGCCTTAGGCGTTTCCGCGCTTTTAGGATAATCTTTAGATTCTACTCTTTTTTTTAAAGAAGTATTGCCTGTCTCCTTCTCAAGCACAGAGAGCCTTCGCATTATCTCGCCTATGGATATTATAGACTCCTTTTGGCTCAGCTTAACCGCCAAAAGCTCAAGGGTTATCTTGGGCGAGGAGACCCTGCGGATAGTATTGCTGGTATTTATAAGGCTATAGATTATGTAGAGAATATCCTCGGTCGTAAGCGGTTCTACCTGTTTTGATATTCTTTCTGCCTCATCTTTGGTAAGATCAAGCAAGGGGATAACATCCTTGCCCTCTTTTATAAGCATCGCGTTTCGGAAATACTCTATCAGATTCTGTATAAACTGCGCGGGATCTACGCCTGCGTCCATTATCTTATTTATAAGCTTTATCGCGGATGCGGTATCCTTATCTATAATACATTTAGTAAAATCATAGAGCGTCGACTGCTCTATAGAACCGAGCACCTTGTTGGTATCGGAAGCAGTGATATTATTTTTGCAATACGTCGCCATCTGGTCAAGCAGAGACTCCGCGTCTCTCATGCTTCCTGAAGCTGCCCTTACGATAGTAAAAAGCGCCGATTCCTCGACCTTTACCTTCTCCTGCTTCGCGATATTTTTAAGCTTCTTTACTATGTCCTGGCTGGAAAGCCTGCGGAAGTTAAACCTCTGACAGCGGGATAATATGGTAGGTATGACCTTGTATGCCGCCGTGGTCGCGAAAACAAATTTCACATGAGCAGGCGGCTCTTCCAGAGTCTTAAGGAGAGCGTTGAAGGCTTCGGGGGTCAGCATATGGACCTCATCTATTATATAGACCTTGAATTTTCCTGATTGAGGCGAGAATTTTATCTTTTCTTTCAGGTTTCTTATCTCATCTATGCCGCGGTTTGAAGCGCCGTCTATCTCTATGATATCCATGCTTCTTCCCTCGGTTATCTCTTCGCATGATGAGCATTTATTGCATGGCGTGGGGGTAGAGCCTTTTTCGCAGTTTAAGGCCTTTGCCAATATCCTGGCGGTAGTAGTCTTTCCTATGCCGCGGGGCCCGCAGAAAAGATAGGCATGGGCAACGCGATCCTGCTTTATGGCATTCTTTAAAGTGGTTGTGATGTGTTCCTGCCCGATAACATCATCAAAATTCTGTGGACGCCATTTCCTGGCGAATACTATATATGACATTAAGTTAGTTTATAGTCTCAGCCGAAGGCTGGCCAGCCTTCGGCTGGTATAGTCTATAGTTAATAATAGATAGGTATGACAAGGATATTTTATTGTAAATAGTCGATAAAGTCAAGGAGAGATTAAAAATTAGAAAATCAGGAAGGCTTCGGGGCTTTTACTATCTGCTTCAAGGGAGTCAGTGCTATGCTAGCCATACGCACCAACTCTTTTACCAGAAAGATGTCTCTTTCAGAAAACTCCGCTTCTTTTCTTACTATATTCAGGTTTATAACACCATAGACATCATCGTCATATGCTTTGCTAAAGGGAACTATCATAGAAGACTTGATATGAGTTCTTTTCATCCTGCCGGAAAGGCTGCTTAGATCCTTGTCCTTGGGAAGTATGATCATTTTTGAAGTAGCTGCCGCGAGGCCTGCTATGCCGTCTCCCATTTTTACATTTGTCCTGCTTATTATATCATCGTCAAGTTTTGTCGAGGCTTTTATATGGAGCATCTTGGTCTTTGTATCAAGCGTCATAACAGAGCCTGAATCAGCGTCGAGCGCAAGGGTGCAGGAATTGAGCAGTGAATTAAGTATCTTCTCTTCGTAGTATCTTGAAAAAAGAGGGTCAAGCTCTACTACTTCAGGCCTTATCTCGGCCAGGCGCCTTTTGTGGTATTCTGTCTGCGCGATATGTGAAAATATCTTCTTAGCCAGATTTATGACCGAGTTTATCCTGCTGTGTGAGAAAAGGCTTATCTCTATAAGCGCGTCGGAGAGTTTCTCCAATTTTATACCTATCTCTTTCGCGTCTTCTGCATACTCAAAGATATTCTTTCTCGCGCTTAGTATTACGGGCCCAATCACAAGATAAGCTATTGTCCTTTCTCCTGCCGCTTTAACAGGTATAACAAAGGTATTCATGCCAAAAGGACATTTTATATTTACTTCTTTGCTTAAATATCTTATGCTCTCTACATTATTGCTAAGAAGGCATTCTTTGCAAAACCCTCCATTCTTGCGCACTTTAGGAAGGATCTCTTCCAAGAAACGGTTTGAGCGGCTGGTCTTTGTTATGATTTTTCCGTCGAGTGAAAAGGTTCGTATGGATATCTCAAGGACTTCCGCGAGAGAATCCTGGATGGCCTGCCAGTCTTGTGTATTAACAAGCTCTGAAAAGTGGATATCTTTTAGAAACATGGGATATTATTAGGCCTATTCCTTGGCACACTGTGAAAGGAGTTTATAACGTTTCAGTTTATTATAAAGAGTCGTCCTGTTTACGCCTAGTTTGCTTGCTGCCTTTTTCTTGTTCCAGCCGACTTCCTGAAGCACTCTTAAGATATGCACCTTCTCCGGCTCTTTTAAGGCGTCTTTTAAGGAAGAGAAATCTTTTATATCTTCTATGCTGCTATCGCCGCTAAGCACCTTGACGCCGTTAAGGATTATCTCCGGCAGATCGTCACTATCTATTATTCCGTCTATATCAAGGATAACGGCCCTCTCGAGAATATTTTCCAATTCTCTTATGTTGCCTGGCCAGTTATAGTCCATAAGTATGCCAAGCACCTCAGACGAAATCTCCTTTACCTTTTTGTGGTTCTCTTTTGAGTGTATATTGACAAAATGTTCGACCAATAAAGGCAGGTCGTCTTTTCTTTCTCTTAAAGGAGGTATATCTATAGATATTACATTAAGGCGGTAATACAGATCCTCTCTGAATCTTCCTTCGGATATAGCCTTCTCGAGGTCCTGATTTGTTGTTACTATAACGCGAAGATCGACCTTCATGGTCTTGTGGTCACCGACACGCTCAAACTCCCTCTCCTGCAATACCCTCAAAAGTTTAACCTGCATGTCCAGTGAGAAAGAATCTATATCATCAAGAAGAAGCGTGCCGCCATCAGCCAATTCAAAACGCCCTTTGCGGTCGTTTATGGCGCCTGTAAACGCTCCCTTGGTATGCCCGAAAAGTTCACTCTCTATTATCTCTTTGGGAAGCGCGCCGCATGATATCTCGATAAATGATTTGTCTCTTCTCTTCTTATCCGCCTTGTGTATAGCATGAGCTATCATCCTTTTGCCTGTTCCGCTTTCGCCGCGCAGAAGGATCGTGGCCTTGGTGTTGGCAATACGCTCGATTATAGAATATATATCACTCATCTGCTGGCTGCAGCCGACAATGCCATTATATATCTTTTCCTTCTTTAGAAGGTTCTTTATAAATCCAAATTCAAAAAGTGAGGGTGGTATAGATGAGAACGCCTTTTCTATGGCGTCTATTATATTTTTATCTTCGACGGGCTTCGCGATATAATCCGACGCGCCTCTTTTGATACTTTCGACGGCAGAATCTATGTTTCCGTAAGAATCGAGTATTATTACAGGGCAGTGGTGTTTGTTTTTCTTCGATAATTTTAAAAGGCTGTGGCCGGTTTCTATGGCGTCGGCGAGGACTACTCTGTGGGGATTCTCGTTAAGGTAGTTGAGGGTCTCTTCAATTGAGCCGGCAACGTCAACAGTATAGCCTGCACGGCAAAGCATCTCATAAAGCGACTTCTGTACGAGCCTGTCGTCGCTTAGCACCAGGACATTCGCTCTGTTGACAGCTTCCTGATATTTCACTGATTTCCCTTTCTATCTCTTTCGCGTAACGATTGAGCCTT